>JBOFCU010000168.1:0-11039 GCA_051646285.1 Beijerinckiaceae bacterium
CAGGGCTTGTCCCTGGTTTTCGCGCCCATGGCGTGGGCATCCTTGGCTATCACCGGCGCACTGGGCGCGGGGGAATCCATCACAGGGGTGCGGTTGGTCATGCAGCATCCTTGGTCGGCAGCAGCTTCATCATGCCAGCGGCCTTACCATGGTGCAGTGCAGCGCGGTAGGGTGCTTTTAGACCCCCGCGCGATCAGTTGTCGAAGAATTTGCGCTTCATATAGGCCAGCGTGAGAATGGTCGCGATCACGGTCGTGGCGGCGATGGCAATGAGCACCGGCAGGTCAGAACTGACGGGATCACGGTGCCAATAGTAACGCACAAACCGCTCGGACAGGTGCAAGCCGCCGACGAGGCTGAGCAGCGTGGCGGCGGTGCCAGCAATGACACCAATGCCGGATTTCTGCATCAGCCAGTCAAAAAGCCAGCCGACGAGAATGGAAAACACCAGCATCACGAACCAGATGCCCAACACTTCATCGGGATTAAAGCTGCGCAGCATCGTCAAATTCAACATCTGCGCCTCCTCTGGTCCGGGTGCATGGGCGCATGGTCAAAGCGCTCGCCCATTGGTCTAATCCCAATTCGTGAAGATTTGCCGAAAATTTGTCCTCGTTTTTTGGGATGATTGACAAGCGGCGCTGCGCGCGTTCTTTGCTTCCCGCACTGCACAATATAGACGCCGCGCTATTGTTCCGCCGACGGGCACCCGGTGCCGGAACGGTTGCACTGAAGGAGAATCCGGCCATGGCCACCAAGCCGCAAGCAACTGAATCCACGAAGGATTTGTATGAACTCGGCGACATGCCACCCCTCGGCCATGTGCCCAAGACCATGTATGCGTGGGCGATCCGCCGTGAGCGTCATGGTCCGCCCGAACAGGCCATGCAGGTTGAGGTCGTGCCGACCTGGAGCATCGGTGAAGATGAGGTGCTCGTCTATGTGATGGCCGCAGGCGTTAACTATAATGGCATTTGGGCGGGCTTGGGCCAGCCAATTTCGCCGTTTGATGTGCACAAGGCCGCGCTTCATGTCGCCGGTTCCGATGCTTCCGGCATTGTCTGGGCGGTCGGTGCCAAGGTGAAGCGCTGGAAGGTCGGTGACGAGGTCATCGTCCATTGCAATCAGGATGATGGTGATGATGAGGAGTGCAATGGCGGTGATCCGATGTTTTCGCCGAGCCAGCGCATCTGGGGCTATGAAACGCCGGATGGCTCCTTTGCCCAGTTCTGCCGCGTGCAGTCGCGCCAGCTCATGCCGCGCCCGCAGCATCTGACCTGGGAAGAAAGCGCCTGCTACACGCTGACGCTGGCCACCGCCTACCGCATGCTGTTCGGCCATCCCCCGCATACGCTGAAACCCGGTGACAATGTGCTGGTCTGGGGCGCGTCCGGCGGGCTGGGCGTGTTCGCCATCCAGCTCATCGCCGCATCCGGTGCCAACCCGATTGGCGTCATTGCGGACGAATCGCGCCGCGACTTCGTGAAAAGTCTCGGTGCATCGGGTGTGATTAACCGCACGGATTTCAAATGCTGGGGCCAGATGCCGACGGTCAACACGCCGGAATATAATGACTGGGTGAAAGAGGCGCGGCGCTTCGGCAAGGCGATCTGGGACATCACCGGCAAAAAAGACGTTGATATGGTGTTCGAGCATCCGGGCGAGGCGACATTCCCGGTGTCTGCCCTTGTGGCGAAACGCGGTGGCATGGTGGTGTTCTGCGCTGGCACGACGGGCTTCAACCTGACCTTTGATGCACGCTATGTCTGGATGCGGCAGAAGCGCATTCAGGGGTCGCATTTCGCTCATCTGAAACAAGCGACGGCTGCAAATGAATTCATCATCAACCGCCGCATCGATCCCTGCATGAGCGAAGTGTTCTCATGGGCTGATATTCCGCTGGCCCATACCAAGATGTGGAAGAACCAGCACAAGCCCGGCAACATGGCCGTGCTCGTCAATGCGCCGCGCGAAGGTTTGCGCTCGGTCGAGGATGTGCAGGAAGCCTACGCCGCGAAATAAATGTGATTTGCATTGAAGACAAATGCCGCAGCCTGTCTGCGGCATTTTTTTGTCACATCACTGTCATTGGCTTCCACTAATCCAGATATATGGAAACGACGGAAGCTCTCGCGATCTGTGCGGCGCTGGCGCAGCAAACCCGCCTCGAGGCTGTGCGCCTGCTGGTGCAGCATGAGCCGGCGGGGATCCGTGCTGGCGCCCTGTCACACTGCCTTGGCGTGCCGCAAAATACCTTGTCGGCGCATCTGAAACTATTGGCCCATGCCGGTCTGGTCCGGTCTGAGCGGCGCGGGCGCATGATCTGGTATTGCGCCGAGATGGCGCGGGTGCGCGGGCTGGTTGATTTTCTGCTGCGTGACTGCTGCGGCGGCAACAGTACGGCTTGTCTAGACAACATTGTTTTTCTGCCGTCATCATTTGCTCACGAAGAGGTCTGCCCATGAGCCAGCGTATTTATAATGTCCTGTTTCTCTGCACCGGTAACACGGCGCGCTCGGTTTTGGCAGAAGGTATCTTGCGCAAGGATGGGGCAGGCCGCTTCAATGCTTTTTCGGCCGGGAGCCAGCCCAAAGGCGTGGTCAATCCATTCGCATTGAAAACGCTCGCGGCCTACAATTATCCAGCGGACGGCTACCGCTCCAAAAGCTGGGAAGAGTATGCAGGGCCTGACGCGCCAAAGATGGATTTCGTCATCACCGTGTGTGACAGCGCAGCTGGTGAAGCCTGCCCGGTCTGGCCCGGTCAGCCGATGACAGCCCATTGGGGCATTGAAGACCCGGCTGCGGTGGACGGCAGCGATGTTGAAAAAGAGCGCGCCTTCACCACGGCCTTCAAATATATGCGCAACCGGATTTCCGTATTCATGGCATTGCCTATCAGCAGCCTTGACAGCATGGTGCTGAAAGCGCGGATGAAGGAAATTGGCCATCTGCCTGGCACAACCTTGCAACAATGAATGAAGATTGCAGCTCATGTCGAATTTTGAACGCTATCTCACGGTCTGGGTCGTCTTGTCCATTGCCGTCGGTATTGCATTGGGGCATTTTTTCCCGGCACCATTTCAGGCCCTTGGTGCTGCCGAGATTGCGAGCGTTAATATTCCGGTTGCACTTCTTGTGTGGCTGATGATTATTCCAATGCTCGTGCGTATTGATTTTTCTGCACTTGCCGAGGTCAAAAATCATTGGCGTGGAATCGGTGTCACGCTTTTCATCAACTGGGCTGTTAAGCCCTTTTCAATGGCATTTCTGGGCTGGCTATTTATTTCGACGATTTTTCGCCCATGGCTGCCGCCTGACCAGATCAGCAGTTATATTGCCGGACTTATCCTGCTTGCCGCTGCGCCATGCACAGCCATGGTTTTCGTCTGGTCGAATCTTTGCCGTGGTGAACCTCATTTTACCCTGAGTCAGGTGGCGGCCAATGATGCTATTATGATTCTCGCTTTTGCCCCCTTGGTCGGATTTCTGCTGGGGCTTTCGGCAATTACAGTGCCTTGGGGCACGCTGTTTTTATCGGTTGTGCTTTATATTGTTGCGCCCGTCATTATTGCGCAAGTGCTGCGCACACACGTTCTGCAATCAAAGGGCGCGGCGGGCATGGCGCGGCTTCTTGCTGTGTTGCAGCCGCTGTCTCTTGCGGCGCTGCTTTCAACACTGGTTTTGCTGTTTGCTTTTCAGGGCGGGCAGATATTGGCCCAGCCACTGGTGATTGCCATTCTTGCTGTTCCAATCACCATCCAGGTTTATTTCAATGCGGGTTTGGCCTACCTTCTGAACCGCTGGACAGGTGAGGCGCATTGTGTTGCGGGCCCGTCTGCATTGATAGGTGCCAGCAATTTTTTCGAATTGGCTGTGGCTGCGGCCATCAGCCTATTCGGTTTTAAATCTGGCGCAGCGCTAGCCACTGTGGTCGGCGTTTTGATTGAAGTGCCGGTAATGCTTTCTGTAGTTGCCATCGTGAACCGCAGCAAAGACTGGTATGAAGCCGGCGGTGCCGTGAAGCGGCGTCTGCATGAGCAGGCTTGACCCGGTGTGCATTTCAGTTGAGCGTCTCGGCTTGGGCAGGTCTTACTGCGCACGTGTTCTTGGATTCAGCCTTGTCAATAGCATGCGCCATCCAAGGCATTTTTTGCGAATTGCATCACAATGACTTGCCTGCACGCTCTGGGCCTCTTACGCTCTACTGATAATCGATCAGGATGTCATTTATGCTCACACTTTCCGCCGCACAGATCATGATTGCGGCTGCTCTCGAAACAGCCCGCAGTGCCAACATGAAGCCGCTCAGCGTGGTGGTGCTTGATGCGCGCGGCGCTGTGCGCGCGGTGGCGACGGAGGATCATGCCTCGCTCAAGCGTTATGAAATTGCCCATGCCAAGGCGCATGGGGCGCTGGCGATGGGCATGGGCACGCGCGCGCTGATGACGCGGGCCGAGGCGCAAGGGTATTTCGTGTCGGCCGTCAGCCATGTGGTGGGGCCGCTGATCCCTGTGCCCGGCGGTGTGCTCGTGCGTGATGCCGGCAATGGCGTGATCGGTGCGGTGGGTATTTCCGGCGATACGTCTGATAATGATGAGATTGCGGCCAAGGCCGGGATTGCAAAGGCCGGATTTATCGCTGATGCCGGATAAGGCTGATGTGTTTCAGCCCGCGCTTATTGTTCTCTTTCAGCACGGCTGAAGCCGCCATTTTTGTGAATGTGGCTTGTGATCAGGGGTGCGGCGGCGGATTTTTGGTATCCGCCGTGCGATCAACCGTGTCCTGCATCGCATCAATCGCGAGGTGCCGCTGAATGGCGGCATTCAGTTCCGCACCCAATAAAAACATGGTCGCGGCAATATACAGAAATACCAGCGCAATCATGCCCGTGGCGAGGCCGCCATAGGTTGTGACATAGGCATAGGAAAAATCGTCGAGGTAGCGGCCAACGGCAATGCCGCCCGCCAGCCACAGGCCAAGCGTAATGGCCACGCCCGGCAGCACAATCTGCAGGCCGCGTTTGCCAGCCGGCAAAAACAGGTGGGCAAACAGCAGCGCCAGTACGATAAGGCCCGTGGCGATCAGCAGCCGTGACCAGATCAGTGTGCGCCACAGCGGCGAAAAATCCGGCACGTAATTGACGATGTTGCGGATAATGGCAGGCCACAGCACAACGAGAAAGGCCATCGCCAGAATCGCCATCGCGCCGAGCAGCACAAAGAAAATTGATTCAACCCGCAGCACGTAAAAGCTGCGCATTTCCTTTTCGCCATAGGCGCGGTTGAGGCCGATGCGCAGGGACTCGACGCCGCTCGATGCAAAATACAGGGCGAGCAGCGCGCCAATCGTCAGCGCGTCGCCACGCACGCTGGTCAGCACCGTTGTTACTTCGCGGGCAATCGGCACGGCGACCTCTTTCGGCCACGCCTCCAGCAGGATGCGCGCGGCTTCGTCCGCCAGCTCACGCGAGCCGAAAACGCCGGCCAGCGCGGTCACCACCAGCAGGAACGGAAACATCGACATCAGCAGGGACAGCGCAATATGGCTCGCAATCGCCCAACCGTCATGGTCGAGAAATGTGTCGATGGCTTCCTTGGTGATCCGCAACGGGTGCAAGGCAGGGTTGGTCCGGAGTGAGGGTGAGGCGCAGCACTGGCTCCGCCGCTGATTCCATGGCGCGCTGCGGGAGGCAAGCTTTTCATAGCGATGGCACAGCTTTGCCATCACCCGGCGGGCCGATGGCGCGGGCCGCCATGCAGCGGTCTGCGTGGTGCGTCTCCGGGTAACGGGCTATGCAGGCTCATGTCCGGGCACCGTCTGTCATCCAAGGCGCTATCATCCAAGGCGCAATCGTCAGCACCGCAGCCTCCATCGCCGCAGTCTGCCGCGCCGGTGTGGCTGGCCTCTGCGCCGGCGCTGTTTGTGCTGATCTGGTCAACCGGCTGGATCGCGGCGGGCTTCGCGGCGCAATCGGCCGACGCGCTGACCTTCCTGTCTGTCCGGCACGCCCTCGCAGCGGTTGTGCTGGCCGCGCTGGTGTTCTGGCGTGGCGATGTGTGGCCGCGCAAGGGTTCGCAGATTGCGCATGCACTTGTGGCGGGGGTGATGGTTTCGGGCCTGTATCTGGCCGGGGTCTGGTGGGCGGTGCGGGCCGGCGTGCCGGCAGGATTGTCCGGGGTGATCGCGGCGCTGCAACCGCTGATGACGGCGCTTCTGGCACCGCTGCTGATTCGTGAAACGGTCACAGCGCGGCAATATGCCGGCATCGGGCTCGGGTTTGCCGGCCTGCTGGTGACATTCCTGCCACGCATGGCCGGGCTTGAGGCGGCACAGTTTCAGGCCGCGCTGTTTCCGATCTTCATCAATGTGCTGGGTATGCTGTCGGTGACGCTCGGCAGTTTTTATCAGAAGCGTTTTGTCACTGGCATGGAACTGCTCCCGGCAACGGTGTGGCAGTTTGCCGGTGCCTTTCTCATCACGCTGCCGCTGGCCTGGCTGTTCGAGCCGATGCGGATTGACTGGACGCCGACGGCCATTCTCACCATGGTGTGGTCGGTGCTGGTGTTGTCGATCGGCGGGGTGAGCCTGTTTTTGCAGATGATCCGGCGTGGCGCGGTGGCACGGGCTGCAACCTTTATCTATCTTGTGCCAGCGGTCTCGGCGGCCATGGCCTGGGCTGCTTTTGGCGAAGCGATGGGGGCGGTGCAGGTCTTGGGCCTGATCATCACCGTTTTTGGTGTCTGGCTGGCCAGCCGCTAGCGGCCGTCGGCGGCACCGGTGCCGCCAAAAGAAGGCTTGCCGACCCGCGATCAGCCGCTATTTTGCAATGCAACAATTTTGCAATGAGGTCTGCCATGAGCCTGTCCGCCGTTACCCGCACTGATGCGCCTGATGTGATTGCGCTGGCTCATGCGGCCGCCGCCGCAGCGCAAACGCTGTTTGCTGAAGCCAAGAGCGCGGTGCGCGCCCGGGTGCTGCGGGATGGCAAGATTTCGGCCACCCTGCTGGAAAAGGAACAGCACGCCACCCATGGCCTGGCCTGGCTGGCGACCTATGTCGAGGCCTTCACGCAGATGGCCGATTATGCCGAGCGGATGCGCGGGGAAGGCCGGTTTGGCGACACCGAGGCGTTGATCGTCAGCATCGGCCTTGGCGAATATGCCGCGCAAATGTCTGGCGGCATTGCCATGAGCCAGGGTGAGATCGTGCGCGTTTCGGCGCTGGGTGTCCCCGACCGGGCCTTGGCGGCCTTCCAGACCCATGAGGCTGTGCGCACGCTGATCGCTACAGGCAACACGGCGGAAAACCGGGCCGCGCTGGTGGCCCATATGCGCCATGGGCAGGGTGCTGCCACGGTTGGCGACACTGGGCTTGATGAAACGCTGTCTTCCATCCGCGATGAAATGAAAAAATTCTCGGATGCGGAGGTGCAGCCCTTTGCCCATGAATGGCATTTGAAGAATGATTATATTCCGCTCGACATTATCGCCAAGCTGGCTGAACTGGGCGTGTTCGGCCTGACCCTGCCGGAACAATTCGGCGGTATGGGCCTTGGCAAGGAATCCATGTGTGTGGTGTCGGAGGAGTTGTCGCGCGGTTATATCGGCGTTGGTTCGCTCGGCACCCGTTCAGAAATTGCCTCGGAACTGATTATTGCCGGCGGTACGGAGGCGCAGAAAAATCACTGGCTGCCCAAAATTGCATCTGGCGAAATTCTGCCAACGGCGGTGTTTACGGAGCCGAACACGGGTTCGGATCTGGCCTCGCTGAAAACCCGCGCCGTGCGTGATGGCGATGTTTATCGCGTTTCCGGCAACAAGACCTGGATCACTCATCCGGTGCGGGCCGATGTCATGACGATGCTGGTGCGCACCAATGCTGATGAGCCGGGCCACAAGGGCCTGTCGATCCTGCTGGCCGAAAAGCCCCGTGGCACAGACGACAATCCGTTTCCTGTCGAGGGGCTGACCGGCGGCGAAATTGAAGTTCTCGGCTATCGCGGCATGAAGGAATACGAACTGGCCTTCGATAATTTTGAAGTGAAGGCGGATAATCTGCTTGGCGGCGTCGAGGGGCAGGGCTTCAAACAACTGATGCAGACGTTTGAATCGGCCCGTATTCAAACGGCAGCGCGCGCCATCGGTGTGGCGCAGGCGGCGCTTGATCTGGGGTTGCGGTATGCCGAAGACCGCATCCAGTTCGGCAAGCCGCTGGTGGCGTTCCCGCGCGTCTCAGACAAGCTCGCGATGATGGCGGCGGAAATCATGATTGTGCGTCAGCTCACCTATTTTGCCGCGCGCCAGAAAGACCATGACAAGCGGTGTGATCTGGAAGCGGGCATGGCGAAATTGCTGGGCGCGCGCGTGGCGTGGGCGGCAGCCGATAATGCCCTGCAAATTCATGGCGGCAACGGTTTTGCACTGGAATATCCGGTGTCGCGGGTATTGTGTGATGCGCGCATCCTGAATATTTTTGAAGGCGCGGCTGAAATTCAGGCGCAGGTGATTGCGCGCCGCCTGCTTGAGGGGGCCAACTGAACCGCCAGCCCGCACCTTCCTGAAAGCCGCGCCCTCAAGCGCGGCTTTTTTTGTGCAGCAAAGCAGTCTTGCCCAACCCCGCCAGTTCTGCCCGGTGATGAGCCGGAGGGCCGGGCTGGCATGCCCGTTCCGCACATTGCAAGCCTGCGCCATAGCCGATTAAAAGGGTGACCCCTTTCAGGACTTTTGCGATGGCCTTGCATCCCGACCGGCTTTTTCCAGCAGACCCCGCTACGCGCGCGATTGCGCAGCGGCTCTATGAATCCGTCAGGGCCTTGCCGATCATCAGCCCGCATGGCCACACCGATCCGTCCTGGTACGCCGTGAATGAGCGGTTTCCCGATCCGGCCAGCCTGTTTGTGAAACCGGATCATTATGTGTTCCGCATGCTCTATTCGCAGGGCGTGCCGCTGGAAAAACTGGGTGTGCCGCGGGCTGATGGCGGTGCTGTCGAGACGGATGGCCGCGCCATCTGGCGGCTGTTTGCCCAGCACTGGTATCTGTTTGCCGGCACCCCGACGCGGATGTGGTTTGAACATGCGCTCGAACATCTTTTCGGTATCACGGCACGGCTGAGGCCTGCCAATGCCGACGCACTCTATGATCAGATTGACGCCGCGCTGGCCACGCCAGAATTCCGCCCGCGCGCGCTTTATGAAAAATTCAATATCGAGGCGATTGCGACAACCGATGGCGCGCTCGATGATCTTGCCCATCATGATGCGGTGCGCGCATCGGGCTGGAAGGGCCGGGTGCTGCCGACCTACCGGCCTGACGCCATTGTTGATCCGGAGTTCGAGGGATTTTCTGCCAACCTGAAAAAACTGGGTGCCATGACGGGCGAGGACACCGGCACATGGCAAGGTTATCTCCATGCCCACCGCCAGCGCCGTGCCTATTTCATCGCGCGCGGTGCCACTGCGTCCGATCACGGCCATGCTTCTGCGCGCACGGAAAATCTCGCCAGGGGCGATGCAGAGGCACTATTTGCGCGGATTGTGCGCGGAGACTTTTCTGCGGCCGAGGCTGATGCCTTCCGTGGCCAGATGTTGACGGAACTGGCGAAAATGTCGCTGGATGACGGGCTGGTGATGCAAATTCATCCCGGTTCGTTCCGCAACCATAATCCGCAGCTGTTTGCGACCTTTGGCCGGGACAAGGGTGCCGATATTCCGGCGCAAACAGATTATGTGCGGGCGCTCAAGCCCATGCTTGATGCGGTGGGCAATGAATCGCAGCTCACCATTATTGTGTTTACGCTCGATGAAACATCCTATTCGCGCGAACTGGCGCCCCTGGCCGGGCATTATCCGGCGCTGCGGCTGGGCCCGGCCTGGTGGTTTTTTGATGCCCCTGAGGGCATGCGCCGGTTTCGTGAAATGACGACAGAAACGGCGGGCTTTTATAATACTGTCGGTTTCAATGATGACACGCGCGCCTATCTCTCCATTCCGGCGCGGCATGATATGGCGCGGCGGGTGGATTGCGCCTATCTCGCACGGCTTGTCGCAGACCATCGGCTGGATGAAGATGAGGCGCTCACCGTGGCCCATGATCTTGCCTACGCCCTGGCCAAAAAAGCATACCGGATATAAGTGATGGCTGTTCTTTCCAATGCAACGCTGGTGCAGGTTTCATCGGCCATTGCGCGCCCTGCCTATGACCGTGCGCACTTGCGCACCGGCATTGTGCATCTGGGGCTTGGCGCTTTCGCGCGTGCGCATCTGTGTGCCTATACCGAGGACGTGATCGGGACTGACCGGCACTGGGGTATTGCCGGCGCATCCATGCGCAAGGCGGATGTGGTGGCGCAGTTGCGCCCGCAGGACGGGCTTTATTCTCTGCTTGTGCGGGACGGCGATGCGACCACGGCGCGGGTGTGCGGCATTCTCACCGGACTTTATGTGCTGCCGGAAAATCCCCGCGCGCTGATTGAGGTGATGGCGGCGGCGGATACAAAAATTGTTTCGCTCACCGTGACGGAAAAAGGCTATTGCCACGATCCGGCCACCGGCACGCTCAATCAGGCGCATCCCGATATTGTGCATGATCTGGCCCATCCGGATATGCCACGCTCGGCCATCGGTGTGATTGTTGCAGCGCTGGCCAGGCGTCATGCGCAGGGCCTTGGTCCGTTTACGGTCTTGTCCTGCGATAATCTGCCGTCAAATGGCCATGTCGTGCGCGGTCTTGTGCTTACCTTTGCACGGCAGCGTGATGCGGCGCTGGCGGCATGGATTGAAAATCATGGCGCATTTCCCTGCGCGATGGTGGATCGCATCGTGCCGGCGGCAACCGATGCGGACCGGGCTGATGCCCGCGCCCTGCTGGGTGTGGCGGATGAGGGCACCATTTCCACGGAACCTTTCCGGCAGTGGGTGATTGAGGATCATTTTTGTGCGGGGCGTCCCGCATGGGAAAAGGCCGGTGCGCAGATGGTTGCAGATGTTGCGCCCTTTGAATTCATGAAATTGCGCCTGCTGAATGGCGCTCATTCTTC
>JBOFCU010000057.1:0-12733 GCA_051646285.1 Beijerinckiaceae bacterium
GCACGCTGGCGGCGCAGGCCATGGGCCATGTCGATACAAAAACCCGTGCCATCGTGCCGCCCATCCATGTCGCCACCACGTTCCTGCGGGACACGGACAACGGATATTCCTCCGGCTTCGTCTATGGCCGCCCGGACAACCAGACCACGCGTGAGGCCGAAGGCGTCATCGCCATGCTGGAAAAGGCGGCGGCGGCCATGCTGTTTTCCTCCGGCATGGCGGCGGCGACGAGCGTATTTCTGGCGCTGAAGCCAGGTGATCATGTCATCGCGCCGACCGTGATGTACTGGGCGTTGCGCAACTGGCTGATGACCGATGCCGCCCATTGGGGCCTGACAACGCGCTTTGTCGACATGACCGATCTGGCGGCCGTGCGGGCTGCGGTGCAGCCGGGCAAAACCGCGTTGATCTGGGCCGAGTCGCCGGCCAACCCGTTGTGGGATGTGGCCGATATTGCCGGGCTGGCCGCCATTGCGCGGGATGCGGGGGCGAAGCTGGCGGTCGATTCCACTGTGGCAACGCCGGTTTTCTCTCAACCCCTGACGCTGGGAGCCGATGTGGTGATGCATGCGGCGACCAAATCCCTCAACGGCCATTCCGATGTGATCGCCGGCGCGCTGGCCTGCCGGGAGACCGATGCATTCTGGGAGCGGATCAGCCGCAACCGCAAGATGCTCGGCTGCATTCTCGGCCCGTTTGAAGCCTACCTGCTGATGCGCGGCATGCGCACGCTTGATCTGCGGGTGCGTGCGGCCACTGCCAACGCGATGGAGCTGGCACAGCGTTTTTCCAACCACCCCCATGTCCATGCGGTGCTGTATCCGGGGCTGGAGAGCCATCCGCAACATGCGGTGGCCAAACGCCAGATGACGGGGGGCTTTTCGCACATGCTGTCGATCCGCGTGCGCGGCGGAGCTGCTCCGGCGATTGCGGCAGCAGCCCATGTGCAGCTCTGGAAGCGGGCGACATCGCTGGGCGGGGTCGAAAGCCTGATCGAGCACCGTGCCAGCATCGAAGGGCAGGACACGCCCTGCCCGGACGATCTCCTGCGCCTGTCCGCCGGTATCGAGGATATCGAGGATTTGTATGGTGATCTCGATGCGGCGCTGCACAAGGGGCGCAGGATAAGGCGGCGCAGGCGTGATTGACGCATGCGGAGGCGGGGTGCGGGCAGAAACGCCGCGCTTGTGAGGCGCGCGTGCAGGCCTTACATCAGGCCCGGCCTCTCCCCTCAACAGCCGAGTGACTGATGCGCGCGATTCTCGATGTTCTTCTCGTCGTCCTGCAAATGTACAGCTACGTGGTGATCGCGGCTGTGGTGATGAGCTGGCTCATTGCCTTCAATGTCATCAACACGCGCAATGAATTTGTGAACATGATCGTGCGGTCGGTTTATCAGCTGACCGAGCCGCTGCTGGCCCCGATCCGCCGGCGCATGCCCGATCTTGGCGGCCTGGACCTGTCACCCATCGTGCTGCTGCTCGGCATTTTCTTCCTGCAGAATGTGATCGTGCGCTACGTCTATCCCAACGTGTTCTGAGCCGCATGGCGGGGGCTGTGCCGTGGCGCATCAATGGCAGCGATGTTGTTGTCGCGGTGCGGGCCGTGCCGCGCGGCGGGCGTGATGCCATTGACGGTATTGAAATGCAGGCAGATGGCCGCCCGGTTCTGAAAATCCGCATCAAGGCCGCGCCTGCCGATGGCGAAGCCAACGCGGCGCTGGTACGCTTTCTGGCAAAGGCCCTGCACATTTCTCCATCGAAGGTCTCGCTCGCATCCGGCGCAACGGCACGGCAGAAGATGCTGCGCATTTCCGGCGATGCGGCGGCGCTTGTCACGGCGCTGGATTTGCTGACACAGGCTGAGACAAAAAAGGTTTGAATTGATGAAAACCAACCGCGGACGGTTTTTCGAGCATTTTGCCATTGGCGATGTGATCCGCCACGCCACGCCGCGCACGGTGACGCTGGGCGATGTGGCGATGTATCAGGCGATTTATGGGCCGCGCTTTGCCGTGCAGTCTGCTGATAGCTTTGCAACGCTGCTGGATTATCCTGTCGCGCCGATTGATGATCTCATCATCTTTCATATCGTGTTCGGCAAGACGGTTCCGGATATTTCGCTCAATGCGGTGGCCAATCTTGGTTATGCCGACGGGCGTTTCCTGAAGCCTGTCTATCCCGGCGATACATTGTCGGCGGCAAGCGAAGTGATCGGCCTGAAAGAAAATTCCAACGGCAAGACCGGCGTGGTTTATGTGCGCACCACAGGCACCAACCAGCGCGGTGAAACGGTTTTGAGTTATTGCCGCTGGGTGATGGTCAACAAGCAGGATATGTCCGCGAAGGTGGACCGGGAAGCGGTGCCCGATCTGCCATCGGTGGTCGATCCGGCAACGCTGGGCGCAGCGGTGCCGTGGTTTGATCCCAAGCGGTATGATTGCGAATTGTCGGGATCTGCGCATCGCTGGGGCGACTACAAAAAAGGCGAGCGCATCGATCATTCCGATGCGATGACCGTGGAAGAGACCGAGCATATGCTGGCGACGCGGCTTTATCAGAATACCGCCAAGGTGCATTTCGACCAGATGGCACAGGCCAAGAGCCGCTTCGGCAAAAGGCTGATTTATGGCGGCCATGTGATTTCGCTGGCGCGTGCCTTGTCCTTCAATGGGCTGGGCAATGCCTTTCATATCGCCGCCATCAATGGCGGGCGGCACGTCGCGCCATTGTTCGCCGGCGGCACGGTTTCGGCATGGTCGGAAATTCTCGATATAGCGGACATTCCGGGGCGCACGGATATTGGCGCGCTGCGCATCCGCACCGTGGCGACGAAGGATCAATCCTGCGCTGATTTTCCCTACAAGGATGCGGAGGGGAATTATGATCCGTCTGTTATTCTTGATTTTGATTATTGGGCGGTGATGGTGCGGTAAGTGCCGCTATCTCACTGTCATGCGCGGAGTTCGGCTGCCAAACATCTCATGTTTTGCGGATGCCTCAATTCCGCGCATCCATGTCTTTCTATGTCAATCGCAAGCCAGCACTGGATGGCCGCGTCACGTGCGGGCATGACGCTTGAGACTCAATCAGGGTTCGCGGTTCAACCGCAGATTCACTCCGCCGCCGGGCGCATGTCCTTCGTTACCGGCTCAACCGCCATGGCGCTGGCGGCGCTGGTGACACGCACCGTGTCGATGCTGGCGAGAATATCCTTGACCCGCGCTGCTGACTGGTCGCGCATGGCACGGTAGAATTTGGCGCGCTGGCCGGGGCGGTCCACGGCGAACCCCTTGAACACATCGGTGCCGAGATCGAGCAGCGAGCGGGACACGGTGAGCGTGCCGCCAGCCTTGGAAATGGCCCCATCGAGTTTTTCCGCCGCGTCGGCAGCCTTGTCGATGGCGCCCTGCAATTCATTCACCGTGGCGCGCAGGGCGTCCATGCGCTCGCGCGCTGTGGCGTCGGGCGGGTTCATGCCGCCAAGGCGGCGCATGGCATCGAGCAAATTCTGGCCCTGCCGGAAATGGGCGCTGACCGGCGCGATGGCGCGGCTGGGCAGCAGCGCAATGTCACGCATGATCACGCCATCATACACAAACGGCGCCTCACCGATGGTGGCGAAGCGCACGGCGCGGGGCGCATCCCCGGTGATGCGCTGGGCATGTCCAAGAAAATCTTCCGAGAACAGGGTGCGGGCATAGGCCTCAAGGTCTGCATTGACCTCAGCGCCAGCGGCCAGCGCCGTATCGAGCGCCTGCGCGTTGCTCTGGCTGCTGGCTGGAGCCGCCGCACGGCCGGGGCGGCTGAACAGACTGCGCAGGATCGACAGGACAACCAGCGCGACAAAGATGGCGGCCACGATCTGCCAGTTTTTTTCCAGCCAGGGCATAGCATTGTCGAGAATGGCTTTAACGTCGAAATTCATCGGACTCTCATGCGAAGGCGAATCGCCGGGCAGGGCGGCGGGATTGAATCGGCGGCAGGGCTTAGCACGGCGTTTGCAGGTGAAATAGCCTTTCCCTGCATGTGCTGATGGTGCCAAGCCTGCGTGTTTTCAGCGCGGTTGCAAGCACCCCGCAATGGGGGTCAAATTATGACGGCAACAGGCTTGCTCAGCATGTTTATGATATGATCTTGATATGTTTCTTTTTCGATCCCAATTGCAAAACTTGAATATAACGCTGCGTCATGATTTTCCAACGAAAGTCATCTTTATGCCGCATTGCGAAATGGCCTTGCGTTGGGTAGGGATGCGCTTCAGTAGCTGATGGTCTGTTCGCTGATGGCGAGGCCATCGCGTATCGCTTAGAAAGGCACGCTCATGGCGGATAGCCCGGCCCCCCATTCCACGACAGCGCGGCCATTGTCGCCGCGTCCCCTGTCGCCGCATCTGCAAATTTACAGCTGGTCCTGGACCATGGCGATGTCGATCGCCCATCGTGTGACGGGCGTCGCGCTGTATTTTGGCACGCTGTTGCTGGCGCTGTGGCTGATCGCTGCGGCCACGGGCCCGTGGTCATTTGAATGGGCCAACTGGATTGCCGGGTCGTTCCTCGGCCGGCTGGTGCTGTTTGGCTATACCTATGCGCTGTTTCACCACATGGCTGGCGGGCTGCGGCACTTTATCTGGGATTTCGGCAAGGGGTTTGATGCTGCAACGCGGATGAACATGGCGCGGCTGACCCCTGTTGTTGCGATTATTCTGACGGTGCTGGCTTGGGTCGCCGGCTATGCGGCACGGTGAGGAGCGCGTGATGAGCAATTCCCCCTCTTCCATGCGCACGCCGCTGAGCAAGGTGCGCGGCCTTGGCTCCGCCAAATCCGGCACCGAGCATTTCTGGCTGCAACGGGTCACGGCCCTGGCCAACGTCGTGCTGGCCTTTGCTTTCATCTTCCTTGTCGTGTCCCTGATCGGGCGCGACTATGAGGATGCGCTGGACCTGCTGTCGCGTCCGGTGCCGGCGGCACTGCTGGCGCTGTTCGTCATATCCGGGGTCATCCACATGCGTCTGGGCATGCAGGTGGTGATCGAGGATTATGTCCATGGCGAAGGCGCGAAAGTGCTGGCGCTGATCCTCAACACATTCTTTTGCGTGGCGATCGGCGCGTTGTGCCTGATCGCCATTCTGAAACTTGCGGTCGGAGCGTAAGAACAATGGCATCGGTCAACGGCAAGGCCTATCCGATCACGGATCACACCTATGACGTGGTGATTGTTGGCGCAGGCGGTGCAGGTTTGCGCGCTGTCGTCGGCTGCGCGCAGGCGGGGTTGCGCACGGCGTGCATTACCAAAGTGTTTCCCACCCGCTCGCACACGGTGGCAGCCCAGGGCGGCGTGGCCGCAGCGCTGGCCAATATGGGTGAGGATAACTGGAAATGGCACATGTACGACACCGTGAAGGGGTCGGACTGGCTGGGTGATCAGGACGCCATCGAATATCTCTGCCGCAATGCACCCGCTGCCGTTTACGAGCTGGAGCATTGGGGCGTGCCGTTCTCGCGCACGACAGAAGGCAAGATTTATCAGCGCCCGTTCGGCGGCATGACCACCGATTACGGTAATGGCCCGCCAGCCCAGCGCACCTGCGCGGCGGCGGACCGCACTGGCCATGCCATTTTGCATACGCTCTATGGGCAGGCGCTGCGCAATTCAGCGGAATTTTTCATCGAATATTTCGCCATCGACCTGATCATGGATGCCGAAGGGCAGTGCCGGGGCGTCATCGCCCTGAAAATGGATGACGGCACGCTGCACCGTTTCCGCGCAAACATGTCGATCATGGCCACGGGCGGCTATGGCCGCGCCTATTTCTCCGCCACCTCGGCCCATACCTGCACGGGTGACGGCAATGCGATGGTGCTGCGCGCCGGCCTGCCGCTGCAGGATATGGAATTTGTGCAATTCCATCCCACCGGCATTTATGGTGCGGGCTGTCTCATCACCGAAGGGTCACGCGGCGAGGGCGGCTATCTCACCAACTCCGCCGGTGAACGCTTCATGGAGCGTTATGCGCCAAGCGTGAAAGACCTCGCGCCGCGTGACATGGTCTCCCGTGCCATGACCATGGAAATTCGCGAAGGGCGCGGCGTGGGTGCCAAGAGCGATCATATCCATCTGCATCTCGACCATCTCGATCCGGCGGTGCTGCATGCGCGCCTGCCCGGCATTTCCGAGAGCGCGAAGATTTTCGCGGGCGTGGATGTCACCAAGGAGCCGATTCCGGTGATCCCGACCGTGCATTATAATATGGGCGGCATCCAGACGAATTATCACGGCGAGGTGCTGACGAAAAAAGGCGGCGATCCCGACGTGGTGGTGCCCGGCCTGATGGCGATTGGCGAAGCGGCCTGCGTCTCCGTGCATGGCGCAAACCGGCTCGGCTCCAATTCGCTGATCGATCTTGTCGTGTTTGGCCGCGCTGCCGGTTTGCGCTGCGCCGAAATTCTCACGGCAGGTGAAAAGCAGGCGCCACTGCCAGCCAACGGCACTGATCTTGCCCTCTCGCGCCTTGATCATTTCCGCTATTCCAATGGCGGCACCAGCACAGCGGAATTGCGCGCCCGTATGCAGGATACGATGCAGCGGGATTGCGCGGTGTATCGCACCGGCGAAACGCTGGAAGCTGGCCACAAGGCCATTCACGAGGTGTGGCAGGCCAAAGCTGACATCAAGGTCACGGACCGGTCGCTCATCTGGAATTCCGATCTCATCGAGACGCTGGAATTCGACAACCTCATCGTGCAGGCGGTTGTCACCATGGATTCCGCACTCAACCGGCAGGAATCACGCGGCGCGCATGCGCGCGAGGATTTCAAGGACCGCGATGACAAGGAATGGATGAAGCACACGCTGGCGTGGGTGGATGATGATGCCAAGAAATGCGTCATCGATTACCGCCCCGTGCATCACAACACCATGACGAACGAGGTGGAGACAATTCCACCGAAGGCGCGGGTGTATTGATGGAACTGCCATTTTCAGGCCTTGCTCTGGAAGCAAAGTTTGCGGGCATTCCATTTTCAGATGCCCCACTGGGGCAATTTGCGCCATCGCCGTTGCAGCGGGCGATTATCCAGACATCACGCGCTGTCGGGTTCGGCAATGGATTTGTGCGCAATATCGCCACGCTGGCCGCGATGAATGTGCGCGCTGCGCCGATCGACTATGATTATCATGGCCTGACACTGCGGTTTTATCCCGCGCCTTATGCGAGTGCGCGCCATATGCTGATGACGCCGCGCTGGTCTGAATCGCGTGAGCGCGCCTTTCTGCTGGAGCATTTACCGGCCGATGGTGTTTTTCTCGACATGGGCTGCAATGCCGGGTTTTACCTGTTCTATGCCGCTGCCATGCGGCCGCAGGCACGCATCATCGGCTTTGAGCCAGTGCCGCAGCATTTTGGCGTGATCGATTACAATATCCGCGCCAATCATCTCGCCAACACGTCGGTGCTGAATATCGCCCTGTCCGACAAGGAGGGCGAGGCGACATTCCATACCGGCGGCGAAAGCATTGTGTCTGGTTCGGGCGATACGTTTACCGTGCGCACGCGGCCCTTGCTGGATGTGGTGCGTGAACAGAATCTTGCGCGCATTGATTGCGTGAAAATTGATGTCGAGGGCGCAGAAGATCTGGTGCTGATGCCCTATTTCCTCGCGGCTGAAAAAGCCCTGTGGCCGCGCGCTGTGATTATCGAAGACAGCTCCGACATCTGGAAAGAAAATTGCGTGCAGTTCATGTGCGCCAATGGTTACCACCAGGTTTGGCGCAGCCGCCTCAATATCGGTCTCGTGTTTGACGAGGCTGCATCTCACCCGTCCCGCCCCTGACGAGCAATCGAGCGTCCCATGGCCGAATTTTCTCTCCCCAAAAATTCCCGCGTCACTGAAGGCAAGACCTGGCCAAAGCCGGCGGGGAAAAATCTTACCGAATTCCGCGTCTATCGCTGGAACCCGGATGATGGGCAAAATCCCAGGATCGACACCTATTATGTGGACCGGGACGATTGCGGGCCGATGGTGCTCGACGGGCTGATTTACATTAAAAATAAAATCGATCCGACGCTGACCTTCCGCCGCTCCTGCCGCGAGGGTATTTGCGGCTCGTGCGCCATGAATATCGGCGGCATGAATGGTCTGGCCTGCACCAAGGGCATGGATGAAACGCTGACTGCCGGCAAGATCAGCATTTATCCGTTGCCGCATATGCCCGTGGTGAAGGATCTGGTGCCGGATCTGACGCGGTTTTATGCCCAGCATGCGTCGATCGAACCGTGGCTGAAAACCGATACGCCGCAGCCGGAAAAAGAATGGGCACAGGCGCCCAAGGACCGTGAAAAGCTTGACGGCCTGTATGAATGTATTTTGTGCGCCTGCTGCTCGACCTCCTGCCCCAGCTATTGGTGGAATGGTGACCGTTATCTCGGCCCCGCTGCCCTGTTGCAGGCCTATCGCTGGCTGATCGATTCGCGCGATGAATCCACCGGCGAGCGGCTTGATAATCTCGAAGATCCGTTCCGGCTTTATCGCTGCCACACCATCATGAACTGTGCCAATGCCTGCCCGAAGGGGTTGAATCCGGCCAAGGCGATTGCCGAAATCAAGAAAATGATGGTCGAACGGCGGGTGTGACCTGTTGCGGCACTGAATTATGATGCGGCGCCTGCGGGCGCCGTTTTCTTTTGGGTGCATCGCGCCTATCTTGCCCTGACATTTCCGCGAGACATCACCGATGACAACCAACCCGCTGCTGCAACACTGGACCACGCCGTTTGAACTGCCGCCCTTTGCGGCGATCACACCGGCGCATTTCATGCCGGCTTTCGAGGAAGCGCTGGCGCAGCACAATGCGGAAATCCATGCCATCGCGGACACAGCGGATGAACCGGCATTCGGCAACGTGATTGATGCGCTGGAAAAATCCGGCGATGCGCTCTCGAAAGTGTCGGGTGTATTCTACAACCTCGCATCAGCCGATACCAATGAGGCGTTGCAGGGTGTGGAGCGCGCGATCTCGCCACGCATGGCGGCCCATTACAGTGCCATTTATATGCGCAGCGATTTGTTTGGGCGCGTTGCGGCCCTGTATGAAGCGCGCGAAACGCTGGCCTTGGGCGATGAGCAGAAGCGTGTGCTGGAGCGCTATTACAAGGCTTTTGTGCGCTCTGGTGCAAAACTCGGCGCGCAGGACAAGCTGCGCATGGCAGAGATTGCGCAGCGGCTGGCGACCCTTGGCACGCAATTTTCGCAAAATGTGCTGAAGGATGAATCGTCATGGGAAATGGTTCTGGCGGAAGGCGACCTTGATGGCCTGCCGGCGCCGGTGCGTGCCGCTGCCGCGCAGGCCGGGCGTGATCGCGGGCATGATGGCCAATTTGTCATCACCCTGCTGCGCTCCTCCATCGAGCCTTTCCTGCAATATGCGTCGCGGCGGGATTTGCGCGAGCGGGCTTTCAAGGCATGGACCATGCGTGGCCAGAATGGCGGTGCATCCGATAATATCGCGATTGTCCGGGAGATGCTGCACTTGCGTGCCGAGCGGGCGCACTTGCTGGGCTACAAAAGTTTCGCGCACTTCAAGCTTGATGACACGATGGCGAAAACGCCTGAGGCGGTGCGGGATTTGCTTGAGACCGTGTGGCGCAAGGGTGCCGCGCAGGCCAATCGCGAGCGGGCCGATCTGGAACAGCAGGCGCGCGCGGACGGTGAAGCCATTGCCATAGAGCCATGGGACTGGCGCTATTATGCGGAAAAGGTGCGCCAGCAACGGCACAATCTGGATGAGGCGGAAATCAAGTCCTACCTGCCGCTGGATGGCATCATCAATGCGGCTTTTGATACGGCCTCAAAATTGTTCGGCCTGCGTTTTCAGGAGCGCACTGATCTGCCGGTCTATCACGCGGATGTCCGCACATGGGAAGTGACAGATAAAGATGGCGCGCTTGTCGGCATTTTCTATGGCGATTATTTCGCGCGGCCTTCCAAACGCAGTGGCGCGTGGATGAGCGCCTTCCGCACGCAGGAAAAGCTTGGCGGCCATATCCGTCCCGTCATCGTCAACGTCATGAATTTTGCCAAAGCAGCGCCCGGTGCCCAGGCCCTGCTGTCCTATGATGATGCGCGCACGCTGTTCCATGAATTTGGCCATGGCCTGCATGGCCTTTTGTCGGATGTGACATATCCGATGCTGGCCGGCACGGCCGTATCGCGCGATTTTGTTGAATTGCCATCACAGCTTTACGAGCATTGGTTCTCGCAAGATGCGGTGCTGTCACGCTTTGCCCGCAACAATGCCGGGGAGGCGATGCCATCAGCGCTGATTGAGAAAATACTGGGCGCGCGCACGTTCAATCAAGGCTTTGCCACGGTGGAATATTGTGCGTCGGCGCTGGTCGATCTGGAATTCCATCTGCTCGAAAATGCCCATCATGTTGATCCGGTGGTGTTTGAAAAGGACGTGCTTGACCGCATTGGCATGCCGCAGGGCATGGTGATGCGCCATCGCACCCCGCATTTCACCCATGTTTTTTCCGGCGATGGATATTCCGCCGGTTATTACAGCTATCTCTGGTCAGAAGTGCTGGATGCTGATGCATTTGATGCATTCGAGGAGACGGGGGATATATTCAACCCGGCCGTCGCGGACCGTCTGAAGACATTTATTTATGCGGCTGGCAACCGGCAGGACGCTGCGGCCTCCTACACGGCGTTTCGTGGCCAGCTGCCATCCATTGCACCCTTGCTGCGCAAGCGCGGATTTTCGGCGTGAGGGGCTGCGCTGGTTTTTGCGGAAAAAGCCGGTAGCCTGCGGTCATGTTTGTCCCACTTCGTGATTATATGCCGCTGCGCCGGATCAAGGCGCCGATCGTCACCTATGGCCTGATCGCCCTGACGGTGGGGGTGTGGCTGTTGGCTGGCGCCTTTGCCAGCCCGCAGAAGGTGGAGGCCAATGTCCTTGGCTTTGGCATGATCCCCGCCCTGCTGTGGGGGCAGGCGACGCTGGCAGACGGGCTGGCGCAAGTGCCGCCAGCCGCGACCTTGCTGACGTCGCTGTTCATGCACGCCAACCTGCTGCATCTGGCGGGCAATATGCTGTTTCTCTGGGTGTTCGGCGACAATGTCGAAGACGCCTTCGGCCATATCCGCTTTCTCGGATTTTATCTGGTGTGCGGCATGGCAGCGGCGCTGATGCACGCGTTCATCATGCCGCAGTCGCAGCAGCCGCTGATCGGCGCTTCAGGCGCGGTGGCCGGCGTGCTGGCGGCGTATCTGATCCTGCATCCGCGTGTGTATGTCTGGGGTCTGGTGCTGAAATGGTTTCCGATGCGGCTCAGGGCCATTTATGCGCTGGGTGTCTGGATGGTGTTTCAGGTGGTGATGGCACTTACCGCATCGCCGGGGTCTGAGGTCGGCTGGTGGGCACATGTGGGCGGCATGATCGCCGGGGCGGCGCTGACGCCGCTGATGCGCCAGCCCGGCGTGGTGCTGTTCGACCGTTCGCTCGAACATGGGGCATAGGATGCGGGTTTTGCATGGCGTGCGGCAGGCGGTGTGGTCATGCGGTGTTGTCATGCGGATCATTGACATTCTTTGCGCAGCGTCGTTACGGTCCGGCGCAGTTTTTGGCGGTGCAACATGGGTTGCTTCCCATGCGCCGCCGCCGCATTTTCGGGCCAACCGGTTCAAGCCAGGATCATCGCGATGAAAATTCTTGTCCCCGTCAAGCGGGTTGTTGATTACAATGTGAAAATCCGTGTGAAGGCGGATGGGTCTGGTGTTGATCTTGCCAATGTGAAGATGAGCATGAACCCGTTTGACGAGATTGCGGTTGAGGAGGCCATCCGCCTGAAAGAACAAGGCAAGGCGACCGAGATCGTGTGCGTGTCGGTTGGCCCGGCGCAGGCGGCGGAAACGATCCGCACGGGTCTGGCGATGGGGGCTGACCGGGGCATTCTGGTGAAGACCGACGGGCCGGTGGAGCCGCTGGCAGTGGCGAAAATCCTGGCCAAACTTGTCGAGCAGGAAAAGCCGGGCCTGGTCATCTGCGGCAAGCAGGCCATTGATGATGATGCCAACCAGACCGGGCAGATGTTGGCGGCGCTGGCTGGCCTGCCGCAGGGCACGTTTGCCAACAAGGTGGTGCTGGGGGACGGCACGGTGGATGTGACCCGCGAGGTTGATGGCGGGCTGCAGACAGTCACATTGAAAATGCCTGCCGTGGTGACGACGGATTTGCGTCTGAACGAGCCGCGCTATGCATCGCTGCCGAACATCATGAAGGCGAAGAAGAAGCCGATTGATGAGACGACGCCCGAGGCGCTGGGTGTTGATATTGCGCCGCGCCTGCGCGTGCTGAAAACCACGGAGCCTGCGGGCCGCAAGGCCGGCGTGAAGGTCGGCTCGGTCGGTGAGCTTGTCGAGAAACTGAAGGCGGACGGCATTCTCTGAGCGCGCCAGGCGCTGCCCGGACCTGCCCGCCCTGCATCACCCTCATTCAGGATATTCTGAGCCATGACCACGCTTCTTCTTGCTGATCACACCAATGCCAGGCTTGCCGATGTCACCGCCAAGGCGCTGAGCGCGGCGACGGCGCTGGGCGCGCCGGTGCATATTCTTGTGGCCGGGCACAATTGTGCCGCTGCGGCGGCGGATGCGGTCAAACTGGCGGGCGTTGAAAAGGTGCTGGTGGCGGATGGCGCGCTCTATGCCAACCAGATGGCGGAGCCGCTGGC
>JBOFCU010000260.1:0-3867 GCA_051646285.1 Beijerinckiaceae bacterium
TCGATTTATCTGCTGCTTGGCATTCTTCTCGTTGTGTCGATCGGCGGCCTGGTGGAAATTCTGCCGCTGTTCTATTTGCGCTCGACCATTGAAAAAGCCGAGGGCATGCGGCCTTATTCTCCGCTCGAACTGGCGGGCCGCGCCATTTATGTGCGTGAGGGCTGCTACAATTGCCACTCCCAGCAAATTCGTGTGCTGCGTGATGAGGTCGAGCGCTATGGCCATTTCTCGCTGGCGGCGGAGTCGATGTATGACAAGCCGTTCCAATGGGGGTCCAAGCGCACCGGGCCTGATCTGGCGCGCGTTGGCGGCAAATATTCTGATGAATGGCATTTGCAGCATCTGAACAATCCGCGCGCTGTCGTGCCGCAATCCATCATGCCCGGCTATCCCTTCCTGGCAAAGACGGAATTGAATGTGGATGATGTTGCCCAGCATATGCGCGTCAACCGTCTCGGCGGTGTGCCTTACACAGACGACATGATCGCCAACGCTGAAAAGGATTTGAAGGCGCAGGCCAATGCCGATGCGGCCGGCGGCGAACTGGAAAAGCGTTATCCGAAAGCGCAGGTGCGCGATTTTGATGGCAACCCCGGCAAGCTCTCTGAGGCCGATGCGCTGATCGCCTACATGCAGATGCTGGGCACGCTCGTTGATTTCAAACTCTACGACAACAAAGCGAATCTTCGCTGAGGAGGCGTAATGCAATCGACCTATCAATTTCTCGCCAATATCGCCCAATCCGTCGGTGTCATTTATTTCATGGCGATTTTTCTCGCCATCACCGCCTACGCCTTGTGGCCCTCCAACGCTGCAAAATTCGATGAGGCGGCCCGCACGCCGCTGAGAGAGGATTGATTCCCATGGCTACCGATCTGCATTCCGATGCGCCAGAAAAAATTGATGCTGCGACGGGCCAGACCATCCGGCATCATGACTGGGATGGCATTCAGGAACTCAACACACCGATGCCGCGCTGGTGGGTGAATACTCTTTACGCGACCATCATTTGGTCCATCGGCTATTGGATTGTGTATCCGGCCTGGCCGCTGGTGAGCGATTATACAAAGGGCGTTTTTGGCTGGTCCTCCCGCGCTGCCGTGATCGAGGAGGTGCAGGCCCTGCAGACCCGGCGTTCTGCACAGGCTGCTGGCCTGAAGGATGCGCCGCTGGAGCAGATCCGCTCTGACCAGAATCTCTCGCGCATTGCGCTGGCACAAGGCCGGGCGGCATTCGGTGACAATTGCGCACCCTGCCACGGCACTGGCGGCGCGGGATCGAAAGGCTATCCCAACCTCAATGATGACGACTGGTTGTGGGGCGGCAAGCTCACTGACATCGAGCAGACTTTAAAAAATGGCATCCGTCACGCCGGCAATGATGAGACGCGCCTGAGTGTCATGTCCGCCTTTGGCCGCGACGGCGTGCTGAAGAAGGAAGAGGTGCGGGCCGTCGCCAATCACGTCCGCAAAATTGCGGGGCTGGCACCGGAAGACAAGGCTGATCTGGCGTTGGGCCAAAAGGTGTTTGGCGAACAATGCGTGAGCTGCCATGGCGATGCCGGCAAGGGCAACCAGGAGCTCGGTGCACCCAATCTGACGGATGCGATCTGGCTGTATGGGTCGGACATCGACAGCCTTGTGGAGACGGTTCACAACGGCCGCAATGGTGTGATGCCGGCATGGTCAGGCCGGCTTGATCCGGTCACGATCAAGGCACTCACCGTTTATGTGCATTCACTCGGTGGCGGCAAATAGCCGCACAGACAAGGGGCGGCCTGTTAGCCGCCCTTTTTCATTGTCATATGCAAAATGACAATTGTTCTTGGAGGCGAAAATTGAACCGCCTCGAAGGGGGAAGACAGTGAGCGTTACGAATAATCTTGTCACCGATGGTGATGACGATCTCCCGCTCTATGAGTCGTCACCAAAGGTTTATCCCCAGAAGGTGAGCGGCACTTACCGGCGCATCAAGTGGATTGTGCTGCTCGTCACGCTTGGCATTTATTATTTCCTGCCGTTTCTGCGCTGGGACCGTGGGCCGAATTTGCCCAATCAGGCTGTACTGCTTGATCTGGCCAACAACCGGTTTTACTTTTTCTTCATCGAAATCTGGCCGCAAGAGGTTTATTTTTTCACCGGCCTGCTGATTATCGCTGCGCTGGCATTGTTCATGATGAATGCCATCGCGGGCCGCATCTGGTGCGGTTATCTTTGCCCGCAAACGGTCTGGACCGATCTTTTTCTTTCCGTCGAGCGATTCTTTGAAGGTGACCGGCGCGAGCGCATGAAACTCGACGAAGCGCCGATGAGCGCACAGAAGGCCATGAAAAAGGCCGGCAAGTATTTTGTCTGGCTGCTGATTGCCTGGTGGACTGGCGGCGCCTGGGTTTTGTATTTTGCCGATGCGCCAACGCTGGTGAAACAGCTGCTGACATTTTCAGCCCCGCTCACTGCTTATATGTGGATTGGTATTCTCACCTTCACGACATTTATTTTTGCTGGTGTGATGCGCGAGCAGGTCTGTCTGTATATGTGCCCATGGCCGCGCATTCAGGCGGCGTTAACGGATGATGATGCCTTCAACGTCACCTACCGCTATGACCGGGGTGAACCGCGCGCCTCGGTCAAGGACGCCAAGAAATTGCGTGCCGCAGGCGAACCGGCGGGGGACTGCGTCGATTGCAACCAGTGTGTTGCAGTGTGTCCAACGGGAGTGGATATCCGCCATGGATCACAGCTCGGCTGCATCCAGTGCGGCTTGTGCATTGATGCCTGCGATACGGTGATGACGAAAATTGGCCGCCCGCCACGGCTCATCGCCTATGACAATGATCTCAACATCCAGCGCCGCAAGAGCGGCCTGCCGGGCATTTTCCGCCCCATCCGCCCCCGCACGCTGACTTATTTTGCCATCATTGCGGTGGTTGGCGGCGCCATGATCTGGCAACTGGCAACGCGCGCTACCGCAGGCATTTCTGCGCTGCATGAACGCACGCCGCAATTTGTGCGCCTGAGTGATGGCTCCATCCGCAACGCCTATCTGGTGCGCCTGTCCAACAAGCGGCCGGAGGTGCGGCCCTTTGTTTTGTCCGTCGAAGGCCCGGCAGGGGTACAGCTTGAGGTGGTGGGATTGCAGGCCAATGCCGATCCGCGCCCGATGGTCAGCGTGGATCCCGATACAACACGCGAGGTGCGGGTGCTGCTGACGGTGCCAGCCAATATCCCGCTGCAAAAATCGCAGGATATTGTCATCCGCGCCTCTGATCTTTTTGCCGGAGAAATGGTCCAGGTCAAAGACCATTTTTTCGCGCCGTAATAAAACTGCTACGGGACGGCGGCGTGTGGCAGGCTGCACGCTGACCGCGATCCCGTCATGGCACGATCCGGCGCTGACTGGCCGGGTCAGGATGGTTGCAATGTGTTGCTGCACAGGAGCCTTGGCGATGCCGGTTGAATTGCCGCCCCACAAGCCCGCGCCCCGCGCGCCGGGATTTGTTCTGACAGGCCGCAAGGTCTTCATCATGCTGGCCGCATTTTTTTCCGTGGTCTCGACGGTGAATTTTTACATGATGTCGATTGCGATCCGGACAATGCCCGGCGTCGATGTGAAAAGCGCTTATGAGAGTAGCCAGAATTATAATCGCGATGTGCAGCGCGCCCGCGCGCAGGAAGCGCGGGGCTGGCAAGCGGATGTCACATTTCTGAATGGTGCCTCCCGCCTCATTAGCCTCACGCTGAAGGACAAGTCCGGCCAGCCCGTCACCGGGCTTGATGTCACGGTGCGCTTTGCTCACCCGTCTGACCGCAAGGCTGACCATGTGGCGGCCCTGATTGAACTGGCCTCTGGCCAGTATCAGGGTGAGGC
>JBOFCU010000274.1:0-4042 GCA_051646285.1 Beijerinckiaceae bacterium
GGCGGTCGCTTCGCCGCCGTCATCGACGGCGGCTGTGGGCGCGGCGGCGCTGACACAATCTGTTACATCCATCGTGATTTCGATCAATGTTTTTGCCGTTATCCAGAGCCACGGTGCTTTGAAATAAATTCTGGAGAACGATCATGCAGCTTTCTCGACGCAATCTTGTCGCCTGCGGCAGCGCCGTTGCGCTTGCCGGCCAATTTCGGCCCGCTTTTGCCCAGCGTGCTGAACCCCTTCTAAATGTTTCAACGCGCATTCTGGACGTGAACGGCAAGGCGGCGAAAGTCTATTCGATTGTCGGCAAAAATGGCGGGCAAGGAATAATAGGGCGCGAGGGCGACAGATTTTCCGGGGAAATACATAATCAGACCGGCGACGGACTGATTATGCATTGGCACGGGCAAACCGAAGCGCCCGCCGGCCAAGACCGCTCGCGGCCCAATGGCGGCATGCTGGCCAACGGGGATAAAGATGCCGCCGATTTTCTGCTGACGCCCGGCACCCACTGGATGCATTCTCATCAATTGACCGAACAGCAGCTTCTCGCCGCGCCAATGATCGCCCGCGAGAAAAATGCAGGCGATTTTCAGGATATTGTCATGATGTTGCACGATTTCAGTTTCCGCACGCCGGAGGAAATCCTTGCAGGTCTTGGCGGCTCCGCAGCCCATGGCTCATCTTCGTCTGCATCGGCACATGGCGGAATGCCGATGCCCCCTGCAAACATGCCGGGACATATGATGCCAGGCCAATCGATGGGCGGAATGGGCAATATGGCGGGAATGGGTCAGATGCCCGGCATGCGAATTCACGCCAACGATGTCACGTATGAAGCGTTTCTGGCCAATGACCGCACACTCGCCGACCCCGACATAGTCCGGGTTGAACGTGGCGCACAAGTGCGGCTGCGCATCATCAATGGCGCAACTGCCACAGCGTTTTTCGTCGATACGGGCGCATTGAACGCACAGGCCATTGCTGTCGATGGCTCTCCCTGCCTGCCGCTGCAATCCCGCCGTTTTCCCATCGCTCAAGGGCAACGCATTGACTTGACCATCGCCATTCCGCAATCAGGCGGCGCGTTTCCCGTTTTCGCGCAGGTCGAGGCCGACCGCCGCCGCACCGGCATCGTTCTCGCCACAGCCGGCGCCCAGATCACGAGATTTGGCGCCGAAGCGAGCGACAATGCCGGAAATCTTGGACTGACTCTTGATGAAAATCTGCGCGCGGAAAACCCCCTCGCTGCGAAAAAGCCGGACCGGACCTTCACCCTCATGCTTGGCGAAGAGCCGGGCTATGGTTGGACGATCAACGGCAAGCGGCACGGCCAACATGCGCCGCTCGATGTGCGCAAGGGCGAACGGATCGAAATTGCGTTCATGAACCCGACATCCATGATGCACCCAATGCATCTTCACGGGCATCATTTTCAGGTCGTGGCGAGCCGCACGGGACGTTTTTCAGGCCCGATGCGGGATACGGTCATCGTTCCTCCACACCAGCCTGTCGTCGTCGCATTCGACGCCAGAAACGCAGGCGAGTGGTATCTGCATTGCCATCATCTTTATCACATGGCGGCAGGCATGATGACGGAGGTGAGGATCGGCGCTTAGTGAACTTTATCTTGTAGTAGAAAATCTGATCCACAGTTGGCCGTAAGTCATCTATCGTACGATTTTTCTCCGAAAAGAAAGAGAAATCATGTGAGTTCTGTTGACGGCTCCAATTTTATCTCGTGCTGACAGCAGGTGTTTGATAACTGTTGGCGTTGAGACGCCAAGAATATTAGCAATTTCCCAATCTGTTTTACCTTCCGCTGCCCAAAGCAGGCATTCATTTTCGCGCGGTGTCAGTACGCCGCGGTCTTGAATTATGGATGTGTGCCGCTTCAATAAGTTTCCTATCGCGTAATTTGCCATAAATTCGAGTGATGACTTTTCGCTAAGACTCAGATCGGCATTTTCTCTGCCGAAGGCTACGGCTACGGCTGCGGCGCTGCGGTCGGGCAGGGTGATGGGTACAACAAATCCATCGTTGAGACCGAACGATGCAGCTTCATTTCCGACCAAGTCGATTTTCGAGTGGTCCTGGCATGTCTGCTCAGATTCAGACCATGTGAATGAGCGGCGGTCCCATTCAAGGCGTTCAATGATGTGGTCTTTGAGTAAGTAGCCGCGTTCTATATAGCGTTCCCGCCACCCTTGACGCTTTTTCGCGCAGGATTCTCTGTGTGACTTCGGCAGGTGACAATGGTTGCTTGGGAACAAGGCCACCATATATTGAAATCAGCCCCAACGGTTGAATAGCCTGAAATAATACCTGTTCTGCGCCTTGCGCGTTTTGAGCTTCATCAATTTGTTGCAAGGAGTGTGATGTCTTTTCGACCAAAGCAATGGTCATCATAAAATCCGGAATAGTGGTATCACTTTATTTTTAAAGATCCGCTCGCATCGTGTGCAAGCCAATGTTTGCAAGGGTGCAAAATTATGCGTTTCGCACAATTGACATCGCAATAATTATGCTGTTCTTGCTCTTTAGAGAAGTCTCTTTGTGTTCCCGTTAGAAATGTCACCAGCAGGGCCTACCCGGCCTTGAAGATGCTTTTAATCTGCCCCTGACGGCGGGGTGCGCGACCGCTGCGCTTGACGCCCATCTCCTTCTGCCGCTCGGCAATGTAGGCCAGAACCGGACCCAGACGCTTGTTCTCGACGATTGCCGCCTGATCCACCTGCCGCACCTTGTCGAATATCCGGTACGGTAGATCACGACCCTGATGCCTGATCGCAAAACGGCCATCCGGATAATCATAAATCGTGACGCGCTGACGGGCGAGGGCGCGTGTCACTTCGTTCTGCTCAAGCAGAAACAGCACCTTGTCATATTGCAACGTCAGATTCAGAGAGACCGTGCGCTCTTCCTTCCACGCGAAGGCGTCATCGATATTATCGTGCGCGGCAAGCGGCCTGTGCAGATCCTTGTCGTTGAATGGCTGCTTTGCAAAGCGCCTGTTATAGTCGGCCATGAATAAAGGCAGAAATTGATTGCCTGCCTCAAGCGTAGAAACGCCTGCCAGCCGCATCTCTTTGACAAGCCGGTCCTGCAAGGTTCCATTGGCACGCTCAACACGGCCTTTGGCTTGTGGAATATTTGCGCAGATGATGTCGATGTTGAGCTGATGCAACGCCCGCCCGAACTGGGTCATACCGTCGCCGCCGGTTGCGCCGGCCTTGTTGACCCGGAATGTGGCATGCTTGTCCGAATAAAACGCAATCGGCTTGCCGTGCTGCTCCAGATAGGCCCGCGCCGCCAGAAAATAATCAAAGGTTGATTCCGTCTCGACAAAGCGAAGATGCATCAACCGGCTGGTGGCGTCGTCGATAAAGACGAGCAGGGTACATTGCGGTCCCCGGTCCTCAAACCACCAGTGCTCCGAGCCATCAATCTGAATCAGTTCGCCAAGACATTCCCGCCGGTAACGCGGCTGGTGGACCCGTTTGGCTCTCTGCCGGCGGTCGCGCCAAATGCCTTCCGCCATCATCCAGCGCCGGATTGTCTCGATGCCAAAATGCAGCCCATGGCGCTCTGCAAGCTTCTCGGCGGCCAGTGTCGGCCCAAAATCGATATAGTTGGCCTTGATCAGCGCAACGGCTTCGGTCCGGACAATGGCCGGATAGGAACGGTTGCTTGGCTTGCCACGCTTCCGGGACACCAGCGCTGATGGCCCGCCAGCATGATAGGCCCGCACAAGCCGGAAAACCTGGCGCTTCGTCACGCCGAGCAGCTGCGCCGCTTCAATCGTCCTGATCCGTTCAGCCAGCAAGTCCTTCAGCACATGAATCCGGTCGAGTTCCTGCTGGCTCATCGAAAACACCGTCATCACGCGCAACTCCCGGCAAAGATGCCAGGAAAAGTGACATGTCTAATGGGGAGAAGCGTGACCTTTCTAACGGGGTTCTACATATGCGAGTCGCATAATGCTAATTATGGAATGTAAATTGCTATAGGAAAATAATTGCCGCTCTCAATTTATAATTTAAGG
>JBOFCU010000284.1:0-3549 GCA_051646285.1 Beijerinckiaceae bacterium
ATCAACCATCGGCACGATACGGGCATAATTCAGCCGCGTCGGGCCGATGACGCCCAGCACGCCAATGATGGACTGGCTGGCATCACGGAACGGGGCGGCAATCATCGACGAGCCGGACAGCGAAAACAGCCGGTTTTCCGAGCCGATGAAAATCCGCACACCCTCGCCATTTTCAGCCCGCGACAGAAGGTCGATCACCTCCTTCTGCGTTTCCAGATCCATGAACAGCAGGCGGATGCGCTCCAGATCCTCCGCCGCTTTCAGATCCTCCAGCAGGTTGGCCTGGCCGCGCACAATCAAATGGCGGTCATCGGCAGCCCCGGCGGACCAGTTGGCAAGGCCCTTGTCGAGCAATGATGCGGTCAGCGTATCCAGTTCGCGCTGCACATCCGCGCGGGTCAATTCCAGATGCTGGCGCACCTCATCGAGCGAACGGCCGCGGATGCGGGCATTGAGATAATTCGTCGCCTCCGTCAGGGCCGACGGCGGCAGACCCGGCGGCAGCGGCACCACCCGGTTTTCCACCGACCCATCCTCCGCCACCAGAATGACCAGGGCGCGGGTGGTGTCGAGCGCGACAAATTCGGCATGCTTGAGCCGTGCATTGGCCTTGGTCGTCGTCACCACACCAGCCCCGCGCGACAGGCCGGAGAGCATCGTCGAGGCCTCCGCCAGCACGCTCTCCAGCGTCGCCTCGCGCGCCACGCCCTTGACCTGCGATTCAATCCGGGCCCGCTCCTCGGCGCTCAGATCACCAATTTCCAGCATGGAATCAACGAAGAACCGCAGGCCCGTCTCGGTCGGCAGCCGCCCGGCGCTGGTGTGCGGAGCGTAGATCAGCCCGGCCTGCTCCAGATCCGCCATGATGTTGCGGACCGAGGCAGGCGACAGCGCCATGGGCAGCATTTTCGAGAGATTGCGCGACCCCAGCGGCTCGCCATTCGTCAGATAGCCATCGACGATACGGCGGAAAATGTCCCGCGAGCGGGAATCCAGCAGGGCGAGATCGCCAGCGGTCGGCGGAAGCATGGATGACATGGTCCTAACATAGCCATTGCGGCCTTTCCCGCCAGCCCCTACAAACCGCCGCACTGTGCCGCCAACAGCGGAATGACTGTCCCAAGGAGCCTGCCATGCGTCCCTCCAACCGCGCGCCCGATGAATTGCGGCGCGTCAGCATCGAGCGGCGCGTCACGCGCTATGCGGAAGGCTCCTGCCTGGTGAAATTCGGCGAAACCCATGTGCTGTGCAATGCCTCGGTCGAGGACAAGCCGCCGCCTTGGCTGCGCAATACCGGCAAGGGCTGGGTCACGGCCGAATATGCCATGCTGCCGCGCGCCACGCTGGAGCGGACCCGGCGCGAAAGCACGGCCGGCAAGCAGACCGGACGCACGCAGGAAATTCAGCGGCTGATCGGCCGTTCCCTCCGCGCGGTCGTCGATCTCACCGCGCTGGGTGAACGGCAGATCACCGTCGATTGCGATGTGATCCAGGCCGATGGTGGCACCCGCACCGCCTCCATCACTGGCGCATGGGTTGCGCTGCATGATGCGCTGAAATGGATGGAAGAGCGCAACATGCTGAAGGGCAAGGCGCTGAAAGATCATGTCGCGGCCATTTCTTGCGGCATTCACAACGGCACGCCTGTGCTCGATCTCGATTACATTGAGGATTCGGCGGCCGGCACGGATGCCAATTTTGTCATGACCGGCACCGGCGGCATTGTTGAAGTGCAGGGCACGGCGGAAGGCGCGCCCTTTTCGGAAACGGAACTGCTGCAACTGCTGGCCCTGGCCAAGGATGGCTGCGGCAAGCTGGTGCAGTTGCAGAAACTTGCGGTGATGTAAATTGCGTGCGCTGACCGGCACTCTCATCATCGCCACGCACAACGCCAAGAAATTGCTGGAAATGCGCGACCTGCTCGCGCCTTACGGCATCAGATGCATCAGTGCCGGTGAATTGAATTTGCCGGTGCCAGCGGAGACGGGCCACATGTTTGCGGAAAATGCCGCGATCAAGGCCCATGCGGCAGCAAAAGCCACCGGGCAGCCTGCCTTTTCTGATGATTCCGGCCTGTGCGTGGCCGCGCTGGATGGTGCGCCGGGATTATTTTCTGCCGACTGGGCCGGGCCGGACAAGAGTTTTGTTCCCGCCATGGAAAAGGTTGAGCGGGAATTGCAAAAGCGCGGCGCCACCCTGCCAGACCAGCGGCGCGCCTATTTTGTCTCCGCGCTGATTGTTGCCTGGCCTGATGGCGAAGAAGAATTGTTTGAAGGCCGCGTGCATGGCACGCTGGTGTGGCCGCCGCGCGGGGCCAACGGTTTTGGTTATGATCCCATGTTTGTGCCCGACGGCCATAGCAAAACATTTGGCGAAATGAGTCCGGAAGAAAAACACGGCATCGCCAGCGATGGCACAGCCGCCCTTTCGCACCGGGCACGCGCTTTTCAGAAACTGGAAAAAGCATTGCTGCAAGCAAGGCATAGCGCATGACCGCGCCCGCCGATCCGGGTTTTGCGGTTTATGTGCATTGGCCATTCTGTGCCTCGAAATGCCCTTACTGCGATTTCAACAGCCATGTGCGTTTTGCGCCCGTGGATGAAGCGCGTCATGTTGCTGCCTTCAAACGCGAACTGGCGCGGCAGAAAGTGTGGAAACCGCACGCCGAGGTTCGCTCGATATTTTTTGGCGGCGGCACGCCATCCCTGATGAAACCGGAAACCGTCGGTGCCATCATTGACGCGGTTGCAGCAACATGGACGCTGGAATCCAATGCCGAAATTACGCTGGAGGCCAACCCGACCAGCGTGGAAGCCACGCGCTTTCGCGGATATCGCGCCGCCGGCGTCAACCGCGTCTCGCTCGGTGTGCAAGCCATGAATGATGCTGATTTGCGGGCGCTCGGCCGTCTGCATTCGGCTGAGGAAGCGATGCAGGCGGTCAAAATTGCCCGCGATCATTTCGAGCGTTATTCTTTTGACCTGATTTATGCGCGTCCTGATCAGACACCCGCGCAATGGCGGGCTGAATTAACGCAGGCCCTCAGTCATGCCGGCGATCATATCTCGCTGTATCAGCTCACCATCGAGCCGGATACATGGTTTGCCAAACTGCATGCCGCCGGAAAATTGAAAACACCTGATGCGGATATGGGACGCGATTTGTGGGATGTGACGCAAGAGGTCTGCAACGCAACCGGATTTCCTGCCTACGAGATTTCCAACCACGCACGCCCCGGCGGCGAAAGCCGCCACAACCTCGTTTATTGGCGCTATGGCGATTATGCCGCGCTGGGCGCAGGCGCTCATGGGCGCATCACAACCGGTAAAGGCCGCATCGGTTTTGCCAATGAAAAAATTCCGGAAAAATGGCTAGCGGCGGTGGAAGCGCATGGCCATGCCATGACCGAAGAATTCACGCTGAACCGTGAGGAACAAAGCGACGAATTTTTGCTGATGGGTTTACGGCTGCGCGAAGGCATTGATCCCAAGCGTTATGAAGCCCTTTCCGGCCATGGGCTTGATCCGGAGCGCATCGCCTTTCTTGTCG
>JBOFCU010000287.1:0-9951 GCA_051646285.1 Beijerinckiaceae bacterium
TCCTCAATGTAATAAAAAATTAAAGAAAGATGGATTCTCAGGTTCAGTTGATTCATTCATTGGAGCAGATCCTAAAAAGCCAAAGATACCTGATATAGATTTAAATTTCTCAGGTGATTGCGCAGCCACACTGCCAGCACAGGCGCACACCAGCGCTATGGCTCCAAGAATATGTCGCGTCATCATTAAATTCCCCCCACAAACCCCATTAACCAGCGGCTGCCAAACATCATGTGCGCCGGCGCACAGACAGGTTCAAGACCCAAAAACCGTATTCAATTGCGTATTGGCCCGTATGAATGTCGTCCGCTTCGGCACCTCCTTCAGCCGCATCGCGCCGATATAGGTCATCATCGAGCGCACACCGCCCATGATATCCTGCATTGTATCAGCCACCGCGCCGCGATACGGCACCTCAACGGTTTTGCCCTCAGATGCGCGGTATTTGGCGACGCCGCCGGAATATTTTTTCATCGCTGTATCTGATGACATCCCATAAAATGTCATGCTGACAGGAATTTTCTGCTTGCCCCGCATTTCGTAGCGGATGTCGCCATCACATTCATTGTGCCCGGCCAGCATGCCGCCGAGCATGACGAAATCCGCGCCCGCGCCATAGGCTTTCGCCACATCGCCCGGCACGGTGCAGCCGCCATCGCCGCACACCTGGCCATTCAGTCCATGGGCAGCATCCGCACATTCGATAATGGCAGAAAGTTGCGGATAACCAACGCCGGTCATTTTCCGCGTCGTGCAGACCGAGCCCGGCCCGATGCCGACTTTCACGATATCCGCGCCCGCCAATAAAAGCGCCTCCGTCATGTCGCCGGTGACCACATTGCCGGCCATGATCACACTGTCGGGAAATTGCTCCCGCGTGATCTGCACCGCCTCGACAAATTTTTCCGTATAGCCATTGGCGACATCAAGACAGATTTTGCCGATCTTTACCTTGGCGTTGACGGCCGCGAGTTTCTCGCGGTCCGCTTCCGTCGTGCCGAGCGAATAGAACACGTTGCCGGTATCCGGCTTCTTGAAAAAGGCGATCAGGTCTTTTGGCGCATAATGCTTGTGCAGGGCCGTCATCGCACCGAATTGCGACAGCGCCAGCGCCATATTCATGGTGCCCACCACATCCATATTGGCGGCGATGAGCGGAAAGCCGCTCCATTCCGTGCCGGTGTGGCGGAATTTGAAGCTGCGGTTCACATCAACATGGGAGCGGCTGCCAAGTGTGGAGCGCTTGGGCCGGATCAGCACGTCCTTGAAATCCAGTTTCAGGTCATTCTCGATGCGCATAGTCTGTCCCCTGAGCGCGGCGTGTCCGGCCGCAGCAAATCACTGAACAGGGAATCTATGGGTGCCCATGGCAACGGGCAACTGCGCTGGATGGCAAGGGACAAGATGCGGCGTTTGAATGGAGATATGGCAGCCTTTGCTGCCCCACGCGCAGCCTGCGGCGCGCGCTGCATCCTCATGATGGAAATCTGGAAAGGCTTGGTGGGCGCACAAGGGCTCGAACCTTGGACCCGCTGATTAAGAGTCAGCTGCTCTACCAACTGAGCTATGCGCCCAAGCCGAACCGGAATGCCGCCGAAACAGCACCAGCGGGCGGGTCTCTAGCAAAGCGTTTCGGCCATGTCCACCCGCAAACACCAGCGAAGCACATATGCTTACAGCGCATCCTGCAAATAGCGGGCAAAGAGCCGCTCGGCATTTTTATAAGCCGCATCCTCCTGGCCAGATACTCCGCGCGCTGCTGCCTGTCTGGCCACAGCCTCAGCCAGCGCCCCGTCACATCCTGCCACCGTTGAAACGCCTGCCGTTGCTGCGAGAGCATCACAGGCAGCAGGAAGCTGTGCCAGAGCACGCACGACAGACTGTGCGGCAGCGGGATCACGCAGGCGGGAATCATCGCGCATCGCATCAAACACGGCACGCGCCAATGCTGCCGCATCGCGCTCGGCCAGAAATCCGGCAACCGCCGCAAAACCGGTTGCACCATCCGGCCGGCCACGGGCGGCAAAATCCAGCCCCATGCGCACAACATCGGCGGGTTGGGCTGCATTCTGCACAATCGTTGAACTGCGATAGGCCGAGACGATGACGCTGCGGGCCAGCGGATGGCCAATCAGCGCCGCCGCATAGATCTGCCGGGTTGCATCCTGTTTTTCCGTCACATCACGCGACTCGTTGAAGCGGCGGATCTGGCGGGTCACAACCTGCGCCACATCAGCATCGGCGAATGGCGCAATCGCAGGCCGCGCGCCATCAGGCCGGGGCAGCAGGATCGAGGCAGGCCGCGGCTGTGACGGCGGAGGCACTGTCTGCACAGCGGGAGCAGGTAAAGAGGACGCAGGCGGTATCACCACAGGTGCCGGAACAGGCGGCGCAGCGGCAATGGGCGTTTCCGAACGCGCCACCGGCGCAGCGGGGCGCGCAGGCACAGGGGCAACGGGTGCCGCAGGCGTTGGCGATCGGGGCGGTTCGGCCGCCACAACCGGCGGCCTGGCAGCAGGGTCTTGTGATGGAGCGGTGGCAGGCGATGGCCCGCGCGGCACGGCAATCACCGGCTTGCTGGCAGGCTCAGGCGCGCGCGCGATGATGGAGGGCACCTTGAACGTGGTGAACAGCGAGTCTTGCAGGGAAACCAGCACCAAAGCGCCAACCCCGGCCAGGAACAGCCCGCCCAGCACGGCAAGACTGCGACGCCCATTGGTCTGCCCGGCCCGTTCAATCACAGGCCCGGTCCGGCGGTGTTCTGCCGCCGCCGATATTGCATTGTCTTTGCGTATCATGCCCGCGCCCAGTCTCCTGCCAGCCCTGACAAAGCGGTGGATAGCACATCGCGCCGCCGTGCGCTGCCCCATCCGCATCTTTATGCGCACGCTAATGGGGCAACAGTTTGAGCACAGCGACCAGACCCGCTAGGAGTGAGCCGGGCGCACGAGCCATGCACCGCACAATTGGACCGATTTGATGACTGAACCCCTTCGCAATTTCGCGCTCGGCCCTGCCCGCCAAGAAATCACCGTGCGCGGGCTGACAGAGCAGGAATATATCGGCGCATCGCGCAGACTGATGGCAGCGGTGCGCAAGGATTTGCGGCCATCCCCAGCCAAAACCATTTTTTACCTTGCCGCGATGCTTGCCGTCGGCATGCTGATCGGCTTCTTAATGAGCTATACAGGGTTCTTCGCGCGGCTTGTGGTTGCCTATGGCAGGCCGCCGCAAACCACCCTGTTTCGCGGCTTGGGTCTGCTGCTGATCGCTGCTGCCATTCTTCTGGCCGGCATCGCCATGCAGGTGTTGGCGGTGATGTATTGGCAGAAAAAACTTTACCGCAAGTCTGTCGCAAGCATCCGCACCTTTGCTTTGCCGCAGCATCTCACATTTGCAGATAATGGCCTGGGGGCTGCTTGCGAAGCCGGGCTGACGGCTGTGCCATGGTCACGCGTCACCCACCGGTTTAATCACGCCGGCTTGCAATTTCTCATCATCGATAATGCCATGATGTTCTGGCTGCCGCAGACGGACATGGATGCTGCGCCAGGGCTTGCCCAATTTCTGGATAAAAAAAGCCCTGTACCATTGCAATAAAGAGGGCCGGAAAATCCGGCCCCTTTTCTTATTCGGTGGCTGTCTGGCTGTGCAATCTCTCTTCACGGGCCAGCAATTTGTTGAGCGCTGACAGATAAGCCTTGGCCGAAGAGACGAGCGTGTCGGGATCAGCCCCCTTGCCTGTCACCGTCTTGCCATCGGCGGACAGACGCACGGACACTTCTGCTTGCGCATCCGTGCCCGCCGTCACCGCATGAACCTGATAGAGTTCGAGCATGGCGTCATGCGGCACAAGCATCTTGATCGCGTTGAAGGTTGCATCGACCGGGCCATTGCCGGTGGATTGCACGGTGCGGTGCACCCCATCAATATCAAGCGTGAGTGTGCAAACCTGCGGCCCCATGGTGCCGGCAACAACCAGCAATGACAGCACTTTCATGCGGTCGCGTGCATTGGCAAGATTCTCATCCACCAGAGCCTCGATATCCTCATCGTAAATATGCTTTTTGCGGTCAGCCAGTTCCTTGAAACGCACAAACGCATCTTCAAGCTGATTGTCGGAAATCGTGTAGCCAAGCGTCTTCAATTTATCCTTGAAGGCGTTGCGCCCCGAATGTTTGCCCATCACAAGCGATGTCTTGCTGACACCAACAGATTCAGGCGTCATGATTTCATAGGTCTGGGTATTTTTCAGCATCCCGTCCTGATGAATGCCGCTCTCATGGGCAAAGGCATTCCGCCCCACAATCGCCTTGTTATATTGCACCGGGAATGATGTGACGGCCGAGACGAGTTTGGACGCACGCATCAGCATTTCATTTTTGACGCCTGTCTCATACGGGAAAATATCACCCCGCACTTTCAGCGCCATGACGATTTCTTCCAGCGCCGCGTTCCCGGCCCGCTCGCCGATGCCATTGAGCGTGCACTCCACCTGACGCGCGCCGCCCTCAATGCCCGCGATGGTGTTGGCCACCGCCATGCCGAGGTCATTGTGGCAATGCACGGAGAAAATGGCCTTGTCCGAATTGGGGACCCGTTCGCGCACCATCTTGAACAGGGCGCGGTATTCATCCGGCGCGGTATATCCCACAGTGTCAGGAATGTTGATTGTCGTTGCGCCTGCTTTAATCGCCGCTTCAACGCAGCGGCAGAGATAATCATGCTCGGTGCGCGTGCCGTCTTCCGCCGACCATTCCACATCATCGACATGGTTGCGGGCGCGGGTCACCTGCGCAATCACCAGTTCAAGCACCTGCTCCGGCGTTTTCTGGAGCTTGTATTTCATATGCACCGGTGAAGTGGAAATAAAGGTGTGAATGCGCGGCTTGCGCGCTTTCTTGACCGCCTCACCCGCGCGGTCGATGTCACCAAAAGCGGCACGGGCCAAGCCAGCCACCGTGGCATTTTTCACCCGCTGCGCAATGAGCGAAACAGCCTCAAAATCGCCGTTGGAGGCAATGGGGAACCCGGCTTCGATAATATCGACGCCCATTTCATCGAGCATATCCGCGACCTGGAGCTTTTCTTCCAGTGTCATGGTAGCGCCGGGGCACTGCTCGCCATCGCGCAATGTGGTGTCAAAAATTACGACGCGATCTTTCGCCATCGGGAAATTCCTTTTATCGGCTGCGCCGCAGGTGATGAGGTTTGATGTGGGCTGGCGCGAAATGGGTTTTGCGGTGCGATACCATCCCCTGAGCGCCCAGGCCAAAGCCCGTCCGGCCCTCAGGGGCGGCTAAGCAGAAGCAGCGCAAGGCCAAAAGAAGAACCAGCAGCACGAACAGCAGGCACACAGACGATTCCGGTGCGATCCTGCGCACCCGTGCTGCTCTGTGTGTGGATCGGCTTCGCGATCATCACCGTGCCCTGGCTGTCATTGCATGAAGCGCGAAACGCGCTGAACAGGCTGTATGATGGTGTGGATACTGGGTTCGCATGGACGTGGCAAGACGGCACTGGCAAGACGGCACTCGCAAGACGGCACGGGCAAGCCGGAAGGGCGTTCAAACCAACCATGCACCGTGAGCGGCATGCAGGATAACGGCCGGCCAAGGTCAGGCATCAGCTATGGCTGCGATTCCCGCAGCATTGTCACGGTTCAGGCCTGTGCGGCCGCCACAGGCATGATTGTCAGCCTGACTTGCATCAAAATCGGCAGCAATGGCTCAATCCAATGACCGGCCGAGTCATGAGCACGTGCCGCCCGTCCTGATACGTGGCAAAAGACAATTCATCATTATTATCAGAATGATAGGAAAGTAGACCCGTTGCCGGTATGAGGCCGGCCAGACGATGTGCCGGACAGCCCGCCCGTCAAATCACGCCTATTTCCAGCCGGTGTGACCTTTTTGCACTTCGGTTTTGGCGAGTTTTTCAATAGTTTGGCGCCGTGGCTCAAGAAGCGTGTGTGGACGCTCGCTTTTGAAATCGCGTTTGGGTTCAATAGAACATTCGAGGATGACATGAAGAAAGTTTCTCTCCTGCTCGCCGTTATGATGCTCGCTGGCGCTGTCAGCGCATGCGGCAAGGGCCCGGTTGTGGGTCCGGCTGAAAAGGCTCCGGTTGTCCGCAAGGGCTAATCTGGTTGGAAATTGGGGTTGCGTGCCTTCAGGGCCGCGACCCCTTTTTTATGGGCGGCTCAGAAGGCAGCCCCGCGCATAGATGTTGGCTGCTCATCGATGTGGCCGCGCATATTCAGCCTGCGGTGTGAGCGCAGCGCTTTCCATTGCTCCTGCGATGTGGCACTTTTCTCACGCCATCCCACGGCCTGATGTCTCGCTTGGCCGAATGTGCGGATGACAATGGCGGCCTCGATCTGACGGACCTCGCATGCCCATGACCCCCGTCTCTCAACGCATTCTCACCGCAGGCCTGCTGGCTGTTTCAGTTCTCATGCCTGTGCACGCTATGGCGCAATGGCTGCTGCCGAACGCCTCTCACGCAGTTGAAGCGCCATTGCCGGAAGCAACCCAAGCGGCACCTGAGCCGACGGCACCGGCACGCGCACCGCGCAATGCCAGGAACGGCAAGCAAACCGCACGCGCGGAAGCCAAGCGTGAACAGCCCGAATATTATATTGAATTTCGCTCCCGTGGCGCGGTGAGCTATGGCCACACATTTCTGATGCATGGACGCATTGGCAAAAGCGGCGAGCTTGTGCCGGGTGAAGTGGCCGGTCTGCATCCTGCTGGTGGTGCAGCTGAATATATGGCCGGCCATATGCTGCCAGTGCCGGCGGAGACTGGCCCAAGCGATGGCGATCTGGAAGAGCGTTATGTCACAGCGCGCTACCGGATAACGCTGAGCGCCGAACAATATGAAAAAGTTGTTGGATATATTCGCCATAAACAGCAGACCACAAAAATGTGGCATGCGGTGCTGAACAACTGCAACGGCTTCGTGGCGGATATTGGCAGTTACATGGGGCTGAAGGCACCGTCAGCGATGTTGCTGCCGGCAGATTTCATCAAGAGCATGCGCGCTATGAATGGCGGTGTTTCACGCATCGCGCTGTATCAGGCAGCCAACGCGGCGCAGCCCGAATGATTTTCGGTTACCGAGTCCGGCAGCATCACATGCGCACGCAGCCGCGCTGAAAGCAACACTGTGCCGGCACGCACCATAAAGCGCCGTTTTGTTCTGCTTGGCGGATATTATCCGGTGGCCGCAAACGAAACACGCCGCAAACTCAAGCGCGAATATGCACGCTATCTCGAAACCTGGGCATTGTCCGGCACCATCACAGACCTGCCGGATAGCGATATTGCGCTATCAGCGCATATCAATACACACGGGTCGGGCTGGGAGAGCGACGTGCATCATACCCATTTTTTCTGGGATGATTTGATCGCGCAAGACCGTACGCGCTCCTGGACACAGCGGCTGCCGCTGGCCATCACAACCCTGTTTGATTTTTTAAGGCATGGCGCACTGCAAAATTATTTTCGCACTGCGTGGCGCTATGCCATGTTTTTTCTCTACCCCTTTGTGCTGCTGATAGGGCTGTTGATACTGGCGATCGTGCTTGCAAACCTTCTGTTGTCAGGATTAGGCCTGCCCTATGCTGCCCTGTGGCGCTGGCCAGCCGGCCTTGCTCTGTTTGCGATAGCCCTGCCGGTCTTCGCCAATCGTCTGCATCTTGATCATCTTGTTGATGACTGGATTTATGCGCGACGCATTATTCATCAGGGGGATCGCGCTGTGGAGGCTCGCCTGGCTGCGCTGGCCGCTGATCTGGCGCAAGACATGGGTCGCGAGATTATCATTGTTGGCCATAGCTTCGGGGCAGTGCATGCGGTGTCGTTGATCAACCGCATCCGTGCCATCGCGCCGGATGGACCGGCCATCCGTTTTGCGTCCGTTGGCTCATCCATTCTGAAGATTGCCCTGCACAATGGCGCGCATGAATTTCGCAGTGCCCTGGCCAAGCTGGCACAAAGCGAAAATATCATCTGGCGTGATATTTATGCCGTGAATGATTATATGAATTTCTGCGATGCAGACCCGGTGCGCACATTAAAGCTGCCGGGAACTCCGGCGCAGACACTGAAGGTGCAATTTCGCGGCATGATCAGCCCGGAATTCTACAAGACTATGGAACTGAATTATTTCCGCCTGCACAGCCAGTTCATTTGCGCCAATGACCGGCGCGCGCCTTACGATTATTTCATGCTGATGTGCGGCCCCTTGCCGCTTGAAATTGCCACCCGCGACCGCAACGGGTATCTGACACTGCTCGATGAAAAAGCCGCTGTGACGGATATGGCTCCTGACAGCGCAGCAGCGCAGGTCACAGGTTCATGACACCAACAATTGCCAAGATCATCTGGGTCGCCATGGCTGTTGGCTGGTATTTTTTGCGCGTGCCCCATGTCCGCCGCTCGAAAAAAACACCAATCGCCCAGAATGCGATGGACAAGGCCGAAAAAATCCGTCTGCTTGTTTCCCTCACCGGCCTCGGCATCATTCCCTTTGTCTATATCGCAACGGGCTTTCCTGCGTTTGCCCGGCGTGACTTTGCCGCGTCACAAGCCAGTCTGGGACTCATCATCGCCATTTTTGCGCTGCTGATGTTTTTTCTCACCCATGAAGCGCTGGGCCGCAACTGGTCCGTGAGTCTGCAAATGCGAGAAAATCACAAGCTCATCACCCACGGCATTTATGCGCGCATCCGCCACCCCATGTATACCGCATTCTGGCTGTGGGCGATTGCACAGGCGCTGCTGCTGCCGAATTACGTCGCCGGCCTTTCCGGCCTCATCGGCTTTGGCGCGCTCTATATCCTGCGCGTCGGCCACGAAGAAAATCTGATGATCCAGCGCTTTGGCGATGAGTATCGCGATTACATGAAGCGAACGGGGCGGCTATTGCCGAAGATATGAAAACGCGGCGTTGCGGCGGAAATTTTTCTTTTTAAATACAATATAGATTTTTTAATTGTGCTGGTTCAGCCTGCTGATTTTTATCCCACACCCTCCAAAAATCCTTCCAGCACCATTTTCCGCCCGGCCTTGTCAAAATCAACGGTCAGCTTGTTGCCATCAACAGCCACAACAAGGCCCGGGCCGAATTTCTGGTGAAATACACGGTCGTCATTTTTGAAACGGCTGTCGTTGCCGGAGGATTTTGCGACCAGTTCCCCGTCAATCACACGCCCGCCAAAACGCGGCAGCGCCCCGCCACCGAGCCGCCGGTCGCCGGATTTCGAGCGCGGCGGCTCCACATCGCCATCATCACTCCAGCGCCCGCCCTTGCGCGCATCCGACCAGCGCCCGCGCCGGTCTGCGTCCTCGTCGTAGCCTTGCGGCCCATCAGTCGCGAGGCCCTTGTTGGCTTGCGCCCTTTTCCAGCCAGGCGTGGTGTAGCTCGAGCCGGAAAAACTCTCCATGCGGTCAAAGCGGGATGCACCATAACCGCCGTGCGAATAACTTGTGGGCGCCGTGGCCAGTTCGACATGCGCCTCAGGCAACTCATCAATAAAGCGCGAGGGCAGTGTGGTGTTCCACATGCCGTGAATGCGGCGGTTGGAGGCAAAATACAGTTTGGCGCGGCGGCGCGCGCGGGTGATGCCGACATATGCCAGCCGCCGCTCTTCTTCGAGCCCTGCACGGCCGCTTTCATCCAGCGCCCGCTGGTTGGGAAACAATCCTTCTTCCCATCCGGGCAGAAAAACCGTTTCAAACTCCAGCCCCTTGGCCGCATGCAGCGTCATCAGCGTTACGCGGTCCTCCTCCTCGCCTTGCGCAGCCTCCATCACCAGCGACACATGCTCAAGAAAAGCGCGCATGTCAGGAAATTCCTCCATCGAGCGCACAAGCTCCTTGAGGTTTTCCAGCCGCCCCGCCGCATCCGCAGAACGGTCTTTTTGCCACATGTCGGTATAACCGG
>JBOFCU010000328.1:0-9254 GCA_051646285.1 Beijerinckiaceae bacterium
GCGGCGTTCGCCGTTATTTATGCCATCGGCCAAGCCGGAATTGCTGATGCGCACGAAAATATATGCCGGCATTCATGATGGCTGGACCGGCAGCGTGCCCATTTCCCATAGCCTGCGCATGTTCAATCATATCGCGCAGACAATCGATCCGGACAAAAAAATTGATGAATTAACAGCACGGGCCTTGCTGGAACGCACGGCCAGACCGCTTCCTGCCATGACCATCGCAGGCCGCGCCGTATTTCTGCACCGCCAGGCCCATGGGGCCAGTCTCACCATTTTCGATGGCGGGCACGAAATGCTCACCCGTCAGGTCATCGCCGACATTGAAGCGGCGATGACACCGGCATTACAGCCCCGGCCCCAATAATCAGGGGCGGCCAATGCTGACATAATGAAAGCCGTTTTTGCGCATTTCCTCCGGGCGGTAGATATTGCGCAGATCAATGATGACCGGCTCTTTCAGCGACGTGCGCAACCGCTTCATGTCGAGCGCCCGGAATTCTTCCCATTCCGTCACTAGGCAAAGCGCATCCGCGCCTTCAGCGCAGGCATAGGGATCATCGGCATAGTCAACGCCGGTCAGAACCTTTTGCGCCTGCTCAACCCCTTCCGGATCGTAGGCGCGCACAAGGGCACCGCCATCCTGCAAAGCCTGCGTGATGGCGATGGACGGCGCATCGCGCATGTCATCCGTATTCGGCTTGAACGTCAGACCCAGCAGCGCGATCGTCTTGCCGCGCACCGAACCGCCGCAGGCGGCGATGATGCGCCGCGCCATGGCCCGTTTACGCTTGTCGTTGGCGGCAGAAACCGCCTCGACGATGCTGAGCGGCACCGCATAATCCTGCGCGGTCTTGATCAGCGCCAGCGTGTCCTTTGGAAAGCAGGAGCCGCCATAGCCCGGGCCGGCATGGAGGAATTTGCTGCCGATGCGGTTATCAAGGCCGATGCCGCGCGCCACTTCCTGCACATTGGCACCAACCTCCTCGCACAGATCCGCCATTTCATTGATGAAGGTGATCTTGGTGGCGAGAAAGGCATTGGCCGCATATTTGATCAGTTCAGACGTGCGCCGGCCGGTAAACAGCAGCGGGGCCTGGTTGAGATAGAGCGGGCGGTACACCTCGCTCATCACCTCGCGGGCGCGCACATCCTCGGCCCCGATCACAATGCGGTCGGGATGCTTGAAATCATCAATGGCCGCGCCTTCGCGCAGGAATTCCGGGTTGGAGACAACGGCGAACTCAAGATCCGGACGGACCTCGCGCATCACACGCTCAACCTCATCGCCGGTGCCCACCGGCACGGTGCTCTTCGTCACGATCACCGCATAGCCGGTCATGGCACGGGCAATATCGCGGGCAGCATCAAACACATAGGTCAGGTCTGCATGGCCATCGCCGCGGCGTGAGGGTGTGCCGACGGCGATGAAGATCGCATCAGCGCCCTCCACCGCAGCCGCCAGATCCGTGCCGAAGGACAGCCGCTTTGCCTTGCGGTTGGCTGCCACCAGCTCCGACAGGCCCGGCTCGAAAATCGGAATTTCACCCTGATTGAGGCGGTCGATCTTTGTGACATCCTTGTCCACGCAGATCACGGTATGACCGAAATCGGCCAGACACGCTCCCGAAACAAGGCCCACATAGCCTGAGCCAACCATGACAATCCGCATTGAAATCCCCGTATCCTAATGATGTGGGCCACAGCCCAGTTGAATGGCGCTTGTTATAACCTGCATGAGGCAAGGTCTATACCAGTGGCGCACCTATGCATTCCGATCATGGCATGGACGTGACGGTCAGAGTATGCGATTGGCCGCGCCAGCCCGGCGCGCCTTCAGCGCGCGAACCAGACGGAAATCCATGCAGCTGCTCCTGTTCATGTCCTTCGGTGGATCGCTGACCAAATGGCAGCGTGAGGGCATTTTATCGCGCGAAATCGAGCTGTATGTAGAGCATCTGCGCCGCGGCAATGTTGATGAAGTGCTGATCTATACCTACAGCCATGACGACCAGCGCGCGCTGGAGCAGGTGGATTGCGGCGACATGATCCGCTCGCGCATCACCCTGGTGCCGCCCCGCCGCAAGATGGCCGGCAAGCTGGGAGCGCTGCTCCATTCCTTTGATCTGATACAGCTTTGGCGTCTGCGCCGGCGTGCCAGCCTGTCCAAAACCAACCAGGTCAGCGGCTCATGGCCGGCCATCATCCTGACATGGATGGGTGTGCCGCTGTTTGCCCGCTGCGGGTACCTCCTGTCCCGGCGGCTGGAGAAAAATGGCGACCGCAAGAAGGCGATGGTCGCGCGCGCGCTGGACTTTATATTCTTCAATTCCGCTCGTATCGTATCCGTAACGACCGACGCGGCGAAAGACACGGTTCAATCCGTGCTCATGGGGCGCGGAACACGGGTGTTCACCAGCCCGACCTACGTGAATACTGAACTGTTTCAGTCTGATGCCGCCGCCAAGCGGGACGATGGCATCATCATCTTTGTAGGCCGGCTTGAGCCGCAAAAGAACGTGCATGCCATTGTTGACGCCTGCCACCGCACCGGCATGAAGCTGGTGATTGTCGGCGATGGCAGCCTGCGCGAGGCTGTTAAAAGCCAGATTGATACCTTGGGCATGGATGCCGCGATCATCCCCCGCGCCGAAAACACCGCCATTGCCCATCTCTACCGCAAGCACCGCTTCTTCATTCTCGCCAGCGTGCATGAAGGGCTGCCGAAAGCCCTGATCGAGGCCATGTCCGCAGAAATGACCTGTATCGGCACCCATGTGCCCGGCATCTCCGACCTCATCACAGATGGCGAAACCGGCTTCCTGTCGCCAACGCTTGACGCTGGAGCCCTTGCCGACACCATCATCCGCGCCCGCGCCGATGGCCAGAAGGCGGTTGCCGTCGCCAAAGCGGCGCGTCAAACCGTGCTGAATCGCCATTCCATCGCAACATACGTCCAGCGCGAGCGCGACGAGATGGATGCGGCCTTGGCCCGCTGATCCGGCCCCATTCAGAATAAGCGTCAGTACGGACAGGCCAGCCCGCCGGATGCTGCTTTCGCATGGCCACACAGCCACGCCGTCAGCCGCGCCAGATCGCTGGCCGTTCGCACCGCCTCGGCAATAGGCGGCGTCAGGGTATGGCGCTTTTCCGGCCAGTCGATATAGCCGCCAATGGCCTGCTCGTTGGAGAGCAAACGCGCCGACCCAGCCGCAACATTGGCCATGATCCGCGCATCGTTGGGATTTCGCCGGGCCGGCGATGCCCCGGCAAAGCCGAGTTGGCGCGGGAAAAGTGTCTGCGCCGGCTGCACGGCCCAGTGGGCGATCGTGTGAGCCGGACGCACTGCCAGCCGCTCCGGCTGTTCGGCCGCCGGCAAGCGGCCGCACTCCGCCCGGGCTCCAGCGGTGATGTTGTCGGCCAGATGCACCGGTGTCTGCGGCTCCCGTTCAAAGAACCTGCGGTCAACCGCGATAAAGGGTTGCCGGCACAGCGTATCGGCACCAGGCAGATACACATTTGAAATCATGTCGATAGCACCAGCCGACAGCACCTCCTTGCTGGAATCGATATGGCTGGATGCCCGCCCCGGATTGACGATGATATTGTTGATGAAGGACACGCGGTTGCCCTGGGTCAGGCGCGGATTGCGCTGGTTGCCCGCAACAAACACGGAGCCAAGCACCTCCACGCGTCCGACCGTATTGCCGAGCAGCATATTCATGGAATGGATGCCCTTGGGATGCCCGCCCTGCATCAGCGGTTCAGCCAGCAGCGAGCGCTCGATACGCACCCCGTCCACCAGCCCCTGCAATCCGAGATTTTCATCAATCCCCCACGCAAGAGTCATATGCCGGATGACAACATCGCTGATCCGGTTGCCGCGCGACGGTGATCCATACACCGTAAGGGAATCACGGCTTTCAGCCACTTTGCTGTCTGCCGTGGCACCGGCATAAACCGCGATGTGGCTGATACTGACATCGCTGGCCCGCACCTTGATGCCGGCACCATACAGCGCCACCGGCCCCGGTGCGGTTTCCCCGGCAAGGGTGACACGCCCATGCTCGATCACAAGATCAGAACTCAGCCTGATTGTGCCAGAGACAGCAAAGACAATGAGCCTTGGCACCTTTGCCGCCAGCGCTTCGCGTAAACTGCCCGGCCCGGCGTCAGCCAGCGACACAACTTCAACAATCCGTGAACCACTCACCAGCCCACCCGCTGCACGTCCATCGGCGGCACGAACAGAATTGCTGAAACTGCACACAAGGGTGAGGAAAATAGCGGCACTGTGCCACACGCCTGATCGATGGCAGCGCCGGCCAGTTTGCGCCATCAGCCGCCAAAAAAACATTGCTCTTTCAGACATTAAACAAATCTAGCCTGATTGTTACCCATCATCAAGTTGCATGGTGCAGCCATCTGTGTAACAGAGCCAGCGATTTTTCCGGGCATCATATCCAACCGGTCTGGCCCTGACTGCGGCCACAGGCAATCCGCTTGAAAAGAAACAACTCGACATGGCGCCACACCAAAAAGCGAAAAGGCATCTGACCTATTTGCTAAAAAAAGCACCGTTGTCAGTGGCGGCTTCCGCACTGCCGGGCTTTGTCAATTATGTGATCGTCATTTACCTGACCTACGCATTGTCGGCATCGGCCGCTGGCGAATATCGCATCCTGTTTTCGATTTTTTCCTTGGCCGGCCTCGCAACATTATTGGAAACATCAAAGGTTTTTGTGCGTGCCGTAGCGCGTGATGACAGTCAGGCCATGGGTGCGCTGTTTTTGGGCCGCATCTATTTTGCAATATCAGCTGTTTCCTTGCTCGTCCTTGCCGTGGTGCTTGCGCCTGCTGGATTTCTGCCGGAGCGCTGGATCAACGCCTCACCCATTGCCATTGCTGTCATGGTCGCGGCCCTGTTTTATTCACTGTTCGATTTATATGCGCCCTATCTTCAGGCCAAACAGAGCTTCGACCGCTTTTTTCTTTTTGCCCTGATCAAATACATCACGGCGCTGGTTTTATTCATTGCGATGATATGGGTTGGCTACTCCGTCACAATCGCCACAACTGTGCAGCTTGTGATGATGACGCTGTTTCACGCCGTATTCTTCTTGAGCACAGCAGCACGCGACATGACATGGTCACGCGCCAGTGCTGGGCCTGTAACGGTGGCACAAACAGCCGAACCGCGTGAAGCGGCCGTGTTGAGCTTTGCCAACGCCATTCCCAACGCGCTGGAACATATCGATAAACTTGTCATTGGCGCCGTATTCGGACTGGAGGTGCTGGGGCTTTATACCCTCGGCTTTTCAACCGGCCGGTTCATTTACAACAGCCTGAAGCCGGCCATCTATATTTACTACCGGCAGTTTGTGGACACCATGCCGCCAGCCCGCATCGTATTGACAATTGGTATTGGCTTTACACTGTTCGGCTTAGTGTGCGCAGGCCTCTACTGGTGGGCTATTGCCCAGATTCCGGCCCTCTACAAATTCCGTGGCACAGAATGGGTCGCCGCGATCATTTTTGCGTCCTACGGCGTGGCCATGGCTGATGCGATTTACGCGCAGGCCTTTGCCATCAACAAGGATACGCGCTCTGGCCATCTTCTCACCGCCAATCTCATTTCCAGTGCCGCATGCATCGCCATGTTCATTGTTGCGGCGATGCTGCCCGTCTCCGTAGCGCTGCTTGTATTTGCAGCGCATTATTGTGTCCGCCACGCCCTGACCATGGTGATTTTATCCCATTTGCGCAGGCGTGATGTGCAGGAAGGACGCGCCTGATGGCTGATCAGCCAAAATTATCTGTCATTATTCCCACGGTTGGCAGTGATGCCTTGCCGGAGATCGTGAAGGTCTTTCTGGAATCTCCTGTCGCAGCCGAAGTGATTGTCGTTGTCGACAAGCCTGATGCTGATATGCAGGCGCTTGAAGAGATGGCGCGCAGAAATTCCGCCTTGCGCATCATCCGCAATGAAATAAATCTTGGCGTGACCCGTTCCCTCAACAAGGCCATTGCAGCGTCCCATGGCGAGATCATTGTCCGCAATGACGATGATGATCTGCCGCATCCGCAACGTCTGGAAAAAACACAGGCATTCTTCGACACCAATCCCGCATGCGATATGGGATTTGCATTCGCGACGGGCCGTGATGAAGCCTCAGGCCGTGAATGGCTGATTGATTCGCCACTGGACGACTTGGAGATCAAGAAAAAATTGCAGGAGCGTAATTTTATTGTTCATTCCACGCTGGCATTTCGCAAGTCAGTGTTGGCAAAGATTGATTTTTACGATCCGACATTTCGCTATGCGCAGGATTATGACATGTATTTGCGCGCCACCCATGCCGGCCTCACATTCGGCGTGATTCCAGAGCCACTGGTGACACGTGTGTATCACGATCAATCGATTACTGTGAGCCGGCGCCACAGGCAGATATTGTTTTCGTTTGCCGCCAGATTGATTCATCTGGCCGAATCCGCCGAACCAATGAACATTTGGCCTACCATTCGCACCTATCTCAAATTATTGCTTGTTCCAAACAGTTTGCGACAACTCAGACGGAGGCTTGGCCGTGGGCGATAAAATGCAAAAAAGAATTTTGCTGATCGGTCCGCGCGGTATTTCTGGCCATGAAGGCGGCGTGGAAAAATTTGCTGAGGAATTTGTGAAGCGTATTCCAGAGCGCTGCCGCGTCGATGTTGTCTGCCTGCATGCTGATGGAAAAACGCCTGACAATGTGGAATTGCTGAAGGTGCCATCCTCGCGCATCATGAAGACCGACAAGGCTTTTTATCTGCTCTTTGCGTTGTGGTATTATGCCACGCGGCGCTATGACCGTGTGTTGATATTGGGAATGAATTTCGGGCTGCTCATTCCCTTTTTCCGGATGATGGTTTGGCGGCGGGCGCAAATTTATCTGCGCTCAGGCTCGGTGGATTACACACTGGCCAAATGGGGCGGCGTGATGCGTGCGGTAATGCGTTTCAGTGAGCGCATGATGCGCCGCGCCGATGGGCTGATTGCCGTGTCGCCGAGCATCCAGCGCCACATCGCCGCCGCGGGAATGAGCGCGCATCTTGTTCCCAACGGTCTCGACAAGACAAAAAGAGTGCCGCTGGCTGGCCGCGAAAAAAATACCGTTATTGCCGTCGGGCGCGTCACCGAGCAGAAAAATTATCTCACCCTGGTTGCCGCCGCTGCAGTGCTTGGCGCTTCCGGCCCACAGATCACCATTGTTGGTGGCGCTGATTTGTCAGATGAGGTTTTGCGCCTGTCGTCTGCTATTGCCAAAAATCCCGGCATCCATGTGGACATGGCGGGTGGCCGCAAACGGGCCGATGTTCTGGACATGCTGAGCCGCCAGTCCCTTTACGTCAATTGCTCCCTGCATGAGGGCATGTCGAACGCGATCATTGAAGCGGTCCAGCAGGGCATCCCGGTGATCATCTCCGATATCGAAGCCAACCGGGACCTTGCCCTGCCCGAGGCATTTTATTTCCCCGTGACGGATCCTGTGGCGCTGGCTGACAAGATCAGGGACGCGTTGGCACGGCCCGAGGCCTATGTTGTGCCGCTCAGCCGGTTTCATGACTGGGATACCGTCGCAGCCAGGGTGCTGACCATCCTCCAGCTTCCCGCAGAGCAGCCCGACACGGGGGCTGGCACCGGCCTATCGTCGGCAGTTGCGTGACGCCATTCCGGCCCGGTCACGGCAATCGGCGGGATTGTAGGGATCAATGCGCGTGGGATCGCGGTAGGGGCGGACGGAATCTGCCGGATAGGGCCGGTTTTTGGACCATTCCGGTCGAAACGGATCAGAACTGCGGCTGGCCTCGGATGGCGGGCGGCGGTTGCTGGTTGTGAAATCCTGCCCCCATACGCCTCCCGGAGCGGAAAAAAACACAAGTATAGTCAATGCAATCATGGCCCATCCCGGGCGCAAACCGGTGTCATTCTGCCGGCGCGGACGGCCCATCGTCTGTGGCATGCGTATCACTATGGCGCCTCCATTTCACACCGAGGTTGTTTCACGGGTGGCCCCGTCAACCATGCCGATATATAAAAGTTGCTAAAATATTAACAATGGGCGCATGGATACAGATGCGTTCCTGCCATAACGTAACAGGTGTTCAGTGGTGTTGCTTCGTTTGCGTGTCGCGTTTGTCAGTTGTGTGTGTGCACTGACGGCGGGCTGTTCCACCATGCCGACGCACGGGCCGCAGGTGCAGGCCGTGCAGGCCGGTGCCGACGTTCAGGTTGGGGCCCCGGTATCCAGCGACGGGTCAGTGGCCCGGTCAGTGCAGCCTTACGTGCTCGTCAATCTGGATCAGGATTTGATGCGCCATGTGGCCAATCATTCCGATCCGCGCTTTGCCGGCATGTTTTCAGGCCGTGGCGGGCCATCCGGCTTGCGCATTGGCGCAGGCGATGTGCTGGCCATTTCCGTGTTTGAAGCTGGCCCCGGTGGCTTGTTTACCCCGGCGGTAACGGCCGGTGCCCGGCCCGGCAACTTCGTGGAATTGCCCGCCCAGACCGTCGGGCGCGATGGCAACATCAACGTGCCCTACGCTGGCAGCATTCCGGTTGCGAACCGGTCGCCCTCGACAGTGGAGCGCATGATCGAGCAGCGCCTGAAAAACCGGGCGATCGAGCCACAGGTGGTAGTGACGCTGCGTGAACAGCGGTCGTCGCAGGTCAGCGTTCTGGGCGAGGTCAATGCCCCGGCCAAATTCACGCTGAACCCGCAAGGTGAGCGCATCCTTGATGCTGTGGCCCGCGCAGGCGGCCCGCGGTATCCGGTTTATGAGACAGTTGTTGCCCTTCAACGAAACGGCAAGAAGGCTCAGGCCAGCATGGCCTCGCTGATCAACAGCCCGAAGAGCAACATTTTCGTTCAGCCCGGTGACCTTGTGTATGTCACCCGTGAGCAGAAGCATTTTGTTGCTCTCGGCGCCTCTGGCCAGAACGGGCTTTTCTTCTTTGATTCTGAGCGTGTGTCCTTGTCCTACGCCATGGGCAAGGCCGGTGGCTTGCTGGATGAACGGGCCGAGCCATCGGGCGTTTTCGTCTATCGCATGGAACCACGCCATCAGGTCGCGCGCTACGGCGTCGACGTCACCCCCTATGGTTCGACCATTCCGGTGGTTTATTCCATCAATTTGCGTGATCCCTCCGGCCTGTTTCTGGCCCAGAACTTCCAGATGCAGAACAAGGACGTGATCTTCGTCGGCAACGC
>JBOFCU010000079.1:0-14897 GCA_051646285.1 Beijerinckiaceae bacterium
GCCGCCACGCTGGCGTTGGCTGAAAGCGACGATCGCAGCCTTTAATGCCAACAAGACCTCGTGGGTGGGGCTGGTGATTTTTGTGCTGGTGGTGCTGGCTGCGGTGTTTGCGCCATGGATCACGCCGCATGATCCGGTCGAGCAGGATGTGTTGTCGAAGTTGAAGCCACCGTTCGATAATTATTACCTCGGCACCGATTATTATGGCCGTGATATATTCTCGCGCCTGCTGTATGGCGCGCGCATATCGCTGATTATCGGCATTGCCTCAACGGTGATTGCGCTGGTGATCGGTTCGGTGATCGGAATTCTGGCTGGCTGGTATGGTGGCCGGCTGGATATCGTGATCATGCAGACCATGGATATGCTGCTGGCTTTTCCATCGCTGATTCTCGGGCTCATTCTGGTCGCCATGCTTGGCCCGTCTATGGGCAATATCATCATCGCCATTGCGCTGACCTCGATCCCGTCTTTCGCACGCATCGCCCGCGCGCCAACGATTGCGGTCAAGGAGCGTGAATATATTGATGCGGGGCGGGCGCTTGGTTTTTCTGATCTGCGCCTGATGGCCGGTCATGTGCTGCCGAATATTTTTCCGGAAATTCTGGTGATGGGTTCACTGTGGCTGGCCAATGCCATCCGCACGGAAGCATCGCTGGCCTTTATCGGCCTTGGTGTGAAGCCGCCAACCCCGACATGGGGCGGCATGATCCGCGAGGGGTTTGAAAATATTCTGGACAGCTATTGGCTGGTGCTGGCCCCCAGCATTGCCATTCTGGTTGTGGTTTTTGCACTCAACATTCTGGGTGATGGCCTGCGTGATGCCATCGATCCCAAGCTCAAGGGCGAGCAATGAGCGCGCCTGTTCTTTCTGTTCAGAATCTCACCACCAGTTTTCGCGTTGACAAGCAATGGCGCACGGCGGTCGATGATGTATCGTTTGATATAGGCGCTGGCGAAACCGTTGCCATAGTCGGGGAATCCGGTTCGGGCAAAAGCGTCACCGCCTTGTCGGTGATGCGGCTTATTTCACCGATCAATGGGCGCATTGGCGGGCGTGTGCTGCTGGAGGGGCAGGAGCTTCTGGGCTTGCCGGAAGACCAGATGCGCACCATCCGCGGTAACCGCATTTCCATGATTTTTCAGGAACCGATGACGAGCCTTAATCCGGTGCTCACGGTTGGTCAGCAGATTTGTGAGGCGCTGCGTTATCACAGGGCTATGAATGTGGCGGAAGCGGAGGCTGAGGCCATCCGCATTCTCGACCGCGTGCGCATTCCCGCGTCACGCCAGCGCATTCAAGATTATCCGCACCGGCTGTCTGGCGGCATGCGTCAGAGGGTGATGATTGCCATGGCACTGGCCTGCCAGCCGAAATTGCTGATCGCGGATGAGCCGACGACGGCGCTCGATGTCACCATTCAGGCGCAAATTCTCGACCTGATCAAATCGCTTCAGGATGAAGAGGGCATGTCGGTACTCTTCATTACCCATGACATGGGCGTGGTGGCGGAAATTGCTGACCGTGTTGTGGTGATGTGGAAAGGCAAAAAGCTAGAAGATGAAACGGCGCCCACAATTTTCCGTTCGCCGCAGCATGGCTATACCAAGGCGCTGCTGGCTGCCGTGCCCAAACTGGGCGAGATGGATGCGCATCCGCGGCCATTGCGTTTTCCGGTTATTGATCCGGCAACCGGCGATGTGCAGGTGGCCGCTACACTGGTGCCGGATACGATCAAGCCAGCCGATGCACCGCTTTTATCCGTGACAGGGCTGACGACGCGGTTTGCCATTCGCGGCGGCGTTCTTGGTTCTTTGCGCGGACGCGTGCATGCGGTTGAAAATGTGTCGTTCGATGTACGCGCAGGTGAAACACTGGCGCTGGTGGGTGAATCCGGCTGTGGAAAATCTACAACCGGGCGCTCGATTTTGCGGCTGGTGGAGCCGACCAGCGGCACGGTGACATTTGCCGGCACGGATGTTGGCACGCTGAGCCGCGCTGATCTCCAGCTCGTGCGCCGGAAAATGCAGATGATTTTTCAGGACCCCTTCGCCAGCCTGAATCCACGCAAGACCATTGGTGCGGCGATTGTCGAGCCGATGGTGGTGCATGGCATCGCTGATAAAAAGGGCGCGATCGAACGCACGGCGGCCTTGTTGAAGCGGGTGGGTTTGCAGCCGGATATGGCCAGCCGTTTCCCGCATGAATTTTCTGGCGGTCAACGGCAGCGGATCGCCATTGCCCGTGCGCTCGCCCTGTCACCGGATCTGGTGGTGGCGGATGAGGCGGTGTCGGCACTTGATGTGTCGGTCAAGGCGCAGGTTCTCAATCTCATGCTGGATTTGCAGGAGGAATTCGGGCTGGCCTATTTGTTTATTTCGCATGACATGGCCGTCGTTGAGCGGGTGAGCCACCGCGTCGCGGTGATGTATCTTGGCGAGATTGTCGAAATCGGGCCACGCGCGGCGGTGCTGTCTTCGCCGCAGCATGCCTATACGCGCAAATTGCTCGCCGCTGTGCCTGTGCCCGATCCGGCCCGGCGGCGGCAGCGCAAGGCGCTGGCTGTCGAGGAACTGCCAAGTCCGATCCGGGCTGTCAATTGGGTCGCGCCTGTTACGGAAATGCGCGAGATTGCTGCCGGGCATTTCGTGCGGGTCGGTGATTCATTTTCGCCGCAGGGGCAGATTAAGCCGCTTTAGCCGCACCTCTGCCTGCCCGCAGTTCCGCAAGACTTATCGCAGGCTGTCACGGCGGTCTTTCCCGCGCACGCGGTGCGCCGCCGGGAGGATCGTCGCCGGCCTTGCTACCTCTCTCTTGTCTCCCCTGTCACTTGTCTCGCCCATCACCGGCCTTCCCGGCGGGAGCGCTATTGACGCCTGCCCGTTTATCAATATCAATATTGATAATGAGATGATGGGGAGCGATAGGGTGATGGCAGGCAGACGTTTTGGCGGGCGTGCAGGCCGACTTGCAGACACGCTTGCAGACAGGCCTGCAGATCAGTGCGGGCGGTTGTCATGAGGCACGCACGGCCACGCCCCGCGTCGCCGGTGCTATTGCCGGGTGCTGAGCATGCCACACATAGCGGCAGGATGGTGGCCACCGGGGCGGTGCGCAGCGCTGCCGTAGGTGTGCGCCCGCGCGAGGCTGTCTACAGGGCACTGAAGCAGGCGATCTTGCTCAATGTGCTTGAGCCGAGCCAGCCGCTGACAGAGCTTGGCGTCGCGCAGGATATGGGGTGCAGCCAGGGCACGGTGCGTGAAGCGCTGTTGCGTCTGCAGGAGGACGGGCTTGTGCTGCGGGCCGGTCATCGCGGCACCAGCGTGACGCCGCTGGATGCGGCGGCCGCCGAGGAAATGCTGCTGTTGCGGCGGCAGATCGAAACCCGCGCCGCCCGGCGCGCCGCCCCGCGTATTGATGCGGACATCATGGCGCAGCTTACATTCTATCAGGCGCAGATGGACGCCGATGCTGCGGCCGATGACGAAATGAGCTTGATTGAAAATGATATGCATTTTCACATGACGCTGTTTCGCGTCGCCGGGTTTCAGGCGCTCGAACAAATCTTGCAGCGGGTCATACTGCATACGCACCGGCAAAAATTGTGGGAGCCGCGTCATCGCCGCCCACTGGCGGAAACAGCGGCGCGGCATCAGCAGATCATCGCGGCCATCCCCAAGGGCGGGGATGCCCTGGCGCTGGCGCTGGCGCAGCATATCGACACGATTGTTGATGTTCATCCGGAAAGTCACAGCGCATGAGTGCTTTTGTTGATCTCGCGATGGCGCGCATTATCGCCAGCATTAAAAGTGCGCCGGCCATGGATTTGCGCGCCCTGCCTGTGGCGCAGGCGCGCGCAGCCTTTACAGCCCAGCAGATACCATGGGCGTGGTGCCCCGACCCAATGGCTGACGTGCGGGATATTTCCATCACCACACCAGGCGGCGCCATGGCCGCGCGGCTCTATTTGCCGGCCAATGCACACAATCAGCCGGTGGTAATTTTTGCTCATGGCGGCGGTTGGACATTCGGCAATATCGCGACGCACGATGGCACCATGCGCATGCTCGCGGCGGCATCGGGCTGTGCCGTGCTCGGCATTGATTACCGCCTTGCGCCGGAACATCCTTTTCCTGCCGGGCATGAGGATATGCTGGCGGCCATTGCCTTTGTGCGCAGCGGCGCGCTGGCGCCACACTGCGACGGCACCCGCATTGCGCTGGCTGGCGATTCAGCCGGGGCCAATCTGGCCCTTGGCGCGATGCTGGGTTTGCGCGAAACCGGCCAGCCCCAGCCAGCCACGGCCTGTCTGTTTTATGGCTGCTACGCACCGATTTTCGATACGCCCAGCCACGAGGCCAATGGCGGTGGTGATTATCTCCTTACCACGGACATGATGCGCTGGTACTGGGGTAATTTTCTCGGATCGCTGACAGCCGAGGATGCGCCGGCGGCCTGCGCGCCGCTGTTTGCCGATCTGAAACATCTGCCGCCGCTTTATCTCAATGCAGCGGGGCTTGATCCGCTGCTGGATGACACAATGATTTTGAGTGCCCGGCTGGCCGAAGATGGTGTGCGTCATACGCTCGATCTTTGGCCGGGTGTGACGCATGGCTTTCTGCGCCTTGCGCGCGAATTGCCTGCGGCACGGGAGGCCATCGCGGCGGCTGGCCGCCATCTCAAGCTGTTTTTCAACGAGACGCAAACGTCCTGAACCTGTCGAGGGAGAAAACCATGGAACGCAGAACTTTCCTGAAAATTGCCGGTGCTGCCGCGGCTTCATCAGCACTGGCCAAACCAGCTTTGGCGCAAACACCCGCAACCATCCGCTGGTGGTATCATTTCGACAATCCGCAAATGACACCGGCAGCACTGATTGCGAAATTCGAAAAGGAAAATCCCGGCATCAAGGTCAATGCCGAGGCGATTCCGTGGGGTGGTGGCAATGATTATTCCACCCGCCTTTTTGCCAGCCTTGTGGCCGGAAACGCGCCCGATTGCGCACAGGTAAAGCTCAATAACCACGCCCGCCTGCTGGAAATGGATGCGCTGACGCCGCTGGATGACATGTTGAAAAACTGGGCAGGCCGCACCGATATTGCAGCCAATGTCTGGGCGCTGAACAAGGCGAGGGATGGCAAGACCTACTATCTGCCGCTGCATTATGTTGTGCTTTATCTGTATTACCGTGCCGATCTGTTTGATGCGGCTGGCATCAAGCCGCCGAAAACACCCGATGAATTTCTGGCGGCTGCCAAAGCGACGACAAAAAATGATATTGCCGGGTTTGGCATGCGCGGCGGTGGCGGCGGGCAGGACAATTGGGGCGCATTTGTGCTGGGCGGTGGCGCCACCTTCGACAAAGGCGGCATGATTTCCGAAAAGGCGCTCGCAGCCAACCGTTGGTATGTCAACCTCACGCGCGAGCACAAGGTCACACCGGCTTCCGCAGCAACCGATGGATTCCGGCAGATCGTCGATGGTTTCAAGGCCGGGCGCACGGCTATGATCATTCATCATGTCGGCTCATCCAATGACATGGTGCAGGCGCTGGGTGACAAGGTTTCTGCCGTGCCGGTGCCGGTGAAGCCGGGCGAAAAGGGATGGACGCAGTTTGGTGACGAATCCAACGCCGTCTTTGCCGCTTCAAAAAATAAGGAAGCGGCGTTCAAGTGGATTTCGTTTCTGTCAACCGGTGAAAATAATGCCGAGCTGGCAAAACTCTCCGGGCAGTTGCCAATTTCCAACGCGGCGCAAGCCACATGGTCTGGTCATCAAAAGCGTTTTGTTGACGCATCGGCGGCTTCGCTTGCAATTGCTGGCGTGTTGCCGGATTCATCCAAGACCGCTGATTTTGCATCGACAGTCTGGCCGCAGAATATGCAGCGCGCCCTGCTTGGCCAAATATCGCCTGATGACATGATGCGTGCGATCGAGAAGCATTTTCACGGATGAGCGCCAGCCATACCAGCGGAAAACAAGAAAGAGGGCGTCAGATGATGACGCCCTATCTTTTCCTGTTGCCCGCCATGGTGGTGACCATGGCGGTGGTGCTTGTTCCTGTCGTGCAAACGATATGGATGAGCCTGCATGATTATGTGCTTTTCAGGCCGAAAAACATACCCTTCATCGGCCTTGGCAATTTTACCCGGATGCTGGGCGATGAAACCTTCTGGATTTCGCTTGGCAATTCGGTGTGGTGGATTGCACTCGTCGTTGGCGGGCAATTTTTTCTTGGGCTGGTGACTGCACTGCTTCTCAATCAGAGTTTCTGGTGGCGCAGCATGGCCCGCTCGCTCATTATTATTCCATGGGCGCTTCCCAGCGTGATTATTGGTCTGACATGGACATGGATGTATGATTTCAATGTCGGTGTCATCAATGACATGCTCCTGCGGATCGGCGTGATCGACGCGCCGGTGGCCTGGCTGGCGAGCCCTAACACGGCTTTTTATGCTATCGTTCTTGCCTTGATCTGGCAGGGGTTTCCCTTTTTTGCGGTCACCATTCTGGCCGGATTGCAGACCATTGGCGATGAGCTTTATGAGGCGGCTGATATTGATGGTGCGACGCGAATCCAGCGGCTGCGCTATGTCATTTTGCCCGCCATCGCCGATGTCATCGCCACCGCATTGCTGCTGCGCACGATCTGGGTGGCCAATTCACTTGATATTATTCTTGTGATGACGGGCGGAGGGCCAGGCCTGGCAACCCATACCCTGCCATTGTATTCTTTCCTGAAAGCCTATTCCGGTATGGAATTTGGCTATGCGGGTGCGCTTGCCATCACGCTCACCCTCATTCTGCTCGGCGTTGTGCTGACCTATGTGCGCCGTCAGGCGCGGGAACTGGCGTCATGATTGATCGCCGCTCAACGATGGCGCGCCTCGTGCAGGTGGAATTGCCAGTTCTGGTCATCGTGCTGTTTGCCATTGGCCCTTATGTCTGGATGGTGCTGACATCACTCAAGTCTGAAGCCGATATTGCGGCGTTTCCTGTTCGCTATCTGCCGACGGAGGTCACGCTTCAGCATTATAAAATGCTGCTGGAACGGACCTCCTTTTCAGGCAATCTGCTCAATTCTTTCATTGTCGCAACAGGCGCGGTTCTGCTTGGCCTGTGTGTGAGCATTCCCGCCGCCTATGCTTTTTCGCGGTTTCGTTTTTTTGGCCGTAAGGTGCTGATGACGCAGTTTCTTGTCATCAACATGTTTCCGATTGTCCTGATCATCATCCCGCTGTTTGTACTGATGCGGCAACTTGGCCTGCTTGATACATTTATGGGCATTATTCTCGGGCACTCCACATTCGCCATTCCATTTTCGATCTGGATGCTGACAAGTTACATGAATGCCATTCCGCCAGAACTTGATGAGGCGGCTCGCATTGATGGTGCAACGCGGTTGCAAACACTTATCAAAGTGATTTTGCCCGTGGTCATGCCCGGCGTCGTGACCACGGGCATTTATATTTTTGTGACATCGTGGAATGAATATCTGTTTGCCATGATGCTGTCTGGCCAGAATGTCCGGACCGTGACGGTGGCCCTGCAATTGTTCATCGGGGAATTCAGTGTGCAATGGGGGCTGCTGACAGCCGGTGGCACATTGATTGCCATCCCCGTCACACTTCTTTTCCTGCTGATCCAGAAACGGCTGGTTGGCGGGCTCACATCGGGTGCAGTGAAATCATGACACGAAAAAATGCGATTGGTATTATCTCGATGTTTTATGCCAGACCGTTTGGCAAGGAGCATTTCCAATGTTTTGCAAGAGCCAAGCAGGCTGGATGTGATTTCATCGAATTGCTGGTGCCTGAGCCGGGCGAACTCGATCTTGCGGAAACACGCGCTGCTCTGGCTGACCATGGTCTAGGTGTTGAACTTGCTGCGCGCGTCAATCTGGCACGTGATTTGTCGAGTGATGACAAGGCGGCTCAGGATGCCGGTGTCGCCTATCTTGAATCGTGTGTCGATATTGCTGCGCAGTTGGGTGCGCGCATTGTTGGCGGCCCCTTATATGGTGCGCCACTGGTTTTTGCCGGCCGCGCGCCAAAACCGGTCCCGGAGGATATGCGGCAACGGCGGATTGACCAGGTTGTGGCTGGGTTAAAGCAGGCGGGCCGGCGCGCGGCAGATCAGGGTATTGTTTTCGGCATTGAACCGCTCAACCGGTTTGAGACGGATATTGCGAACACCACACGCCATGGTATTGCGTTGGCAGAGATGGTTGATCACCCTGCCGTTGGGGTGATGCTGGATACATTTCATATGAATATAGAAGATCCAGACATTGCGACTGCCATTCGGGATTGCGGTAAGCGTCTTGTGCATTTTCAGGCCAACGAAAATAATCGCGATTTTTTGGGGGCCGGACACATTGACTGGCCAGGTGTTGCGCGCGCCTTGCGCGATATTGATTATTCCGGCCCGATTACACTGGAGCCCTTCCGCCGGGATGATGATCCCCCCGGCGTGACGTTGGCACAATGGCGTGCACCACAGAAAAGTGAAGATTGGGAATTGGCGGCGAGTGTGCGTCTTTTGGATGCCGCGATGATGTTTTCGGGGAGAGCGCGATGAGACCGTTGCGCATCGGCTGGATTGGCTGCGGCGTTCATGCCAATGAAATGCTGCTGCCACAATTGACGCGGCATGATATTTCGCTGGCTGCCTTGTGCGATGTGGATGCTGACCGCCTTGGCCGCACAGCCCAGCGCTATGGTGTGGCGCAGACTGACCAGACGCAGGACTGGCGCGCGGTGCTGGCGCGCCATGACATTGATGCCGTGGGTGTGGCGGCTGGTCCTGCCGCGCATCATGAGATCGGTCTGGCCGCTCTGGCGCTGGGGTTGCCAGTTTTTCTGGAAAAGCCCCCGGCGGCCAATGCGCGAGATGCCGAAGCGTTGGCGCAGGCCTCAAAAGCGGCAGGCAAGCCCGTCGTTCTTGGCTTCATGAAGCGCTATTCGACTGCCAACCGCATCGCCGCCAACATTGTCCATGCTCCGGCATTTGGAACGCCTGCCAGTTTTCTGGGGCAATATATGACTGCGCCGACCTATTTTACCAAGGATCCGGATTATACGGGATTTTATCTGCATCATTGCGTGCATTATCTTGATCTTGTTCCATGGCTGATGGGCGATGTGGATCATCTCAACGTGCGTGCACACGAAATGGCACCGGGCAAATTGTTGCTGCATGTGGATTTCCGCTTTGCATCAGGCGGCATCGGGACGCTGGTGGTTGGCACGCACCAGTCGCGCGGCACGCCAATGGAGTTCATGCAGGTGATGGCGGATCATCAGCGTGTTGAAGTCCGCAATGTTCATGAGGTGCGGCATTACCGCAATCCGCCCTTCAAGGTGAGCCGCACGGATGCCACGCTGGATGCGGCGGAAGATACGCTTGTGTGGGAGCCCAATTTCACGGTCGCGGCGAACGAAGATCACAAGGGCTATCACAGCCTGATGGGCGATTTCTTGAAGGCGGTGTGTGGCGAGCCTGTGGATATTCCCGATGCTTTGGCGGGTGCCCGCGCCATGCGGCTGCTGGATGTGATGATTGATGCTGCCGAGCGTGGCCGCCGCGCCTGAGCCAAACGCTTTGTGCCTGTGAGCGAGTAAGGCAGCCGGTCTGCCTCATCACCAAAAAGCTGTTGATTGTATTGATTGAGCTTTCATAGGTGCAGCAAATGCCACTATGTTGACAGGCAGGGGGCTTTGCGATGGCCGAAATAGCAATTGATAATATTACGGTTTCTTATGGCGGCAATCGCGTCATCGAATCCCTGTCGCTTGAGATTGCGGATCAGTCGTTTTTCACACTGCTGGGGCCGAGCGGTTGTGGCAAGACCACGCTGCTGCGCACGCTGGCTGGCTTTCTGCCAGTGGATCAAGGGGTGATCCGTTTTGGTGATACGGATGTGACGCGCATTCCCGCGCACAAGCGCGATATTGGCATGGTGTTTCAGGATTATGCCCTGTTCCCGGATAAAACGGTTTTTGAAAATGTTGCCTATGGCTTGCGCGCCCGCAAGCGGGATGAGGCTGATATCAGAAAAGCCGTGCCTGAATATCTTGAGCGCGTGGGATTGACCGGACTTGATCAGCGGCGGCCGGCGGATTTGTCTGGCGGCCAGCGGCAGCGTGTTGCGCTGGCCCGTGCGCTGGTGATCAAGCCGAAAGTGCTGTTGATGGATGAGCCGCTGTCCAACCTGGACGCCAAGCTGCGGGTGCAGGTGCGCGAAACCATTGCTGACCTGCAGCGGGCTGCCGGCATTACAACAGTTTTTGTGACGCATGATCAGGAAGAGGCATTGGCGCTCTCTGATCAGATTGGCCTGATGCGTCAGGGACGCATTGCACAGAAGGGCACGCCGCAAGACATTTATGGAGCGCCAGTGTCAGCCTATGTTGCCGATTTTGTTGGTGCGGCCAATGTGGTTGCAGTTGCTTTATCTGGCTGGGTTGGCGCTGGCCAGCGCACCACGCTTCGCCTTGGCCATGTGGATATTCAGGCCATTGCCGCCAGCGATCTGGATGCTGGCGAGGCGCATGTGCTGATGCGGCCGGAAGATATTGTTCTGAGCGCGACAGCAAGGCCGGGCAGTCATCCTGCCGTTGTGATGCGGCGGCAATATCTCGGCAGCCGCACCCATTACCGTATCAGGCTTGGTGATAATGGTGTTATGCTGGCGGTGGATCGTGCCGGGCCGGATCATGCGCAGTTTTTATCGGGTGATGCCGTGCATGTGTGGCTTGATCCCGCCTTGACGCGCGTGGTTGCAGCATGATGCGCACCCTGGATATCCGCAGTGTCTGGTTCTGGCTGTCGCTGGCGGCGCTGGTCATTCTTGTGGTCTTTCTTTTGTATCCGCTCGTGAATGTGCTTGCTTCCAGTTTTGGCAGCGCACGGGCGGATGGGCGCACGGGGTGGCAGGTTTTCCTGGCCGAGCCGAAATATATCCGTGCATTCGGCAATACGGTTCTGCTCGGCCTGACCGTGACCGTGACCACGACACTGATTGGTGTGCCGCTGGCTTATGTGGCGGCGCGCTTTCAATTTCCGGGAAAGACGCTGATTGCTATTCTGCCATTGACGACATTGATTGTGCCGGAAGTTATTGCCGCACAGACTTGGCTGATGATGCTGGGTAACAATGGCCTCATTACCCGCAGTCTTGGCGATTGGGGCATTGCCCTGCCCAGCTTTTATGGCTGGCCCGGCCTGATCACGGTCATGACCTTTATTTATTACACCTATATTTACATGGGGACGCTTGCGGCAATCCGTGGCTTTGATGTGCAGCTGGAGCAGGCGGCGCAAAGTCTCGGCACGTCGCCAGCCGCGTCGCGCATCAAGGTGATGTTTCCGGTGGTGCTGCCGTCGATACTGGCCAGCGCCTTGCTCGTTTTCACACTGGTTGTGGGCAATTTTGCTGTTGCAACCATTCTTGGCCACAAGGTCGAGCTGTTGTCGGTTATCACCTATCAGACGTTTGTATCCGAAGTGGGCAGTGACCCGGTGATGCAATCCACGCTGGCGAGCGTGTCGATTGCGCTGGTGGCTCTGGTTTTATTTATCCAGCGCCTTGTCATTGCGCGCGGGCGGTTTGAAATCACGCTTGGGCGTGGCGCCATTCCCCAGCCATTGCACGGATTTGCTGCTGTGATCATGGCGGCCGCTGCTGCGCTTGTGGTGATTGTTTCGCTGCTGCCGCTGGTCAGTGTCATTGCCGGCGCTTTTACGCGGGCGCGCGGGCCGGTCATGCGGTGGGGAGAATGGACCACGGCGAATATTGAGCGTGTGCTGATCAATGCGCCAGACCCGATCATCAACACGTTGATGTATGCCAGCATCGCGACGGTTCTCAGTCTGCTGTTCAGCACGGGCGTGAGTTATCTGCTGGTAAAAAAACGCACAGTGCTGACGCCCGGCATTGATTATCTGGCATCACTGCCGCTGGCGCTGTCCGGCACGGTCATCGGCATTGGTCTGGTGATGTCATTCAACGGCGGCTGGCTCAGCCTGACCGGCACGGCGGCCATTATCGTTCTGGCCTATGTGATCCGCCGGCTGCCTTTTGGCATCCGCAATGCCTCCTCAACCCTTTATAATGTGCCAAACTCCATTGAAGAAGCGTCTGTCAGCCTTGGTGTTGCGCCGGTCCGCAGTTTCATCAACGTGGTCTTGCCGTTGATGATCCCGGCGGTTGCAGCGGCAGGCGTGCTGGTCTGGACAACCACGGTGGCGGAATTGTCAGCGTCGGTTGTGGTTTATTCTGGCGGGCGGGAAACGCTGCCGATCCAGATATTCCGGCTGATTGATTCCGGCCTTATGGCGCAGGCATCGGCCTACGGGCTTGTGCTGGTTGCGATCATTCTCATCCCCATCGTTGTTGCCACGACCATTTTCAAGCTGGATATTTTCGGGACAAAGTAAACCATTGCCGGCTAACACCAATCGCGCCATTGTGCAGTGGGTGCCGTCTTATCGTTCGGGCCAAGACATCTGGAGAAGTACTGATGATATTCAACCGCCGCTGCTTTGCTGCTGCCATTCTGGCCGCAACAGCCTCCACCGCGCTGGCGCAAGACCAGACCGCCGGCACTGTGGTGATTTATACATCCAACAACCAGCAGGCGGTGCAGGCCGTGACCGATACGGCGGCAACGCTGCTGCCCAAGATCAAGATCAATGCCATCACCGGTGGCAGCGGCCAGCTTTTGCGCCGCATTGAAGCAGAGGTTGGCAAGCCGCAGGCTGATATATTCTGGAGTTCAAGCCCCAACACGCTGGGGGCTTTCAAGCCGCTTTATGAGCCCTATAAATCACCCAACGCGGCTTCAGTGCCCGGCGATCTGTCAGAGGCCGGACAGTTGTGGACGGCGGCCAATATCCACGTTGTTGTGGCCATGATGAACAGCAGCCAGTTTGGCGGTGCGGCGGCACCGGCGACATGGACGGATCTGCTTGATCCGAAGTGGAAAGGCAAAATCATTATCGCCGATCCGGCCAATTCATCGACGGCCTACACAATCGCATGGGGCATCAAAACATTGTACGGTGCCGAAGGGCTGAAAAAACTGGCGGCCAATGTGACGGTGACCAGTGCCGCCCCAACGGTGCTGCGCGCCGTAGCGCAGGGTGAATATGCCATCGGTCTCACCTTTGAATCCAACGCGTATGCCTATGTGGCCGGTGGGCAAAAAGACATCGCGCTGCTGTATCCGGCAGATGGCACGTTCACGAGCCCGGAAAGTCTCGTGCTGGTGAAAAATGCACCGGCGGGGGATGCGGCCAAAAAGGTCTATGATCTTCTGCTGGCGAAGGAAACGCAGATTGCGCTGCTGGAATCTGCCTTCCGGCGGCCAAGCCGCAGCGATATTGATGTGGCCAAATATGTGAAGCTGCCCAACCTGTCGGCGATCAAGGTTGCGCCGATTGATGAGGCAGAGGCTGCAAAGCAACGGACAGCATTTCTGGCAGAATGGACAGCCGCTGTCGCCGCTGCAAAGTAACGGGCATATGACGGCATTGATGGGCGGGCCTGTGCTGGATGGTTTTGTGGCGGCGGCTTCGGCTCTGGCCGATATCAGCCGTGCCATGCTGCATTCCGCACTGGCCAGCACACCGGCAGGCGAGGACAAGCCGGACCGCACCTTCGTGACGGCGATGGACCGGGCTGTTGAGCAGCGGCTGCGTGACGAGATTGGCACACGCTTTCCCGGTCATGGCATTTGGGGCGAGGAATTTGGCCGCAGCGCGCCTGAAGCGGAATTTCAATGGATTCTGGACCCGATTGACGGCACGGCGCAATTCATTGCTGGTATTCCGGTTTATGCGACGCTCATTGCACTGGTGCAGGGCGAAACGCCGATCATCGGCATTATGGATTTTCCGGCTGTTGCAGAGCGGTTTGTTGGCTGCGCTGGCCGGCCAACGCTGCACAATGGCAAGCCGTGCCGCGTGAGCTCATGCCAGCGGCTGGCTGACGCCATGATGTCCACAAGCAGCCCGGATTTTTATGCAGCCGACGAGCGGCCAGTGCTTGATGCGCTGCGGGCCCAGACACGCTGGCGGATTTATGGCGGTGCGGCCTTGAGTTATGCGCGCCTTGCCGGCGGCCGCACTGATCTTGCCTGCGATACGGGTTTCCAGGTCTATGATTTCGCCGGTTTCCGCCCGGTGATTGAAGGGGCAGGCGGCTTTGTTTCTGATTGGGAAGGGCACCCGCTGACGACGCGGAGCGGGCGGCGCATTGTTGCGGCGGCTACCCGTCTGCTGCATGAGGCTGCGCTGCGCACAATCGCCGATGCAAAATAAAGTCGTTGTGAGCCGGACATTGTCGCGTTTCTGATGACGATGTCCGGCGGCGGTTATGACGGATTGCAACTGTCCTGCGTAAATCTTCTGCTGTCATGGATTTCATTTGCCGACGCATGCGGCTGACTGGCCGCCAATAAATCCATAGGCCACCGCCGTGGCCAGCCCGTTGCCGGAGAGATAGCCGGAAGCCTGCCGGCCGGATATGCCAACGGCGGCGCCGCCAGCGGCCAACAAATTAACAAATGGCGTGCCGTTGTTTTTCAGCACGCGCGCATGATCGTCAACAACCAGTCCGCCTTGCGTGTGAAAGAGCGCGCCTGTAACGCGCACCGCATAATAAGGTGGTTGCAGCGGCATGATGTTTTGCCAGCTGCGGCCGAATTGATCGACAGGTGCCGATGGCGATTTCATTGCTTGCTGCACGTGGGCAAATGTCGCGGCAAACGCTTCCGGCGGAAGGTGCAGCAGTCGCGCCAATTGTGCAGCATTATCGGCTGTCTTGACAGCACCGGCGGATTCGATCTGGCGAAAATCCTCGAATTGGCGGGTGATGTCCGCAATCCGCCCG
>JBOFCU010000087.1:0-42398 GCA_051646285.1 Beijerinckiaceae bacterium
AGCAGCCATGCACAAAAAGTACCGCCCTCCATTTTGGGAAAACCAAGTCCGGATTCCCATAAATATGCTTGTTATTTAAAGTAAACCGAAAACCAGCTCCATGAATAGCCTTCCTCAAGATGACTTCTGGCCGGGTTCCTGAACTACGAATTCCCGCCATCATCCGGCTGCGTATTTCAGGAGAAACAATATCAGGCATAGACCCGATTGCCTTCACGACGGCTTCTGCGTGTCTGGGCGGAAAGTGTTCGACAGACCGCTTTTTCTTCCTCCAGAGCCTTGCTGATATACGGATGCAAAGCTCTGGCCAAAAATTCAGCTACAGGAACAACTACTGCGTTACCTAATTGTCTATATGCCTGCATGTCTGAAACTTCGAAAAAAAACGGCTTCCCAGGTTTGTCAAACCCCATTAAACGGGCACATTCTTGCGGAGTAAGACGCCGTGGGCGTTTACCTTTTTGCGCGACAAGAATCTCTGAACCGTCCTTGTAATAACGCGCTGATAACGTCCGCGTCACATCACCAGGGCCAAAAAGACTAAACCCAAATCCGTTTCCTGCTGCATTATGTTTCGCCTTATACTCTTGAAGATACTTCCATAAATTTGGGGTTAGTGTATATTTTTCATCAACAATAGGCTCAAGAATACTGCCCAACTTCGGGCCATTTTCTGCTGATGGAATCTCTAATTTATCAAATTTAAATTTTGTTGGATTGCGGAAACCAACAATAAAAATTCGCTCTCTTTTCTGTGGAACCCAGGGTGCAGAACTAATGATGCGGTGCTGTACGTAATACCCAAGTTCATTTTCAAGAACATTCATAATTGTTGCAAATGTACGACCCTTGTCATGTCTCTCAAGATTCTTGACATTCTCAAGAACAAACATGGCCGGCCTATGATGCGCAATAATTTGGGCCGTATCAAAAAAAAGCGTGCCTTGCGTATCACATAAGAATCCATGCGGACGACCCAATGCATTTTTCTTCGAAACACCAGCGATTGAAAAAGGCTGACACGGAAATCCTGCCAACAAAACATCATGCTCAGGAATCAATCCTGGATTCTCCGCGTAAGGGCGGATATCACCTGCAATATCGTGATTATCAGGGAAATTCAGGCGATAGGTTTCCTGACACTTTAAATCCCATTCGGATGTGAATACACAACGCCCACCAATCCCCTCAAACCCGTAACGCAATCCGCCAATTCCTGCGAACAAATCGATAAAGCGAAATTTGCTCACTGGCTTCAATACATTGTTTTTCTTGACAGAGTCGTCATATAGCTTTGGTGTTTTTGGTTTTCCGCTCGCGCGCGCCTGTAGCATCAGTTCATACCCATTTATGCGAACAGTAAACATATGACAAATTTGGGTGTCACGTGCAACAATTTTGTTCTCTTTTTGTTTTGGCCTGCCCCTTCCGGAACTTGGCCTTTATTTCCGCTTCCAGATCGTCATTGGTATCCTTCGCCTCCCAATAACCAAGCGGCACGCGGATATCGTGCAGCACCGCGCCATCGGGATAAATGCGGCTCTTGCCGACGAGAATTTCAAACTGGCCGATGAAGACAAGATTGCTCTGGCGCGACCAGTCCTTCAGCAGATCCTTGAACGCCTCGGAAATCACCCCTTCGCGAAGCGAGCCGGACACTGTTTTGAGCCGGTCCAACTCATTGAAATATTTTTGAACAAGGATCTGGCTCATCAGCAGTGATTCTTTCCGGCAGCAATCATCCGATAGAGCGGGCTGCGGGCCAGCGGGTCAAGGGCAAGCAGATTTAAGAGACAGCGGGGAAGAGGAAGCGGGGAAGAGGAAGCCTGCCCGCCGCTCCATCACGCCTTTTTCACCCGCGGCACCCGGTTGGGCCACTGGCGCACGCGGTCGGGCCAGCGGGTGAGCGGCAATTCGTCCTCCGAACAATGCACCCGGCCCTGCACCGACACTCCGGCCCGGTGCACGCTGGCGGGATCGCCCGACTTGAGCGGGTGCCAATCGTATAAATCTCGCCCCTCGGCCACCAGCCAGTAGGCGCAGGTCGGCGGCAGCCAGGGCAGCGTGCGCACCTGTTCGGGTGTCAGCGTCACGCAATCCGGCACCTTTTTCGCCCGGTTCTTGTAATCCTTGCAGCGGCAGGTGGCGCTGTTGAACAGGGTGCAGCCGATATCGGTGTGGTGGATCGTGCCGGTATCCTCGTCCTCCAGCTTGATCAGGCAGCAGCGGCCGCAGCCGTCACAGAGCTGTTCCCATTCCGATTTCGTCAATTCTTCCAGCGATTTGGTGCGCCAATAGGGTAAGGGCTCTGGCATCGCTGGCGGCGCGATGGCGGACGGCTTGGCGCGGGGTTTGGGCGGCTTCATGGGCCGGATCTAGCCGCATTTTGCGTGGCTGGCGAGGCGGCAGCGCGGTCTGGCAGCCTGAGCGGTCGGCCTGCTGCATCGCAGGGCCTCGGCTGCGGCGTTTGGACTGGGACGGATTTGCCGCGTTTCGCCTTGCCTTTGCCAAAAGGCTGCGTCATCACCTGCTGCACAACCTTTGAAGTGGCGATCATGTTTCCATCAGCACCGCGCAAGCACTGGCTGGCCCGTCTGAAACGGGCGCTGCTGGGGGCTGATTCCTTCATTGATTCAGGGCTTTTCGCCGCAGGGCAGAAGGCGAAGGACCGGTACGAGCGCTACCGGCTGTTCATGGACCGCTTCGCGGTCGGCGGGGGCAGACGCATCGGCGTCGAACTCGCCTGCGAAGGGCTGACGCTCACCGCTGCGGGCATGGGGCTGATGCTGGCGCTGGCGCTGCCGGCGTTTCGCGAAACCAGCGAGGATTTCCTGAAAAAGCAGGAGCTGGCGGTGACGTTCCTCGACCGGTACGGCCAGCCCGCCGGCAAGCGGGGCATCAAGCATGATGATTCCGTGAGGCTTGATCAATTCCCCGACTCCCTCATTAAAGCAGCGCTAGCCACAGAAGACAGACGATTTTTTGATCACTGGGGAATTGATCCCGTTGGCACGATGCGTGCTGTCGCCACAAACACCCGTGCTGGGGGCACCGTGCAGGGTGGCTCATCTATAACACAACAATTGGCAAAAAATCTGTTTCTCACCAACGAGCGGACCATTGAAAGGAAAGTGAAAGAGGCTTTTCTTGCAATATGGCTGGAGTATAGGCTCAATAAGGAACAAATTTTAAAGTTGTATCTTGATCGGGCTTATATGGGAGGCGGCAATTTTGGAGCCGCTGCGGCCGCAGAATTTTATTTCGCAAAATCCGTAAAGGACTTATCATTGTCAGAATCTGCAATGATAGCAGGTCTATTCAAAGCACCAACGAAGTTTGCGCCCCATATCAACCTTCCTGCAGCACGCGCGCGTGCCAATATTGTTTTGACAAACATGGTGGAAGCAGGTTTTTTAACCGAAGGACAAGTTCTGGCCGCTCGGCGAAATCCGGCATCACCTATTGATCGCAAGCGCGATACAACTGCAGATTTTTATCTTGATTGGGCATTTGATCAAGTTCGCAAGCTGGCCGATATTGGAAAACTTGGCTCAGATCGTGTGTTGACTGTAAAAACACCACTTGATCCAGTTATTCAAGCTCGCGCTGAAACAGCGCTTGAAAATGGAATGCGGCAATTTGGCGACCAATATGGCGCAAGCCAGGGTGCTGTCGTTGTCATGGATCCCAATGGCGGTGTCCGGGCAATTGTTGGTGGCCGCGACTACGGAGCAAGCCAATTCAATCGTGCAACCGATGCTCTGCGTCAACCAGGATCTTCCTTTAAGCCATTTGTATATGCCACGGCCATGAGCGACCCTTTAACAGCACGGCGGTATCGGCCAGATTTAATTGTAAGAGATGCTCCCGTATGCGTCGGAAATTGGTGCCCAAAAAATTATTCCGGCAGCTATGCAGGAGCGATAACGCTTACAACTGCACTGGCAAAATCCTATAACACAATACCGGTATGGATGTCGCTTGAAATGTCACCAAGAGATTCAAAAGGCGAAAGAAGCTATCGTACCGGACGAGCAAAAATCTTAGCAATGTGCAAGCAACTTGGCCTAGTGTCCGAAATCAAGGATACGCCATCTTTGCCGATCGGCGCGGCCGATGTAACAGTTATGGACATGACAACAGGGTATGCAGTCTTTGCAAACGGCGGAAAACGTGTGTCACCATTTGCAGCAATTGAAATTCGCAACAGCAATGGCGATATAATTTGGCGCGAGGATCGCGATGGTCCAAAGCAACCGCAAATCTTGTCCAATCAAGTTGTTGGTGATCTTACATATATGATGACAAAGGTTATTGAAGAAGGAACTGCAAGAAGGGCAATTCTTGAAGGTGTAAAAGCAGCTGGAAAAACAGGCACTACAAATGCGTATAGAGATGCATGGTTTGTTGGATATACAGGAAATTATGTTGCGGGGGTATGGTTTGGCAATGACGATAATAGTGAGACTAACAACATGACGGGCGGGACGTTGCCAGCTATGGTTTGGCGCGAGATCATGTCATATGCGCATCAAGGAATTGAGATTGCACCTCTACCACATCTTTCGCGCGACATAGACACTATCACATCTTCCCCTTCAGCGAGTGCCGCAATACAAATAAATCTGAAGCAGACTGCACAGCGATCGACAACACTTTCACAAAGATCAATCAACTTGTTAAAAGTAATTGACGCGCGATTTCAATCAACCCATAAGCGCATCCAAAAAAAACAAGGGTCGAATAACGGCAATATTGCTAATTATCCGCTGGCGCATTTACAGTGAGGATTGTAGATTTAGAATTCAACAAAAAAGCATCATTGATTGATGACTTGAGCGCGCTGAAGGTTTTTGTCGTGCTTGTGTCATCCTGCTTATTTGGACTTGGCAGTGCATGGCTGACAATTGATCTACATTCTGGCTTTGGCAGCGTTGAGATTGGTGAATGGCGAACGCATCCCCGCGTTGGATACTACAATATTGATCCCTATGCACGAGCAGCTATTATTCGTCGTGGTGAAATGCCACTTGGAATTGGCGAGGGCATTCAATTCATATCATCGAGAGACGTGTCTGGCTTGCCGTTAAACAGTCAGTGCAATTATCGTGTATCGGGCACTCTTCCCATTGCACGCGCATGGACACTTGCAGTGCAGAAGATCGATGGTAACCTATTCAAATCATTAAATGAATCAAATTATTTGACTTCACGCAGCATTGTAAACTCAAAAAATGAAATTGTCACTATTTTTGCATCTGTGGACGTTCAGTCTGGTAATTGGCTATCTTTACCGCCCGATTCTGCATTTAATTTAGTTTTTCGTTTTTACGACGTGTCTGCAAATATAAATTCTTCTGCAACTCAACGTGCAGATTTACCGCGAGTGGAGAGAATTTCATGTCAACACTACTAAATCTAATAAAGTATTCTTGGATAAAATTTATTTTCTTTGCAATTTTAATATCCCTTCTTTCATTGATTATCCATATTTCACTAATAATGATATTGCCCTTTTCCGCTGGCGAAGGAAATATTAATCGTCTCTCAGGACTGCCAAGTCATAAGACAACAATTATAAACACATCAAAAAATGAAAACTATCTGCCCCTTAATTCTGACCCCGCATCAGTTCTAGCAATATGCCCTTATAACCTTGCATCAGGTCCTGTACGCGTCATCGCTGGCACCGGAGATGAAATACTAACAATCTCATTTCACGCATTTGATGGACGTGTTTTTTATGCGCTTAGTGACCGAGCCGCTCAACGAAATGTCATTAATATCGTCTTGATGACACGTCTGCAACTGGACGAAGCGCTTGGTACTGACGATCAGGATGACATCCAAAACGACGTACGCATTTTGTCGCCCGTTCAAAGAGGGCTTGTCGTTGTTCGTGTGCTGGCACTTCAGAGCAGTGAGAAGATATCTGCCGAGCAGCGTGCATCGGCATTTCATTGCAAGCCGGATACAAATGCGCTTGAGAATTGACGATTAGTTCTTCACAATGCGCCAACTTGGGGCCATCTTGGCGTGTAACTGAATTGGCGTGATTGTCTCTTGCATAAAAAAATGCCCATCCGGTGGGATGCGAATGCCGCGGTCCATATGTATATTGCGCCATGGATCGCGGCTAATGCAGCCAGATATTCTGAGAGGCTCAAAATCATTCTCATAAGCGATGAGAATACGCTCAGTTTTTAACGATTCAAGTTGCGGCATTGCGACATAAGCATGCTCAAGTGCATAGCGATAGCCTTGCAACCTCATAGAAGCTCGATAACATACCCAACCAATCAAAGCTCTGTTTTCCTGGATACGGATGCTGGCATCATTCCATTCTTTGAGCCTTAAATCAGCAACTGTCTTAGCCGCACGGGCACGCAATTCATCTGCCTTGAAAACCTGTGCGGCGACATGAGCAAATGCGCTGAGGAGTAGACGATCAGCCGAGATATCACTCACCAGTTGCGTGTAACGCGACGAAGGCGAACGAAATGCTTCGCCAATAAGTGCGTCGTGATACCAAGATAATTTTTCTGGAAAGTAGTTTGGTGGCAAATATCCGCTGCGCGCAGCATCATAAACCAATCGATCAAAATAGCTTCGCTGCTTTGCCGGCATGAGGAAACGCCAAGCGCGATCGCGCAGCTCCTGCTCGTCGTCGGTGTATTGGAATGACGCGTTAGTAGGCCCGTCAATTGGTGATACCAGCAGGGACAGAGCTGTTTCTTTCGGCCTATCGAAATCCCCGCGCTCAGCACATGCTCCAACTGCGAGCAGGCATGTGGTGACCAGTGCCTGCGCCAGTAAGCGCAGGCCATTAATATCACTATGTGGTTTCATGCACGGCGGCGCTTGCGGCGGCCTTGTTGTTGTTGGGATCCTTTTGGTGATGCATCGCCTTCAGGCGGGTGGCGCTCATAACGAACACCTGTGAAAAAAATGATTTGCCCGAGCAATTCACCAGTTTGGGGTGCACGCATAGTGGCCCTCGCAGATTTATCGGGCCAGGGAAGTAAAATGCCCATGACAACGTCTCCAATAGCAATGGCACGCACCAGTGCTTTACTGATCAAAACGTGTCATGGTTAAAGGATTGCTAACGAAGTGGTCATAATGTGCAGATTGTCGCATTTGTTCAGTATCGTTGCTTTAGCATTGCCAATGTCTGATGCCACCGATCATCACTCGCCACTCCCGGAGCACTCGTTTCTCTGGCGGATCAACCGTACCCGCATTTTGCGTGATGCTACCGATTTATTTTTAAAGCGCGGACCTTGCGATGCGGAAGCTGTCTACCAATATGCAGAGCTTGCTGCTGGTTTGCTTTCACGTATTGATCGCAATGAGGCCGTCGCTATTGCTCGCGTATTGGCAACGATACAGAATCTGCCTGAAACTGTACTTCGTCCATTTGCCGACTTGGGTATCGAAGTGAATCATCCTGCTGATTCATTCCCAATCGACGCTTATCATTCTAACATTGGGAGGATGCCCGAGGATCAAGTTGTCAACATGAGTGAAAATATACTCTCTACCAACGGACCAACATTTCAAGTAAAAAAGTATACGAGTATGAGAATGCTCAGCAATCTCCATGACAGAGATGTATCTTATTCTGCAGGGATGTCAGGGCTTGATTATTTGGCCGTGATGCGAGCGTGCGAACGCCGCGATAAATATGATTTCGTATTTCTTGCAGGTAAAATCTTATGCAATCATCAATTCAATGCAAGTACCGAGCAACTCTCATTTATTCTGAAGGAAGGGTGCGGTGAGGCGCTCGTGATGATCACTATCGCGATTGGGGGAGATCGTACACTGCTTGCAAAGGTGCTCGATAGTTTTATTGATGTCGGTGATAACAAATTAAAGTCGATCCAAAGAGCATTGCAATTTTACGAGACAATCAATCAAGTAACAGCTTTGCGTGTCTTATCTGATTTTTTCAGCGCACCGCAGATCACGAAGGCACTAGCGGTTCAGCATGTTACTGTACAGTCCGGGCAAAGTGTCAATCTCAGCCTTCGCAACTCTACACAGTTGAGTAAAAATTCCTCATCAATTCGCCTTTCGGAACGACTAATTCGATCGTTCCGCTAGTCAATCTTGGTCGACAATTTCTGCAAATACACGCCCCAGTCGATCTTCAGATTCAAGCACCCATAGATCGAGGTCAAATCGCAATTCGCGCGCTATAATATCTTCAGCCTCCGATATGCTAATTATTTGATTCTGGTGTAAACGACGAAATACTCGGTCCGAACCTTCGGTTAGAGAGGCATCTTGAAATGCTGGCCCATAGAGCGTCGCTGTTCCGTCGAGACGATCAATTTTGAGAAGTATTGCACCGGCATCTGCAGCCCCACGCCTATTCAAATAGGCTGGAACGCCTTCCACAATGCAACGCCGCAGCCAAGCCGCACACCAAATTTCGCTTTTGAGCCGTGCTGACGTCATTGTTGAACTATCGTGTAGTTTTTATTCTACGATAATTCAATTTCGATTGCCAGCTGAAATCGTGCCCAGCTCGCGAAACAGCCTTTGAGAAACATCACCTGTGATCGGCCATTTGCGATCCCGTTCAAATTTTTCAATCGCCATACGAGTACCTGGCCCCATCATTCCGTCTGCTCTGCCTAAAGGATAGCCTAGGCGCTGTAGGTTTCTTTGAACTGTTGCCAAACGCGGGTCTGATTCATTCGGAATTGTTGCAGGTGGAACAATGCCCGCGCGAATAAACTCCCCGAGTGCATCGCCGGCATTGATACGAGGATTTGACTTAACTTGGGCAGAAGCAGGCGAAGGTTGTATAGCAGATATTACTGAGCGATCATTTTTTTCAACAATACGTTCGGATTTTGATGCAGTGCGCTCATTTTTTTCACTCGCGCGATCTGCCTTGGGCAATGACGTTCCATTCATCTCTTTTTCGGAAGCCAATTCCTTTTTGGGACGATTCCCAATAGTACTTTGTATGGCAACAGTGCTGATCGACTGATCTTTGACCGTCCGTGCAGCCTCAACAGCTGCAAAAATTGGGGCAGGATGACGCGATGGCTGCAGAATAATTGCATTGAATGCAATTACGGATGTGCCTGCTGCCAAAAAAAATGTCAAAATCACTCGGCCGCTTGACATCTTGATGCTTGTCATCATCCGCTGCAGATATCTTTGACTGAAACGTTCGCCATTGGCATTTTCATAGATCGGTGACTTTTCATTGTGCTTGGATTTATGCACGCTTCAATACCCGCTGTGGAATCGAGTTGGAATGATTATCAAATTCGGTGGTCATGTTTGTTCGCAGCATAGAGGTTACCAATGGCGCAATCATGCCCGGCTGCACTTGCCCACGCGCGTCCACTGGAAGTCGCACAGTGACAACGGTTCCCATGTGCAGCTTGCTTTCGAGGTGTATTGTACCCCCCAAAAGCCCCATGAGTCTACGAACGACTGAGAGACCAAGACCCGTTCCCTCATGGCTACGATCATATGAAGACTTTGCCTGGAAAAATGGCGTTCCCAACTTCGGTAATTCTTCTTCAGAAATTCCTATGCCGTTGTCTGCAATCACAATATTGACTGCACCACCAATTGCTTCTGCGCTCACAGCGACCGTGCCATTGGTTGATGTAAATTTGATCGCGTTTGATACAAGATTGATCAGAATCTGCCGCAGGGCCCGTCGATCTGAAATGATATCCGGCAGATTATCGTCTACAGCTCGGACGAGATCGACCTCTGACTGAGCTGCGCGAAGGGCCATCATGTCGCAAACGCCGTTTAGCAACTCTTTTAAAGAAAATGACTCTGGTTCAATGATAAATTTTCCCGCCTCGAGCTTTGACATGTCTAGAAGCATATTCACGACTTCTAATAGGTGCTCGCCTGACTGGCGAATGATCGTTGCATATTCTTTACGCCGCTCATCAGATACTGGGCCAACAGCATCAGATGCAAGAATTTCTGAAAAGCCAATGATTGCGTTTAATGGTGTGCGCAATTCATGGCTGACGGTTGCAAGGAACCGATCTTTCGCTTCGCTGGCTTCTTTAACCGTTCGGGTCGCTGTTTCTATTTCATCTTCACGTGCGCGCATCGCATCCATGTTGCGCAAAACGGCTATTGGATTTTCATCTACGCAGATGAAACGCATTTCAATCCAGCTATGTTCTTCTTGTCCTGTCAGTTCATGTTCACCACAGCGGATGCGCACAATAGCCTGTGTCGGAGCATTATCACGAGCGGCCTCCGACAGGGCTTTCAGAAAGGCAGGTCTGTCTGCCACATTGACACGGCGAAGCAACCCTTGCCCAAACAAGGAACATGGTGTGACTTGGAGCATCGTCCGGCAATCACCATGCACTTCTATCACATTGCTCTCGTGATCAAAAGTTACAATGGTATCGCCCAGTCTGACGCAGAGCGTTCCTATCCCGCCATCAGGTTTAGCCGATGCCGTACTGCTACGATTGAGTATGTCCGTCATCCAGGCCATTGGCGCCCTTGTGATCCCGGCCAGCGGTTTGCTTTCCGTCGTTTATGTTGATGCACCTTCGCGCGACGGCTCTTAAGACGCGCCTAAAGAGGCATTACGTGATTGCAGGAAATTCCACAGTTTTCGGGCATTTTGCGTTTTGTCAGTGCATTTTTTGCGTTAAATTACCAGAATGGTGAACAGCTTATTGCCAAATTGCCCTGCTTCAGGTTTGGAAATTCAGAAAAAGCTTGCGCGGAATATCAAATGTTACTGAATTATGAATCTTAACACATGCCTTTTCATAAAAACTTTCACCCTACTCTCAGCTGGATGTGTCAGTGACGACATCGGGTGAAACATTGGGTGAAATCGGGTCATGGGGATCGTACTGAGAAGCGCATTGTGCATCGGTGTTTTGACAGCGATCTCACCGCTGCACGATTCTTCGGCAGCGCAGTCCGAAGATTTGCACGCAGGTCTGAGAAGCACTGTTGTGCGTCAGATCGCGGCTGCCTGTGAAGCATCGCCTGAGCGATGCATGAAACTGGTTTCAGGTGTTGGGAATGCAGCCTGGCGTCCTGATGACAACACGCCTGCGCGCCGGTTGGCCCGTTGAAGCTGCGGGCGGTACCCCCTATCAAAGTGCGCGATAGATCGTTACATCCCAAACGAACGGGATAAACGCATGACTTTGACCATTGATGAAATCATTGAGAATTTTTCCTACCTCGAAGATTGGGAAGATCGATACCGCTACGTCATTGAGCTGGGAAGGTCGCTCCGCGCATTGCCGGACACCGCCCATACAGAAGAAAACCGCGTGCGTGGCTGTGCCAGTCAGGTCTGGTTGCAGATGGAGGCTGATACTTCACAAAGGCCGCCAAGGCTGTTTTGGCGGGGTGATAGTGATGCGCATATCGTCAAGGGTCTGGTCGCGTTGACCCTCGCATTTTATGACGGCAAAACGCCAGCCGAAGTTCTGGCGGCTGACGCTCTTGCACTCTTCGAAACTCTTGGCCTGTCAGAACATTTGACACCGCAGCGGTCGAATGGCGTGCGGGCGATGATTGAGCGGATTCGTCAAGATGCTGCGGGCGCGGCCTGAACACTATCAAGCCCCGGGCGTGCATCAGATGCTGCCCACGAGACAATGCCTTTGCCGGACACCGGACCACGCGCTTCTGGTCGCAAACCATAATGGGATGCCAGACGGCCCAAGGCGATATCCAACACGACTTTGCCCGACCGCGCTGGCCAGTTGCGATCCCGCTCGATATCGGCCAACCCCTTTAAGAAACCACAGACGTCAATCAATACCCCGGCCATGTCGGGTCCAACGGCCTCCATTGCGCGCGACACACGTTGACGGGCCGCGATCATAGACTCTGTTGGATCAAGCGCGCTTGAACCACGCGCAGACGATGACACGGCAGCGTTCCAGTTTGCCGTCACACGGGGCATCATCTGCGCCCGGGTCAGATCAACCCTCAGCCGCTCACCAGCTGCAAACCGTGTTGAATCCAGCATAGGGGAACCGTCCCGATTCCTGCGGCGGTGAAGCCAGGCAATGGGGCTTTCGCTATCATTGACGCGAACGGGCACGCGAGCGTCACCAGACACAACTGTTTCAACTCTTGTCCGTTGATGCTGCTGCTGAAATGCGTCATCTGGATTCACAGCCATCAGGCGCCGTGCCAGAGCCTGCCCCTCAGATGACAGGCCCAATCGCGCCTTTGACCTATCGATGGGCATCAATGAGCCATTGCGCTGCATGTCTACAACAATCGCAGCAGGTACTGCCCCCCTGATCACGCTTGGCTGACTGGCACCGGCTACCAATAAAATGCGCTCATGATTCAAAGGGTCAACCGCAAGATAATTTCCCTTGTTTTGCAGATGCATAACGATGCGTTTCGTTGTTTTATTGTCCGCAGTGGCATTGCATGAGGGTACTGGCGCGAGAGCCATGGCAGAAACTCCTATGTTCGCTTTTTGTTCTTTTATAGGAATAATATCTTACCGGCCTGATAGCAAGCGTTAAATCAGGCCAAGCGGAAATATTTTGTTTGAAGGCCGAATCTGGCCACGAAGGTCGTGCGGACGCCTGGAGCACCAAGGCGCCTAAACCCGCCCACGCTTACGCTTCTGACCCAACCCCATATCCTTGGCCAACTGGGAGCGCGCTTTCGCATAGCTTGGCGCAACCATTGGATAATCAGCAGGCAGGCCCCACTTTTCACGGTAAGCTTCAGGCGACATATTGTATTGCGTGCGCAAGTGACGCTTAAGGGATTTGAATTTTTTTCCATCTTCAAGGCAGATCAGATATTCTGGATGGACAGACTTTTTAACCGATACAGCCGGTTTTGAAACTTCAATCACACCATCAGACGGGCTGGCATCGATATGCGTCAGCGTGGTGTACACAGAACGAATCAGTTCAGGCAGATCCTGTGGCGGAACAGAATGATTGCTGACATAAGCGGCAACAACCTGCGCCGTAAGCGTGACTGAGTCTGCGTTGACTATCTTTTCCATGATACTTCCCAGTAATTGCCGATGACGAAGTACAAGTTCTTGCACTACGAAGCTGATTCATCTTGCGTATTGTATTAACAATATTACAGCGATATTTCAATTGTCGATATCATTACAAATTCTCATAGCGGCGATTACTTTGCGATGCGATACTGATTAGCCTATGTTAAGGGCGGGCCACGCTTGCCAGATCGACATGCAACGTCGATTGGGACTGGAAAGACTGGGCAATGTGTAAAATTCGACACCATAGGCCAAGCCTTCTGATATCGCCGGCACAACCTGCCGAACCGTTTACGGAATTCAATCATGGACACCAACGCTTCACTGCCGCCGCCCTCGCATCCCACTCCAACACCCGTCAGCCCACCGGTCGCTGAACGGCGGAAGCAAAGCTTCGAGGCATTTGGCCACACTGTTCATGATGAGTATGCGTGGCTCAAGGCCAATAATTGGCAGGATGTGCTCAAAAATCCGGAGGCTCTGCCTGCCGATATTCGTGTCTATCTTGATGCTGAAAATGCCTACACGCACTCTGTACTCGGTTCGCTCGACCAACTGCGCACAAAGCTGGTCGATGAAATGCGAGGGCGCATCAAAGAAGATGATTCTTCGGTGCCGGCGCCAGATGGACTCTATGCCTATTTTACGCGCTATCGCACAGGGGGGCAGCATGCGTTGATTGGCCGGCAGCCTCGCAATGGTGGGCAAGAGCATATTTTGCTCGATGGTGATGCACTTTCAAAAGGCTTGGCATTTTTTCATTTCGGTTCATCTGCCCACTCACCTGATCACACACTTCAAGCCTGGAGTGCAGACGATCGTGGCTCCGAATTTTTTACGATGCGTGTGCGCTCATGGGACAGCGGCAAAGATCTGCCAGATGAATTGCTGGAAACAGATGGCCATGCTGTCTGGTATAACGATTGCAAAGCACTGCTTTACGTCAAGCTTGATGACAATCATCGTCCCCGTCAGGTGTTCAAACATATTTTGGGAACGCCCCAATCTGATGACGTATTGATGTATGAGGAGGCGGATGAAGGCTGGTTTGTGCATATCAGACGCAGCGCAACCGGACGCTACGCCATCATTGATGCTGGCGACCATGAAACATCAGAAAATCATTTCATTGACCTTGACAACCATCAATCAAAATCAATTCTCATTGCCAAGCGCGAACCAGGATTGCGTTATGATGCGGATGATCGCGACGACACCCTATATATTCTGACAAATGCTGATGGCGCTGTTGATTTCAAGATTGTGACGGCACCAATCGCATCACCATCGCGCCAGAATTGGCGCGATCATATTCATCACCGTCCTGGAGTATTTATTCTATCGCACGATATTTTTTCCGGCCATATGGCAAGGCTTGAGCGCGAAAATGCCCATCCCCGTATCGTGATTGAAGACTTGTCGTCACAGCAAAGCCACATCATTGCATTTGATGAGGAGGCATATGGTCTGGGACTGGATGGCGGTTATGAGTTCGATACAACAACAATTCGTTTTACCTATTCCTCAATGACGACTCCGTCACAAGTCTGGTCTTATGATATGGACAGCCATGTGCGGCGCATGCTGAAACAACAGGAAATTCCTTCAGGGCATAACGCAGCCAACTATGTAACGAAGCGAATTTTCGCAACCAGTCATGATGGCGCGCAGGTTCCCATTTCTATTCTGTATAAGAAGACCACAGTGATTGATGGCCACGCACCCTTGTTATTGTATGGTTATGGTTCATACGGCTACGCAATGTCAGCGTCTTTTTCGTCCAGCAGGTTTTCACTCGTGGATCGCGGTTTTGTTTATGCGATTGCGCATATTCGCGGCGGCACGGAAAAGGGCTGGAACTGGTATCTTGACGGCAAGCGCCAGAAAAAAACCAATACCTTCGATGATTTCGCTGCGTCCGCGCAAGCGCTGATTGATGCGCAGTACACAGGAAAAAAACGCATTGTCGGCCACGGCGGCAGTGCCGGCGGCATGTTGATGGGGGCTGTTGCCAATCGCGCCGGTGAATTGTTCGCTGGCGTTGTCGCGGAGGTTCCGTTTGTCGATGTGCTCAATACCATGCGCGACGCATCGCTGCCGCTCACTCCACCGGAATGGCCGGAATGGGGGAACCCTCTGACGGATGAGACGGCATTCAAAACAATTCTGTCTTATTCACCCTATGACAATATTTTACCAAAAGAATATCCGGCCATACTTGCCATGGGCGGCCTTACAGATCCGCGCGTGACCTATTGGGAGCCAGCAAAATGGATTGCGCGGCTACGTGCGACCATGACAGGCGGCGGACCAGTCATGCTGCGCACCAACATGGATGCCGGCCATGGCGGTGCATCTGGCCGCTTTGACCGGCTGGAAGAAGTGGCACTGGTTTATGCCTTTGCCTTGTGGGCGACCAACACTGCTCAGGCATAAAAAAGCCCGCGTCATGCGGGCTTTTTACGACCAGATAGCCTTACACCTTGTAGGTGTCGATAAATTCCCGAAGCTCATTGAAAGAAGAAAATTCAAAGCGGCCCGACGGCGTATCAGCCGAGATTGAGCCATCACTATACATTGTGTACTGATTGGGGCCACTGGAGAATGTGCGTATAATAGAGCGCTCTGGCGGTAATTCTGAAATCTGCGGAGACTCCGTCACAGACGCGTGTTGATCAGCAAGAGCGTCCTTTGCCGTTTCAATCACCTGCTCCGGCAGATGCTCATTATTTTCATCTGATGTTTCCATGGCGGGCATATCGGCGATTGCCGGACTATCGATCGCTTCTCCTTGCCAGGCCTTGTCACGATCACCATCGGCACTTGCGTCGATTGCAGGCTCACTGTCTTGCGAAAGCATAACATTGGCTGGTGCGATACTTGCCCGCATATCCTCGAGCGTGGGCAGAATGGGCGGCAGGCGGTCCGCATCTTCTTCGTCTTCCTCCCCCGCTTCGATGAGCGTTTCACGCTCGTCGTCGTCCGCGATTGCTGATCGCAGCAACGATTCAAGCTCACGCTTGTCATCGGCAGTGATCTGCGACTGGTCTTCGCTGCCCAGAACGCTGCCCTGCTCATCGGATTGCGGCGTTTCAACCGCAGGCTTGGCCGTGCTGGATTCGTCAAACATGCGGTCAATTTCAGATTGCAGATCGAACGGATCCTGTGCTGGCAAAGGCATGTCCAAATTTTTGACAGCAGCGGGTGGTTGAGCAGCCATGTCAACGACTGAAGCTTTGTCATCACCGTATGGCGCAGGTTCTGGCATTTGATCTGGAGCGCTCGTCAGCACTCCTTTCCCATTGGCGGTCATGTCCAATGGATCCGTGATTTTCGGAAGCGTTCTGACGGTGGCCAATTCCGCCTCGATCACGCCAGCAAAATCTGGCTCCTTCGCAGCAGGCTCAAATTTATGCGGCGCTTCTGGAATGATGGCAGTGGCAGCCACCTCGGTCGACAAGTCAGCGTAAGTGTCCGTCGTCATACTGTCCTTGATACCGTCCTTGGAAGCATTTTCCTTGGAGGTACTCGCCATGTCAGACACTTCGGTTGGGGCCGATTGAGCCGCCATTGCGGCGGCAACCGCAGCAAGAGCGCCAGCAGCCCCCGCACCGGCAATTGTGGCACCGGAATGAAGCCCTGCCCCCTCAGGCGCGGCGTCCGGTTGCGACGGCAGACCATAAGCCGATTCCGCGGCTGGCATCGGCGGAGCAGCTCTTTCCCCGCCCTGATTATACGGATCGCTTGATGTTATTGTCTGGCGTAACAAGATACGGACGCTCGTCATCTCGCGCAACAGCAAGGCCAGCGCCAGTACGATACAACCGCTGCTGATAGCGACAGCACCGCTGATGGCAGCCGCCATTGGCCTGTCCGGCAGAACCGAATCAGTGCCGACAAGGAGAGCCCCGCTCCCACCGGCGATGAGCAGGACAGCAATTATGAAAAGCAGAACAACTGGCATTCGGATCAATCCAACAAACGGTACACAAGGCAAGTTTTCGCAGAATACGGTTTCGAGACCGTCAATGACAAATCAGCCCCTTAAACTTCTGCAAGAGCCAGGTTGCCGGTTGCCCTAACCGGGGCTGGCCTCTACCTTTGTATTCGAGCCGCGTCCTATGCATAAGTGAGGGCGCGCTGTTCCATTCCGCTGCCATTATGCCAAGGAGATCATCATGACCTTTTCCCTGCCAGCCCTGCCCTACGCCCACGATGCCCTGCAGCCGTACATGTCGAAAGAGACACTTGAATATCATCACGACAAGCATCATCTGGCGTATGTGAACAACGGCAACAACCTGCTGAAGGGCAGTGAGTGGGAAGGCAAATCCCTTGAGGAGATTGTGAAGGGGTCGTTCGGCAAGAATGCCGGACTCTTCAACAATGCCGGTCAACATTACAACCATCTGCATTTCTGGCGCTGGATGAAGCCGAATGGCGGTGGAAAAATTCCAGGCGCGCTTGAAAAAGCGATTGTCGATTCACTTGGCTCCGTCGACAAAATGAAGGAAGATTTTATTCAGGCTGGTGTGACCCAGTTTGGGTCAGGCTGGTCTTGGCTGGCTGTCAAGGACGGTAAAATTGTTGTGATGAAAACAGCAAATGGTGAAAGCCCTCTGGTGCAAGGCGCGTCACCCATTCTCGGCTGCGATGTATGGGAGCACTCTTACTATATTGATTATCGCAACCGCCGTCCTGATTATTTGAAGGCATTTGTCGAAAATCTTGTCAATTGGGATTATGTAGACGAGATGTATACAAAAGCTGTAAAGTAAATCATCGCGAAAAACGAAAAAGGGCCGATTTACGGTCCTTTTTCATATCGCGTGAGATGACTGGACTGGCCGCACTCTAATTCGAATTTAATTCTTTGAAGCGCGCAAGCCGCATTTTCGCCGTTTTTAACATTTCGGGAAATGCGTCACTCATCAGAAAATTAAACTCTTTCTGGCGCGCACCAAGCACCGGGTCAAGCGTGCGCAATTCGTCATCGACATGACCGGGATGGCACATGATCAAATGCCGCCGGCCCGGTGCGATTAGATAGCTACAAAAATACTCGCCATAAGATCGTTCAGCATTGAAATCACTGAAACCGGAAAATCCATGATTGATGCGCAATCCGTGCCGGTGCGCCGCACGGCCAAAGCCACTCGTGAGTGCCCGCACTACCAGCGCCTTGGTCTGGAACAGGCCTCTCATGCGAATTGCTTTTAACGAATCTGACGGCATCCGAATGTAGGGCAGAGCAGCTCCATACCGGCGCGCAAGCGCCGCAAGCATAGCACCACGGATGCCTGGAAGAACGTGCACATGCTGATGACCGTCAAGAAAATCGGGGCTGCGTCCCATCGCCTTTTCAAAGGCCTCAAGTTGACGTTCAATCTCATCAGCGATCTCTGCGCGGGCCAGGGCCGATGACGCGGCACGCCGGCCGAGCACGGCAAGCGGCGGGAATGCGCCATCAGGCGCAACACTGCCCATAGCGCCCAGCGGCTGGCCACAGGTCAATGTCAGGTGCACGCCCATATCTGCCGCCGCGCTGTGCTCCCGGAGCTTCGCCGCCTGTTCTTTCCAGTGCGGCCGATTCGGCATCGCAGAAGTGGCGGTGATTCGTTCCGCAGCCAGCAACGCAAGGATTGCCTTGCTGACGCCGATCGTCATGGCAAAGTCATCGGCACAGAGCACAAATGAGCGCCATTCATGCGCGGTTAGGACGGGTGGTGTCATGGTGCCTTCTTACCCCGCTTGAGCGCAGGCTCAAACTCGGCTCTTGTGCGCGCAATCCACCGTCCTCTTCTGCTGCTGATACCGCCCCTCATGCCCCAGTCGCCCCCCGTCCTGTCTGTCGTGATACCTGCCTATAACGAAGGTTCAGGGATTGATGCATTGTTGGCGCGGCTGGTCCCCGTCCTTGAAAAGCTTGTGCCACAGTTTGACATCATCTTCATTGATGACGGCAGCAAGGATGATACGCTTGCCCGGTTGCATCGCGCGGTAGATAGCGATCCCCGTATCCGTGCCATCAGCTTCAGCCGGAATTTCGGCAAGGAAATTGCTATCGCAGCTGGCCTTGACCATGCAACAGGCGACGCCGTCGTCATCATGGATGCTGATCTCCAACACCCGCCCGAGGTCATCGGTGAGTTCGTCGCCAAATGGCGTGAGGGATTTGCGAATGTATATGGCGTACGGCGCGATCGTGCCAACGAAAGCATGACCAAACGTGGATTCGCGCGGATTTTCTACCGGCTGTTTGGCCGCTTTGCCGAAACGGAATTGCCTGTAGGGGCTGGAGATTTTCGCCTGCTGGACCGCAAGGCCGTCGAGGCTCTGCGCAAGCTGGGTGAGCGCGCCCGCTTTTCCAAAGGGTTGTATGCCTGGATTGGCTTCAAATCCGTTGGAGTACTTTTCGATGTGGCAGATCGCGCCCATGGCGTGACAAAGTTCAGCTATCGCAAATTGACACGGTTTGCATTTGATGGCCTGACTTCGTTCTCAACCATGCCCTTGCGGGTTTGGACCTATATCGGTGTGCTCATCTCAGCGTTTGCGATCACCTATGCCATCATCTTCCTCGTGCGTACGATCATGTACGGTGTTGATGTGCCAGGTTTTCCATCATTGATCGTATCGGTCACATTCTTTTCCGGCGTCCAGCTCATTACTCTTGGTGTGCTTGGTGAATATATTGGCCGCATTTTCGCAGAGGTAAAACGCCGCCCGCTTTACATCATTGATGAACACATCGGATTTGATGACAAGCCTGCGATATCTGCGGTTCGCGATGAACGGCGCATACAGGATGCGCGCTGAACCATGTTGAAAAAAATTCTTTCCGTCGGTGGTATCACGCTTGTTTCGCGGGCAACCGGATTTGCCCGTGACATTATGCTCGCAGCTGTTCTTGGGGCGGGCATGATGGCAGATGCGCTCGTCGTGGCCATGAAACTGCCAAATCATTTCCGCACTATTTTTGCTGAAGGTGCCTTCAACGCAGCCTATGTTCCTGCGTTCACGCGACTCAAGCAGTCAGCAGGCGAAGCGGCAGCTCAACTTTTTGCCAGCCGCATTCAAACGATTCTGCTCATTTCCCAGATCCTACTTTTAGCACTTGCTCTCATTTTCATGCCAACGATTGTCAGCGTTCTGGCACCGGGATTTGTCAATGACACCGCAAAATTTACGCTCGCCGTCAACCTGAGCCGTATTACGTTTCCTTATCTCCTTTTCATGACTCTGGTCGCCCAATATACAGGATCATTGAATGCGTGCGGGCGTTTCGCCGCCGGCGCCTTTGCGCCGGTATTGCTTAATATCAGCATGATTGCCTCGCTCTTTACCGCTTTTTATTTTCCAACAGCGGCTCATGCTGCCGCATGGGGGATTTTTGCAGCTGGCATTCTTGAATTCTTGCTTCTTGCCATTGCAGCTTCCCGCGCACGCGTTCTGCCAACTCTTGCAAGGCCCGGTCATGACCCAGCCATGCGCGGGTTCTGGTCTGCGTTCTGGCCTGGAGTTATTGGCTCATCGGGCGTGCAGATTGCCATGTTTGCTGACCTGATTTTATCAACATTGCTGCCTGAGGGTGCGCCATCACAGATCTATTATGCAGACCGCATTTATCAATTGCCGATTGGGGTTATTGCTGTGGCGGCGGGTACCGTCTTGTTGCCGGAAATGAGCCGGCGCATTGCGGCGGGCGACATCAGCGGTGCACACCATCAGCAATCCCGAACATTCTTGCTGACTTTGCTGCTCGCAGGGCCATGCATAGCAGCTTTTTTGACCATTCCACACCTGATCATGCGCGGAATCTTTCTGCGCGGTGCCTTTACTGAGCATGATGCACTGGGATCAAGTCAAGTTCTGGCTGCCTATGCACTTGGTTTGCCAGCAATCGTGCTCATCCGCAGTGCTGTTGCGAGCTTTCATGCGCGCGGCGATACCACAACGCCCATGCTGATTTCATTCGCTGCCATTGCCGTGAATGTCATCTTAAAAATCATTCTTGCACCCCGGCTGGGTGCACCGGGTCTCGCATTGGCAACAGCCGTTGGTGCCTGGCTCAATCTCGGCCTGATCGTTACTTTTGCCATGCGCCGCAACGCCATGCAGGCTACGCCGGACTTTTTACCCCGGCTGCTTGTTATTAGTGTCGCCAGCGCCATCAGTGTTGGTGCTTTTATTCTCGTTGAACCATGGGTTGCGCTCACCATTCCTGCCGCTCTGCCATGGCGCGATATCGTTCTTATGCTTACTGTTGGCCTGTGTGGCCTAATCGTTTACGCTGTGGTTGCTTATGCCGGATTTAAGTTGACAGCAAAAAGGCCTGCGCATTAACGTCGGTCTTTTTGCCTGCCGATCACAAAAATTTCATGCTTTGCTGCCATGCGCAAATTCCCAATAGGCTTCACGGGCTTTGCGAAACAGGGGGCCAGGCTGAAGAACACGTTCCTCAAATTTCAATACCGGCATGCACTTTGAATAATTTCCAGAAATAAAAATTTCATCCGCATTGCTAAAATCTGCGACATTCAAAGATGATTCTACGACTGTCGTACCTTTCTCACGCAATAAACTGATGACCCGCTGTCGCGTAATTCCATTGAGAAAGGTGCCATTGGTTATGGGCGTATAAACGACACCATTCTTTGCCATGAATACATTAGAGGTTGCTGTCTCAGCGACATTGCCAAGCATATCGAGAACAAGGGCGTTATCAAACCCCTTGGCTTTTGCTTCCCGCACGCAGCGCGCATTGTTGGGATAGAGCGCCCCTGTCTTCACATCTGTTGGCATTGTTTCCAGTGACGGACGGCGGAAGCGAGACACGGTCATTGATAATCCACCCGGCACAGGCATCGGCGCCTCAAACAGGCAAAGACAAAAACGCGTGGATTCTGGATCTGCCGTAATGGTGCTTGCACCATCAGCTTCACCCCAATACATCGGCTTGATGTAGAGCGCGGCGTCGGAATTGAATTTCTTCACTCCTTCTTTCGTCAGCGCGACGATGTTTTCCGCCGACTGTGTTGGCTTTAATCCCAACTTCACCGCCGATTCATTTACGCGTGCGGCGTGGCGTTCGATGTCAGGCATTGCACCTTCAAAATAGCGCCCCCCATCAAAGACCGAAGACGCCAGCCAGGCGGCGTGGGTTCGTGGCCCCATGATAGGCGGATTGCCTTCAATCCATTCGCCATCAATCCAATTCCAAGTTTTCGTGAACCAGCTCATTTCCGTTTCCTCTCGTCTCAGGTGCAGAGTGGAGCGCATGGATTGTACCCAGGTCAACTGCCATCATTGCGGCTCTGCCATGATGAATACGGGAAACGATCAATTGCTGGCCATTTTCAAATACAAATCGACACGATAGTCTGTCACTACAAACTTTTCTGAGGTTTACCCATGGCCCTGCATCACCAAATTAGCCCTCCCATCAAAGCTGTGATTTGTGATGCGTATGGAACCCTGTTTGACGTTCATTCGGCAATCGTGGCTCACGCAGAAGCAGTTGGTCCCCAGGCACAAGCCCTTTCTGATCTCTGGCGGGCAAAGCAGCTTGAATACACATGGGTCTTATCTCTTGCTGGACAGTGGAAGAATTTTTGGGAATTGACCGGGCAAGCGCTTGATTTTGCACTTGCAAAACATCCGTCAATTGATCCCGCGTTGCGCACGCCCTTGCTGCAGGCTTACCGCACACTGGCGGCCTATCCAGAGACCGCGTCCGCGCTGGTGCGTCTGCGCAGTGCAGGATTTCGCACCGGAATTCTGTCCAACGGAGAAACATCCATGTTGGCTGATGCCGTGGCTTCGGCCAGACTGGCTCCACTGCTTGATGCGGTATGGTCTGTGGACCAGGTTAAGATATTCAAACCAAACCCAAAAGTATACGCGATGGCAGCAGACGGTCTTTCTCTGCATCCGCATCAAATATGTCTGGTATCATCGAACCGGTGGGATATTGCAGGTGCAATCGCTTTTGGTATGGCTGCAGTTTGGGTCAACCGCACATCCCAGCCGCAAGAATATATGGACTTGCCGCCCGCCTTTATCGTGCGCGATTTAAATGGGCTGTGCTAGCCATCCGCCAGCGCAGCAATAATACGCACCCAACTGCGAATGCCCTTGTGAAAAGATGACAGATCGTATTTTTCGTTGGGCGAATGAACACGGTCATCATCAAGACCAAATCCAACAAGCAGCGAGTCAAGGCCAAGTGTCTTCTTGAAATCACCAACAATCGGAATGGAGCCGCCAGAGCCAATCATGGGCGCTTTGCGTCCCCATTCCTTGCCAAGTGCATCCCGCGTCTTGAGTAAATCAGGACTATCAAAAGGCAATTGAATTGCCGGTGAGCCTTTGTAGGAAATAAAATCAACTTTACAATCGGCAGGAATCTGCTTGCGCACGAAATCCTGAAAAGCTTTTATAATGTCATGCGGATTTTGTTCTCCGACTAGGCGGAAGGATACCTTGGCGCGTGCCTCACCGGCAATAACTGTTTTTGTGCCTTCGCCTGTATATCCACCCCAGATACCGTTCACATCACAGGTTGGCCGTGTCGAGATTTGCTCCAGCAGCAAGCGCCCTTTTTCACCAACGGACTTTTTCAATCCAATTGGGCCGAGAAACTGTTTTTCTGTCAACTTCAGCTTTACCAGATCAGCTTTGACTGATTTTGGCAGATTTTTAACGCCAGCATAAAATCCCGGGATCGTGATTTTACCATTTTTATCATGGAATGATGCACATATCCGAGCCATAATGTGAATGGGATTTTGTGCTGCACCGCCATATATTCCTGAATGAAGATCACGGTTGGCGGCGCGGATAATAATTTCCTGATAGACCATGCCGCGCAGCGAGGTCGTGATGGCAGGCGTTTTGCGATCCCACATGCCTGTATCGCAGACCAGCGCAACATCGGCCTGCAATTCCTTTTTATTGGCTTTGACGAATGGAGGCAGATTGACTGACCCCGATTCCTCTTCGCCTTCAATCATCATGGTCACACCCATGGGCAGAGTGCCTGTCACAGCCTTCCACGCACGGCATGCCTCCACAAAAGTCATGACCTGCCCTTTGTCGTCACATGCGCCGCGGGCACATATGACCTTGCGGCCCTTTTCAATTTCAAGAATTTTGGGATCGAACGGATCGTTCGTCCATAACTCCAAGGGATCAACAGGCTGCACGTCATAATGCCCATAAAACAGCGCATGGCGCTTTGACGCTCCATCGTGACGGCCGATCACGACAGGCAGCCCCGGCGTTGGCCTTACGCTCGACGAGAACCCTATGGAAGCCAAGTCTTTTGCCAACCAGTCAGCAGCCTTTTCACTGTCCTTCTTATAGGCCGAGTCTGTTGAGATTGACGGGATGCGCAAAAATGCAAACAGGCGCTGCAATGCCTGATCGAGGTCACGATCGACATGGGACAGAATTTTATCGATATCGGCACTTGGCATAGGGCATCCATACAGTTGGAAGGCAGATCACGCATTCATTCCCGATCCGGCGCCAGAGGCAAGGCCCAGAACGCAACCCTGATCAGCGATTGCTCACTGCAAGCGCCATTGGTCAAACAATGCCTGTTTCTCTGCGATGAGGGATTTGGCATGTTCATATCCGATAGAAACCGTTTCATCGAACCGCTTCCAGTCGAGCAGTGGAATACGCGCCACCGGTGGCCGTATGATGAGCTGTGCGGCCTGCGCACCGCGCCGCAGCGACGCGATACTGCCAATGGTGCCAACACGCCAAAGTGTTTCGACAATATCAGGCTCACCAGGCCGGCGCGCCCCGCTTACGCGCTGCCACCAGGAAATTGGTTTATCGATCGGCGGCGCAAATATGTCCTCATCGCCGCTGACATCAACACCAATGACCGCCCCTCGCCCCATCTCGTGGGCAGCACCAATGGGCAGATTGTCAATCACACCACCATCCACCAGAACAATGCCATTCGACAAAACAGGGGGGAAAATTCCAGGAATTGTAATCGTTGCCCGCAACCATTTTCTGAGCGGCCCTTGCCGATGAATAACGGGCACGGCATTGCTGATATCCGACGACAGGCAGAAAAATGGATGACGCAAGTCTTCGATGGCCAGATCAGCGAATGCCTGAGTCAGAAGCCTGTCGATTTTTCCGCCTCTGAACAAGGATACGACTGGAAATGTCGGGTCGGACAGCGGCCGACCTTCGAGAAAAACGCGCCTGATGTCATCGCGGATTTTAGCGGGAGGAAAGCCGGCGGCATAAGCAGCAGCAATCACCGCTCCCATGCTCGTACCGCCATAAATATCGGGCATTATCCCTGCTTCACTGAATGCTTGCAGCACACCCAGATGTGCGAATGAGCGCGCACCACCGCCAGACAAGACAATAGCCAATGATCGACGTGTCAGCAGGCGCACAATACGCCGTGCATCCATATCATCGCGCATGTGATGAATGTTTTGAACTCCGGTGGCAGAGATCCATTGCGCACTCCTACCTGGGTGCACCTGCGATCGTGACAACAATATCAGCTCATTTTGTGCATTTGGTCCTCCCGATTTATCGCGCAAAATCTCATTGGAAAAAATACTTTCCGGCGTTCTCTCTGCCTCAGCAAGATGCACAACGACATCAGCCTGCCGGCAACAATAGGCATTCCATTCAGGCATATTTGCGCATGACTGCAAAAATACAAATTCGTGCTTGGCCTCTATATCCTGCAGGCATTCACGCCAGTCACCGCCCCATGGCCGCGCCACTGTGCATACACTCGTTGCAGGCATTATATATTGACAAAGATTCGCGATGATTTCGGCTATCTGTGCATCATACATGGGTGTGACGGCGCGAAAGGCGAATACTTTCGGGCGGCCACGGGCTTGGCGCGGCGGTTGAATGCGGGCAAGGCGTTTGGCCAGCACGCGGGCAATAGCAATTGTCACCGCTGCATTGCTGGCAATCAATTCTTCAAAAACAGCGTGGGAAAGACGAAACAGTTCGCAATCACGCAAGGCGATTGCCGTGGCCGAGCGCGGCTCTCCCGTCAGCATGGCCATTTCACCGACAGTGTCACCGGCATAGATAGTGCCGACCTGATAGAGGATGCTGTTTTCGTCCGTCCGCGCAATGGCCACAGCGCCAGATTTGACGATGTAAATATCGTCTGAAGCCTCGCCCTGATTAAAAAGCACTGCACCCGCCGCCAGCGGGTCAATTGTGAGGCGCTTTGTCAAGGCACGCATCACATCCTCTGACAGGCCTGCCAGAAAGTCGATTTTGCGCAATGCAGCTTCCAGCGCAGCGCTGTCAGGATCAACGGCCTTGTCGGTCATCCGTGCCCTCCGGGCGCAGGTCTTACCGGCACGCCCGTTGAGAGCATAGGATTTCTTCGCCCACAGGCGAAGTGCTTATTTCATGATCGAGCCGAGCACGCCGCGCAAAATGGCATTGCCGATCTGCCTCCCCGCCGTGCTTGCCATCGAGCGGGCTGCCGATTTCACAATCGCTTCACCCATGCCCATGCGGGCACGCCCGGCACCGGCAGGCGCGCGCCCGCCACGCTGAGCTGGCGCTGGCTGTTCGCCGCCGAGAATGCTGCCAAGCCATCCTGAAATACCGCCGCTCGCCGCTGCCTCCTGAGCCGGAGCAGCCGCCAGTTCGCGCCGCTTCTGCAACAGTTCATAGGCGGACTCATTGTCAACAGGCGTATCATATTTGCCGCGCATGGTGCTGCGCGCCAGAATATCGCGCCGCTCCTCGGGCTTGAGCGGCCCCACTCGGCCGGATGGCGGATGCACAAATGTCCGCTCCACAATGCTCGGCGTGCCCTTGCCTTCCAGCATCGACACCAGTGCTTCGCCAACGGCAAGCTGGGTGATCGCTTCCATCGTGTTGAATTTGGGATTTTGACGGAAGGTATCGGCGGCGGTCTGCACCGCCTTCTGGTCCCGCGGCGTAAACGCACGCAAGGCATGCTGCATGCGGTTGCCAAGCTGGCCGAGCACGGTATCCGGCACATCCAGCGGATTCTGCGTCACGAAATAAATGCCAACACCCTTTGAGCGGATGAGGCGTGAGACCTGTTCCACCGCCTGCACAAGCTGCTTGGGCGCATCGTTGAACAGCAAGTGCGCTTCATCGAAAAAGAACACCAGCTTTGGCTGATCCAGATCGCCGACCTCCGGCAACTGCTCAAACAACTCAGAAATCAGCCACAGCATGAAGGTTGCATAAAGGCGCGGATTGGCCATCAGTTTATCAGCAGCCAGAATATTGACGATGCCACGCCCATCCCGATCCGTGCGCATGATGTCGGAGATATTCAAGGCAGGTTCGCCGAAAAACGTGTTGGCCCCCTGATTTTCCAGCACCAGCAGCGTGCGCTGAATTGCGCCCACGGACTGAGTGGCAACATTGCCATATTTCAGCGTGAGCTGCTCGGCGTTTTCACCGATAAATACCAGGAGCGCACGCAAATCCTTGAGATCGATCAGCGGTAGCTGCTCATCATCAGCAATGCGAAAAGCGATGTTCAGGACGCCTTCTTGCGTGTCATTCAGATCCAGAAGGCGGGCCATGAGCAGTGGGCCCATTTCTGTAATGGTTGCGCGGATCGGGTGGCCCTGCTCACCAAACAAATCCCAGAACACTGTCGGGAATGAATCCGGCTTCCAGTCATAGCCAATTTCCTTGGCGCGCTTGGTGATGAAATCTTTCGGTTCACCAACGGCCGCAAGGCCTGACAGGTCACCCTTGATGTCGGCGGCAAATACCGGCACGCCGGCATTGGAAAAGCCCTCCGCAAGAACCTGTAAAGACACGGTTTTGCCAGTCCCCGTCGCCCCGGTAATCAACCCATGGCGGTTACCGAACTTGAGCGTGAGAACCTCGTCCTTCGTGCTCTTGCCGATATAGATGGTGCCGTCTTGAGCCATAGCTGATGTATCCGTGATTGATCGGGGCGTAAGTGTTGAACCAGCGCGCTTATACGGCAGGGCGACCGGTCGCGCCAACGGCAAATCCGTGCCGGCTGCGCACTTGTGCAGAGCGGATTTTCATGGCCAAGAAGCAAACGGATTCCAGAGGGAGCATGAAGATGGAAGAGTTGGTTTCTCGCGTTGCGGCAGCGGCGGGTGTGGATGCAGACAAGGCACAGACGGCCATCGGCATGATCTTATCCTTCCTGAAAAAGGAAGCGCCGGGCGAGGCAGTGGACACTCTGATCGCCCAGGTGCCGGACGCTGATTCGGCAATGGCAAACGCCGGCGGCGGCGGCATCATGGGCGCGATCGGCGGCATGATGGGTGGTGGTATCATGGGTCTTGGCAGCCAGTTGATGGGGGCCGGCCTTTCGATGGGTGAAATTCAGGGCGTCAGCCGCGAACTGTTTGCCTATGGCCGCGAAAAGGCAGGCGAAGATACGATGGGCCAGATTGTCGGCTCAATTCCGGGTTTGAGCCAGTTTATCTGATCGGCAGATGGTGAGCGGCTTATGCGCCGTTTTCTAGCCGCTCTCGTCTTTGGCGCGTGCATCGGTGGAATCGCTGATGCACGCGTTTCTGTGCGGGCACCAGCGACTGGCGTCTGGACCACATCATTTGACAAGCGCACAGGGCAAACGATTGCGGCATTTCATGGCGCTGGAGGCACGCGCCTTGCGTTCATGTGCGATTCGGCAGGACCGCGCCCGGGCCGCGGTGCGTTGGTCGTGACCATTCCTCTCAGCCAGAAGCCTGAGCCACTGCCGCCTGCCCTCAGCATCACCATACAAGGCGCGCAGCAGACCCTGACATTCGCGGCTCGGACTCAGCTCGAAACCAAGGTGGCCAGGCCTGAGACAAACCGCACAGCTGCAAAAGGCGCCGAGAGTTATCTGCTGACCTTATCATTCTTGCTTGATGGGAATGCGTCAGCAGCCCAAAAAATGGCTGACAGTGTTTCTGTCGTTCGCCGCGAAAAATCATCAACGATCCGTGTGGCAGGATTACCGCTGGAGTTTTTGGTTACGAACAGCAATCACCAGCGCGCGCTGGCGGGCTTTGACAAGGGGTGCCAGAATTTTTTACCGGCAGCAGAAGATGAAGTGATCTGGGACTGGCATCAAGGTCTGGATAGGATTGATGAGAAAAGCAGCATTACCCTTGTGGCGCAATCTGTTCTGCATGGCACGCGCGATCATGCGCCACGCCTGTCCATTCATTGCCATGCACAGGCTCTCACCATTACGATGACCGGCATCGCTGCGGCCAATTCCGCTGGCCATGTCGTCGTGACCGGCCATGCCGCTGACCGTGATGAGCCGGTAGCGGAAGCGAAATTAGGATTTCGGCAAAGCAGCGACCCGCATGTCGTGACGCTTGAATCACAGAATTATCCGCCATTTCTCGCATTGCTGCGTCAGGCAGAGACAATCAGCCTGCGTCCCGAACATGCGTCACAGCAGGCCTCTAGTATGCCTGTTGCAGGGTTTGCGCTGGCTTCGCGTCTGCTTGGGCAGCACTGTCCTTCGGCATCCCCGTGATCGCGGATAAATCCTTGAATCGCCACCAGTTCAAATGGGGGATTCTGAGCGCAAGCTGAACGTAACATTCAGAGATCATTCAGCCCGTTCTCACTAATTCTCGTTCCGTTCAAGTCACTCGAAGCGGCTTGGATGACTGACCGTGGACCGAGGGGGTCATGCGCAGTCTTAATCTTCGCGGGCGGGAGACGCGAATGTCCACCACCAATCGTCGGACGATATTAAAAGGCGTAACTGCTTTGGCTGTTGTGCCGGCAGCCGCTGCTTCTGCGCAGGCTGGGGATACAACTCCGATCGCGCGCCTTTGGTCGCTCGTTGAAGCCTGCGACAAGGCATTGCAGCCGCATCATGCCGCCATGGCTGAAGCAGAAACCCTGCGCGGCGTAACGGGTGGGTGGATGTATCTGACCGGCGACGCACACAGTGCAGGTCAGCGCCGGTATGATGCGCTGGTCGCTATTCTGAACGAAACACCGCGCAACGAGACTGATCTGGCCATTGTCGCCCGCGCCTACCGCGCGCCTGATATGGCCAATGGCCCGCGCGCCTGGGCCGGTGATCGCCTCGCCCAATCGGTTTTGAACTACCACATGGCGGCCTGACGGGAGGGGCAGTTTTCGTCAGTCATCATGGGTTGGGAAGCGGGCGTGTCGTCAGGCACGCCCGTTTTCCGTTTGGAATGTCAGACCAGTGTGGCACGCGCCCAGCCTCTGTCTTATGTTGGCGCATCTGAGCGATGATCCTGCCTGCGGGCAGTCAAGACGTGCGACCAACGGAGGCTTTCATCAGGGCTGTCATGGGGGTATGGATCGGCCATACCACTGGAAGCCGTCATGACCTCATCTGCCCTGCCTCTCGCCTCGCTTTTTCCAGCCGCCACCCAAGATCAGTGGCGGGCGCAGGTTGACCGCGTGCTCAAAGGCGCGGATTTTGCCAAAAAGCTGACAAACAAGACCGCTGACGGCATTGTTATTCAACCGCTTTATGCCAAGGCAGAAGGCACAATCGTCAGCCGTGGCCGTGCCGGTCCCTGGGGCCTGATCCAGTCCCTTGATTTGCCAGACGGCGATGTGGCGAACGCGCAGGCCTTGGCCGATCTTGAGGGCGGCGCTGATGGCCTCACCCTTGTGATGGCTGGAGCGCGCGGGGCCCGAGGTGCCGGCCTTCTGGCCGATACGCTTGGCGAGCTTGACCGTATCCTTGAAGGCGTCAAACTCGACCTGATCACCCTTCGCATGGAGACAGCGCCGTGGAACGGGCGCATCATGGCGGCCATGCTGGCCGCGCTGGCGGACAAGCGGGGTCATGCGCCGGAAACCCTGTCTGTTGATTTCGGTCTGCAACCTGTTGATGACCTCGCCAGCACGGGCCAAGCCCCGGCCCCCATGCCCGTCATGATGGCGCGGGTGGCGGAGGTTGTGACAGGCCTGACCGCACGCGGATTTCGTTCGCCCATTATGCGCTGCGATAGCCGCGTGCCGCATGAAGCCGGCGCCAGCGAAGCGCAGGAGCTGGGCTATCTGCTCGCCTCTGCTGTCGCTTATCTGCGTGGCCTTGAACCGCATGGCCTCACTGCCGGTGCTGTGTGCGATGCCCTGTCATTCACGCTCGTTGCCGATACCGATCAATTCGTGACCATCGCCAAATTCCGCGCGTTGCGTCTGTTATGGGCGCGGGTTCAGGACGCCTGTGGCCTGACGCCTAAGCCTGTGCACATTCACGGCGAAACCGCATGGCGCTCCATGACACGGCGCGATCCCCATACCAATATGTTGCGTTCCACCATCGCCGTTTTTGCCGCCGGTATTGGCGGTGCTGACAGCATCAGCGCCCTGCCCTTCACCCGCGCCATAGGTCTGCCCGATGCATTCGCGCGCCGCGTGGCGCGCAACATGCAGCTTGTGCTGCTGGAAGAATCCAATCTCGCAAAAGTTACCGATCCATCTGCGGGCGCTGGCGGCATCGAAGCGCTGACAGATGCGCTGTGTGAAAAAGCCTGGGCCGAATTTCAGCATATCGAACGCGAAGGCGGTATTTTTGCCTCACTCGGCAGCGGGCATTTTCAGGCGCGCGTTGCAGCAGCAGCCAAAGCTATTGAAAATGCCGTGGCGACCCGCAAGCAGCCCATCACCGGCACCAGCGAATTTCCAAATATTGCAGAGGGCAAGCCGGAGGTGCTGGATATGCCTCTCCCGCAAGCCAAAAATGCGCCACGTGACCGCCTGCCCGGCGCGCGTATCGATTTCAACGGCATCATCGCCCATTTTGCAGCCGGCGAGCCACGTGGGCAATTTGCCCCGCCACCGCTGGAAGGTGTACGCTGTGCCCCGCTTCCCGCGCGGCGCAGTGCGGAATCGTTTGAGGCGTTGCGCGACGCCTCTGATGACGCCTTGGGCAAAAACGGTGTGCGGCCCAAAATGTTTCTGGCAACACTGGGGCGCATTGCCGATTTCACAGCACGGGCGATGTTTGCCAAGAATTTCTTTGAAGCGGGCGGCATTGAAGCGCCGCTGCATGACGGCTTTGCCGAGGATGGCGGCACCGATCTTGTCGCTCTGACCGATGCGTTCAAAGCTTCCGGCGCGACGATGGCCTGCCTGTGTTCGACCGATGATCTCTATGCCAGCGAAGCGGCAGATGCAGCATTGGCGCTGATACAGAGCGGTGCGCAAAAGGTTTATCTGGCAGGGCGGCCGGGTGAAGTGGAGGCTGCATTGCGCGCTGCTGGTGTGAGCGAATTTGTTTTTATGGGCTGTGATGCGATGAAAATTCTGCACGCAGCACAGGCATGACGGAGAAAATAGATGTCACGCATTCCTGATTTCTCCGCCATTCCATTCGCGAAAGCCAACGCCTCTGCGGTGCCAACCGGCGAACCATGGCTGACTCCGGAAGGTATTCCGGTCAAGCCTGCTTATTCCGCCGCTGACCGTGACGGCATAGATTTTCTCGACACCTATCCGGGCATCAAGCCTTTCTTGCGCGGCCCCTACCCGACCATGTATGTCAACCAGCCCTGGACGATCCGGCAATATGCGGGATTTTCGACGGCTGAAGATTCGAATGCTTTTTACCGCCGCAATCTGGCCGCCGGACAAAAAGGCCTGTCTGTCGCCTTCGATCTCGCGACCCATCGCGGTTATGATTCCGATCATCCCCGCGTTGGTGGCGATGTTGGCATGGCCGGTGTTGCGATCGATTCCATTTACGACATGCGCACGCTTTTTTCCGGCATTCCGCTCGATCAGATGAGCGTGTCGATGACCATGAATGGCGCAGTGCTGCCTATTCTTTCGCTTTATATCATCGCGGCCGAAGAACAGGGCGTTTCGCCCGATAAACTCGCTGGCACCATTCAGAACGATATTCTGAAAGAATTCATGGTGCGCAACACCTACATCTATCCGCCCAAGGGGTCGATGCGGATTATTTCAGATATTTTTGGCTATACCGCCAGAAACATGCCGAAATTCAACTCGATCTCGATTTCCGGCTATCACATGCAGGAAGCGGGCGCGACGCAGGATCTGGAACTGGCCTACACGCTGGCCGACGGCGTCGAGTATCTGCGCGCGGGCATTGCTGCGGGGCTTGATGTGGATGCCTTTGCGCCGCGCCTGTCCTTCTTCTGGGCGATCGGCATGAATTTTTTCATGGAGGTCGCCAAGCTGCGCGCGGCGCGTCTGTTGTGGGCAAAGCTCGTGAAAGATTTTGAACCGAAGTCCGACAAATCCTTGCCGCTGCGAACCCATTCACAAACATCCGGCTGGTCGCTCACGGCTCAGGATGTGTTCAATAATGTGGCACGCACCATGGTTGAGGCCATGGCGGCGACGCAAGGGCATACGCAATCATTGCACACCAATGCGCTGGATGAAGCACTGGCGCTGCCGACCGATTTTTCGGCACGTATCGCCCGTAACACGCAAATTCTGCTGCAACAGGAAAGCGGCACAGCGCGCATCATCGATCCGTGGGGCGGGTCCTATTATGTCGAAAAACTGACGCAGCAGCTTGCTGAAAAAGCATGGGCGCATATTCAGGAAATCGAGCAACTCGGCGGCATGGCCAAGGCCATTGAAGCAGGCATTCCAAAACTGCGCATCGAGGAGGCTGCGGCCAAAACGCAGGCGCGGATTGATTCCGGTATTCAATCCGTCATTGGCGTGAATAAATTTAAGCCAGAGAATGAGGCCACAATTGATGTTCTCAAGGTCGAGAATGCGCAGGTGCGCGCCGCACAGCTTGAGAAACTGGCGCGCCTGAAGGCAGAACGAATCCAGACTGATGTTGATGCGGCGCTGGAAGCCTTGTCGCATGCGGCTGCATCCGGCGAAGGCAACCTGCTGGACCTTGGTGTCAAGGCCGCGCGGATGAAAGCGACGGTGGGTGAAATTTCGATGGCGCTGGAAAAGGTCTGGGGCCGCCACAAGGCGGAAATCCGCTCCATTTCCGGTGTTTACAAGCGGGAGGCCGGCGCCATGTCACCAGCCGTTGAGCGCGTGCGCGCATTGGTTGATGCGTTTGAAGATAATGATGGCCGCCGGCCGCGTCTGCTCGTTGCGAAAATGGGGCAGGATGGGCATGATCGCGGTCAGAAAGTGATTGCCTCGGCTTTCGCGGATCTGGGCTTTGACGTGGATATCGGGCCGCTGTTTGCGACACCGGCGGAAGCGGCGCGTCAGGCCGTGGAAAATGACGTGCACATTGTGGGCGTTTCATCGCTCGCAGCGGGCCATCTGACACTGGTGCCAGAGTTAAACGCGGCACTGACTGAACAGGGCCGCCCGGACATTATGATTGTTGTTGGCGGCGTCATCCCGCCGCAGGATTTCGATGCGCTGTATCAGGCCGGTGCTTCTGCCATTTTCCCGCCGGGTACAGTCATTCCCAGCGCAGCAGAAAAATTGCTAGAAGAATTGAATGGCCGGCTTGGCTATGCACAGCGCAGCGCGGCGGAATAATCATTCTGCCTGCGGTGATGACGTTGATCCCGGAGCCGCACTCGCCTCGCGCAACGGCGCGTCTTTCAGACGCGAACCAATAACCTTCACGATCTGCGGCGCTTCGGCAAATGTGCCGTGGCGGAAATAATCGGTGCCCTTGCTGCCAGTCATATCGTAAACACGCACGCCGAGCGAGGCGACGGTATCGCGATGTTCCTTATTGGCAAGATCAAGCGCGCCAACACGGGCGCGCGCGCCGGCAATGCGGCTGGATACGGCCAGCGCACGGTCGTCACTCGCGACAAACAAGGAAATGTGATCAGCCCGGCCAAGACGCGCGATCTGACTCTGGAAGACATCAAGGTCGAGATCAGGTGCAGCCAGCATCACAGCACCAATTTTTCCACCGAGGTCGCCGCGGCCGCCAATCGCAGCCTGGCGCAGTGATTCCATCGCAAGCCACGTGCCCATGGAATGCGCGAGCACATGCACGCGATTCACATCCGGGTTGGCACCCAATTCAACGAGCAGGGCCTCGAGCGCATCGCGTGATGCGGTGGCGCCTTCCTTATCAGCACCATAGCCCCAGAGGCTTTGCTGAGACGCCCAGGAAAACAGCACGGGCAACCCGTTAAAGCCGGTGTCCTGCACGATTTGCGCAAGCCGGAATGATGCCTCCTCCCGCGAATTGTTGAAGCCGTGCACAAACACGAGCACATCGCGGCCAAGGCCCTGCCGGCCAGCTATTTCCTGCGTGACCGCACCTGTCACCTCGTGCTGCTCAAGCCCCTTCAGGCGGCGCAGCGTGAAGTGCCTGCCCGGCGATTCCGGTGTGATGGTCGGGCGTTCGATGACACCCGGCATGTGGCCCGGCGGAATGGTGACGACGATTTCCGAAAATTTTGCCTTGCCGCCGCGTGCGCCACTCTCCGGCCTGGTGGATGCCACAAGAATTTTAACGCCACGCGCTTCCTGCGACGGGCCGAGAACGCTTGAGGCTGTCGCCTTCAGACCTGCGCCAACCGTGTCCAGCCCTGTCGACACACAGCCGCCAAGCAGCAGGGCGAGACTGATACAGGCCCCAGCTTTCAGCGTGGCAAAAGCATTTCCATGGTGTCGAACAGCGCGCACCGCATATATTCCCGTCAATGATGAGGTGGCACTGGCGTGCCATCCAAATCCTGAATGAATGGTAACCTGAAAGGGTTAACCAGCGTCAGGGCTGCCATTTTGAGCCTGCTGCAGGGCTTTCTATGGTAATTGGGGCGTTGGTGAGGCCACCATGCAACAAAGCGGCGCTGGCGCGCCGCTTTGCATTTCATGTCACAAAAATAGCGTTCACCACCAGCCGCGCGGGCTGTCGTAGCCATGGCGCGGCCCATAGCCATGACGCCACTGGGCCCAGCGGCGACGCCAGGGCGGCGGGCCATAGGCATGAGGCTGCGGGCGATAGTGATGACGCTCATACACCGGCGGAGCGACGGGTGCGCGATAGCCATAGTGCTGCGCTCGCGGATGATGCCATTCACCTGTCCCGCCGCCACGCTCCCAAGCCTGCGCCGGAGCGGATATGACGAGGCCAAGCGCCATCGCGACAGTGGCGGCGATTACGCTGATTTTGACCATCATGGTCTCCCTGTCCGGTGCGGCCCTCGGGCGGGCCAGTCCATCCACCTGACATGCAGATCATGCCGGACGGCGGCTGAACGCGGTCTGAGGATTTCATTCATGCAGCGTTCTGTGATGTGGCGGCATTGCGGCCAGTGATATGCCAAAGCCTTGGGATGCGCGGCTTTTCGCAGTTTCATGACTGGCACTGCTCCTTTAAGAGATAGTCATGCAACAGCGTCCGGCGATGCCCGCATCTGATCTTGATGAATTGCGCGCGCGGCTGCTCGCCGGCAACCGCGCGGCGCTGGCACGCGCGATTACGCTGGTGGAATCCCGGCGTGATGACCACCGCCGCGCGGCCGACACCTTGCTGCAAGCTGTGCTACCGCAGACCGGCAAAGCCATGCGCATCGGTATCACCGGCGTGCCGGGTGTCGGAAAATCGACCAGCATTGACACGCTTGGCAGCCACCTCACCGCGCTGGGCCACACTGTTGCGGTGCTGGCCGTCGATCCCTCGTCAACGCGCACCGGCGGGTCCATCCTTGGCGATAAAACCCGGATGGAAAAACTCGCGGCAGATTCACGGGCATTCATCCGTCCCTCGCCTTCGTCGGGCACCTTGGGCGGTGTTGCGAACAAAACCCGTGAAACCATGCTGCTGTGTGAGGCCGCCGGCTTTGATGTCGTACTGGTTGAAACGGTAGGCATCGGCCAGTCAGAAACCACTGTGGCTGATATGACCGATTTTTTTCTCGTCCTGATGCTGCCCGGCGCTGGCGATGAATTGCAGGGGATCAAAAAGGGCGTGCTTGAGATTGCCGACATGATCGCGGTGAACAAGGCTGATGGCGATAACGCACCGCGCGCCCGCGCCGCACTGGCCGAATACCGCGCGGCGCTCCATATCCTGACGCCGGCGACGCCTGACTGGACACCTCCTGTGGTTTTGATGTCAGGCCTGACGGGTCAGGGCATCCGCGAACTGTGGACTCATATTTGTGACCATCGCAGCAAGACAACCGCCAACGGGTTTCTGGCGGCCAAGCGTGCTGAGCAGAATGTGCGCTGGATGCGGACGCTGATCGACGAAAGGCTACGGCGCCAGCTCTTTGGTCATCCGCTGCTGAAAGCGCGGATTCCCGCACTTGAAGCACGGGTTGCGCAAGGCACATTGTCGGCACCGCTGGCAGCCCATGAGATCATCAGCGTGATAGACAATCCATGAAGCGGACGAAAATCACAATCCGTATTCTGGTCACCGGCTTCGGACCATTCCCCCATGTCAGGGTGAATCCGACACAGGCGATTATCAAGAGGCTGGTGCAGCAACGGGGGTTTGACCACATCGGACTTGCCATCATTCCGCACATATTTCCAACGCGGTGGTCCATTCTCGATGCCGAGGTAGAAAAAGTCATCACACACAGTGACGCTGATGCGGTCCTCCATCTTGGCGTTGCCGCCCGCCGCAAACATATTTCGATCGAAACGGTTGCACGCACCGGATCCCGGCGCATGCTTCCTGATGCCAGCGGTGTATCGCAAGCTGCTATGCCAGCAGGGCATATTGAGCCGCAGCACTATAAGATTGCGGCATCAGCGGAACAAATTCATGCTGCCATTGGCCATGAAACATCTGCGGTGCGAATTTCCAACAACGCCGGCCGTTATCTCTGCAATGGCATTTATGCTAAATCACTTGCGCTGCGGGCAACAAAACAAGAAAAGCGCCCGACAGTTTTCATTCATGTGCCAATGCTGGCACCACTTTCGGGCACCATCCCAAAAACACGCATCCGCACAAAACCTCTGACGTTGGACGTGATGACGCGGGCCATGAGGGCCACCATCAGAGTTTTGGCAAAACAGGTGCGCTAGATGCGCGCAGCATTTTCCAGCGCCCGCTGCAATTCCTGCGACGGCCTCAAGCGGCCAACCTCAATGCCGTTCCAATTCACAAGAGATGGTTGGACAGACTTTGCAACAACCGCCTGCTCCGTGCCGCTCAATGGTAAAAACGCAGCCAAAATGGCGGCCATTGCCACTTCTGATGCACGTCCAGCACCGTCATCACACTTCAGTGCAAAACCCAAACCCAATTCCGGCAACGCGCCACAATAGACACCTTCCGCACCTGTTTTAACAAATGCGCGTTCACGCAAGGCCGTCATGATCACGGTATCCACGCGGCCCACGCCTGCAACCATATCCGGATTTGCAGCAACCGCCTTGCGAATGCGTGCTGCGGCATGCGCCCGGGTGGCATCAAGTTTTTCACCTGTGCCAAAGCGTGCAAATCCACGCGCCATGGATGACAATGGAATGGCATAGGTCGGGATGGAACAGCCATCTATGCCAGTGAGTGCACTGGAAAAGGTTTCGCTTGTCATCTCCTCAAGGGCGCGCCGCACGCGCTTCTGCACAGGATGATCAGGCGTGATATAATTTTGGGGATCTTCGCCATTGCCACAGGCCTGACAGACAAACCCCGCATGCTTGCCCGAACAATTGTTGTGCAATGCGGTTGGCGTTTGCCCATCACGTGCCAAAGCGCGCGCAAATTCAACATTCGATGGCCAGTGCGCACCACACTCCAGACAATTTTCATCGTGCCCTGCTTTGGCCAGCATCTGTGCCGATAGGGCAGCATGGCGCGGCTCACCAGAGTGTGAGGCGCAGGCCAATGCAATTTCTGCATCTGTCAATGCATATTTATCAGCCGCCCCCGTTTCGAGCAGAGGCAAGGCCTGAAAGGCTTTTACGGCAGAACGCGGAAAGACTGGATTTGATACGTCTCCGAGACTGACCAGCAGTTTTCCGCTGGCATCACTGACTGCCACAGAACCGGCATGGATTGATTCAACACGCTGGCCGCGTGTCACCTCAACAAGAACAGGGTCATTCATGGTTTCACCGGCCGTTCATTGCTTGCAGTGGTCGATCAGACGCGTAACAAATTGCGCGCAGGATTCAAGTTCAGATATTGCGATAAATTCGTCAGGCTTGTGCGCTTGTTCGATGCTGCCAGGGCCAACAACGACCGAGGGAATACCCGCGATTTTAAGAAACAACCCGGCTTCTGTGCCGTAGGACACCTTGGCATGATCATTACGCCCGGCAAACCGTTTGGCCAGCGTGACAATATCATCATCGGGATTGGCATCAAATCCCGGCACATCGCCGGTCCAGTCAAAATCAAATCCGGCCTCGGGCGCAATTTTTTGCATCCGTGGCTCAAGCTCAGTCTTGGCAAAACTTTCTACAGATGCGGCGATGGCGTGCGGGCTATCAAGCCCAATGGCCCGCACCTCAAACGTGAAACGCGCATCCTGCGGGACAATGTTGGGTGCGGCGCCGCCGCTGAACAATCCGACCTGCGTTGTTGTGTGCGGCAGATCATAAAGCGGGTCGCGATTACCCTCGCGCTCCAGGCTTTCCTCAATTTCGCGCACGCGGGCGACAACGCGGGCACCCCATTCGATTGCATTGACGCCTTGCGGTGCCAACGAAGAGTGCGCCGCCCGGCCCCGCACATTGACCCATAGCCGCACGCTGCTCTTGTGGCCAATGATGACCTGCATGTTACTCGGTTCGCCCACAAAACATCCCAGCGGCTTCACAGGTGCTTCAGCCAGCCTGTGCAACAGCGAGCGCACGCCGACGCAGCCAATTTCCTCGTCATGGGAAAAAGCGAGATGGATCGGTTTTTTGAGACCGGCGCGCACCATGGCTGGCACCATGGCCAGGCAAACAGCATTGAATCCCTTCATATCCGCAGCGCCACGGCCGAATAATTTTCCATCTTTCTCGACCAGCGCAAAAGGATCGGTCTGCCAATTCTGGCCATCGACAGGCACAACATCGGTATGCCCAGACAGCACATAGCCGGGCACATCAACCGGGCCAATGGTTGCCCACAGATTGGCCTTGGTGCCTGTTTCGTCACCAACACGCTCGCTGCGCACACCAAGGCTGCTCAAATATTCTTCTATCCATCCAATGCAGGGCAGATTGGAATTCCGGCTTGTGGTGTCAAACGCAACAAGGCGGGTCAGAATATCAATTGTCTGGCGGGTGACGCTCATGAACCTTGCCCGTGAATCGCATTGCTTTCAGCGCATTGCGCCTGCCCCCTCGTAAACTGCAAAACAGCTTTGGGAAAGCGGCTCATGGCAAGTCAAGGGAGGTGACAAGGGCGTTTGCGCGCCCTACTCTCCCATCCAGCGTTCAATTTTATTGCGGCGCACAAATCACGTGTACGCAACGTCAGAAGCAGGCACAGGGCCGGAGAGATCACATGAAACCGTTGAAATATGCTGTCGTTGCAGCAACGACTTTGCTGGCCAGCACGGCCTTGATGCGCACAGCGCAAGCACAAGATTTGCGTATAGGGCTTACCTCGGAATCGACATCAGCCGATCCCCATTTCCATAATCTAGGTGCGAACAACGCATTGAAGCGGCATATATTCGATGCGCTGGTGGAGACAGACGAAAACCAGAAGCTTGTTCCAGCGCTGGCAAAATCCTGGCGCGCTGTCGATGACACGACATGGGAGTTCAAACTTCAGCCGAATGTGAAATTCACCAACGGTGATGCCCTCACGGCCAATGATATTATCTACACCTATTGTCGGCTGCCCTTTGTTGAAGGGTCGCCGGGGCATTTTGGGCTCGCCGTAAAAACCATCGCGTCGATTGATTCTCCGGATGCTGAAACGCTGATCATCAAAACTGCGGCACCAGATCCGCTTCTGCCGACAAGCCTGACATCGGTTGGTATCATCAATGCCAAGGTCGCCGGCGGCAACAGCGGACTCAAATTCAAGCAAGGCGGCTGTGACAACCTTGGCAATAATCCAAAACCTGTCGAATTCAATACGCCTGCAATGGCTATCGGCAGCGGACCATTCAAGCTTGTTGAATATACGCGCGGCACCCATGTTGTGCTTGAACGGAATGACAATTACTGGGGCACAAAGCCGCACTGGAAAAAGGTGACTTTCCGGCCTTTGACCAATGCAGGTGCGCGCGTGGCCGGCCTTCTCGCTGGCGATGTCGATTTTATCGAAGTACCGCCCATTCAGGATCATGACCGCATCAAGAGCAGCGGTTTTCAAATCGCGCAAGGCTTGTCTAACCGGATTATTTATATCCAGCTCGATCAATTCAATGGGCCTGACTGGAAATCACCTGGCATCAAGGGTACCGACAAGAACCCGCTGATGGATAAGCGTGTGCGTCAGGCTCTGTCTATGGCGATTAATCGTCCTGCCATCGTCGAGCGCATCATGGGTGGAGTTGCAGTACCTGCCGGCGAATTGTTGCCATGGCCGATGTTCGGCTCGACAAAAGATTTTCCAATAACAAAATATGATGTCGATGCAGCCAAGAAATTGCTGACGGAAGCTGGCTATCCTAACGGCTTTGAAATTACCCTTGGCACGCCCAATGACCGTTATATCAATGATGAAAAAATCGCACAGGCGGTTGCGCAGATGTGGGCGCGTATTGGTGTGAAAACCAATGTGGATGCCATGACTGTTTCAACCTTCTTCACACGCCGCAACAAGTTTGAATTTTCTGCATTTCTGGCAGGCTGGGGCGCGGATACCGGCGAAATGTCGAACTCGATGAACGCGCTTGTTCTGACCCATCAGCCACAAAAGGGGCTCGGGCAAACAAACCGGGCACGCTATTCGAACTCCAAAGTTGATGAGCTGGTGGTGAAGGCCATGGCAACCATCAATGACAAGGAGCGTGAATCGTTGCTGCAACAGGCATCAAAAATTGCGATGGTCGATGATGTGGGTATCTTGCCATTGCATTTTGAAGTGACGCCGTGGGCCTTCAAGAAAGGCCTGACCTACAAGGCGCGGACAGATCAATATACATTGGCCGCCGACATCCGTCCCGTACAATAAAATTGAAGCACCGCATTGGCCTGCATGGCCAGTGCGGTGGTTCTATTGGCGGCTCTCATTAAGTCTGGATTGGCGCATGCTGGTTTATCTGATACGGCGTTTTGCGCAGGCCATGCTGGTTGTAGCTGTGATGGCGACTGTCGTTTTTGTGGCCATGTATGCTGTTGCTGACCCGGTGGATATTCTCGCTCCGCAGGATGCCACTGAAGCAGACCGGCAAGCCATCGCCCAGCGCCTTGGACTTGATAAGCCACTATGGCAGCAATTCCTGATTTTTGGGGGCAATGCGCTGCGTGGCGACCTCGGAAAATCATTTGTCTATAATGAGCCTTCCCTTTCGCTTATTTTACA
>JBOFCU010000115.1:0-37750 GCA_051646285.1 Beijerinckiaceae bacterium
TCCGCAGATCCTGCTGGCTTCACGCAAAAAAGCGCACTTTTTCCCGTTCGATTCAACCAGATGAAGATTGAAGTTGGGACTTGTCTCCTGGCGCAGAATGGCCACAACAATGCCGGGCAGCCCTGCTCCAGCGCCTAAATCAACCCAATGAGCCCGATCCATGTGAAATTTGGCAAGTTGCGCGCAATCCAGAATGTGCCTGTGCCAAACATATGGAATCGTAGATGGCGCAACCAGATTGATTGATTTTTGCCAGCGCTCCAGCAGATGCACGTATGAGTCGAGTCGCTGCAATGTTTCACGTGAAACATTGAGGTGTGAGAGCACCTCATCTCTACTAAGCATCAAACTCACCGCCGGTGTTACCTGACACATTAACAACAGCCCTGGTCTGCTTCCGCCTTGCAGACGCAGCCAGCAACAACAATGCAGCAGGCGTCATGCCCTCGATGCGCCCAGCCTGCCCAAGGGTGTGTGGTGCGACAGCCGTCAACTTCTGCAACAACTCATTGGATAGACCAGATAATGATGCATAATCAAACGCTTTGCCAAGCACGATATGCTCATCTCGGCGAAACCGTGCAATGTCCTCATCCTGGCGATCGATATAGTTCGCATAGCTGGCATCGTTCATGATGCGATCAGCAATCTTGGCTGGAATATCTGAGAGAACTGGCCAAATCAGAGCCAATCGGTTCATATCAATATCGGGCCGGCTCAACAGCTCAAATGCAGACCGGCGAATGCCATCACGATTGATGGACAGCCCATAGACTTCCCCTTCATTGGGTGTGAGTGACATAGACTGCAACGCCGTACGCCATTCTCCCAACTGTTTGCTGAGCTCGAGAAACTGCGTCTCTCGCCATATTCCAATGCAACCCCATGCGATACCCTGTCGGGTCAGGCGTTCATCAGCATTGTCAACACGCAGCGACAGGCGGAACTCGGAGCGAGACGTAAACATGCGATAAGGTTCACTCACGCCCTTTGTAACCAGATCATCGACAAGGACACCTATATAGGCAGAGGAGCGATCAACGACGACAGCGTCACCACCGCTAGCGATACGCGCGGCATTGAGGCCTGCCACCAGCCCCTGGGCAGCAGCCTCTTCATACCCAGTTGTGCCGTTGATTTGGCCAGCCAGAAAAAGCCCGGCAAGATACTTGGTTTCCAATGTTGCGAACAAAGATCTAGGATCAACGAAGTCATATTCGATCGCATATCCATGGCGCATGATCGCCACATCTTTGAGCCCGGGAATGCTTCGCAGAAACTGGTCTTGCACTGAACGCGGAAGAGATGTCGAAAGACCGTTGGGATAAACCGTCGGATCGTCCAGGCCTTCTGGCTCGAGAAAAATCTGATGCCCGTCGCGGTCACCAAATCGCACAACCTTATCTTCAATCGAGGGGCAATAGCGCGGGCCGCGACCCTCAATATCACCACTATAAACAGCGGAGCGCGACAGATTTTGGCGTATAATGGCGTGTGTTGCCTCAGTTGTACGCGTTACCCCGCAGGCAATCTGGCGGTTTGTAATTGTGTCGGTCAGTGTGGAAAAAGGCTCTGGCGGTTCATCGCCCCACTGCTGATCGAGCTGATCCCATCTGATGGTACGGCCATCCAGCCGTGCCGGCGTACCCGTCTTCAAGCGGCCAAGCGGAAAATTATGGGCTGCAAGTGTTGCAGACAAACCAACTGATGGTGCCTCACCATTCCGCCCGGCTGGAATTTTCTCCTCGCCTATATGGATCAGCCCGCGCAAGAAGGTTCCTGTTGTAATCACGACGGCACCAGCGCGAAACACCTGACCATCAGCCAAGACCACACCTGTAACGCGCCCTGCAACGACTTGCAGATCGAATACATCACCCTCAAGCACTGTCAGATTGCTTTGGCTGGAAATCTCACGCTGCATCGCCTTCCGATAAAGCGCGCGGTCGGCTTGTGCCCGAGGGCCGCGCACGGCAGGACCCTTGCGCCGATTCAACACGCGGAACTGAATGCCAGCCGCGTCAGCGACGCGCCCCATGAGTCCATCGAGTGCATCGATTTCTCTGACGAGATGACCCTTTCCAAGTCCACCGATAGCAGGGTTGCAGGACATCTCGCCAATGGTGTCAAAGCGATGCGTGATGAGGACAGTTTGCGCACCAAACCGCGCTGCTGCACCAGCAGCCTCGCACCCGGCGTGGCCGCCGCCAATCACAATCACATCGAAGCTGCACATGGTTTGACTCATGGTCACCTGTTACCGAAAAGCCTACTTTGAGTCACGATGTTTCACGTGAAACACCACCCGTCAGATTCTGTCGTGCACAACTGGTGCTATTTCCAACCTGCTATTTGCCAATACAAAAGCCGGAAAAGATCGCACCTAACACGTCCTCGACATCGACCCTGCCAGTAATCCGTCCTAATGAGCGCAGGGCAAGCCTAAGCTCCTCCGCAACCAATTCATCATGTCTGCCCTTGTCAAAAAGCGCAATCGCTCGCTGAAGGCATGCGACAGTATCGGTCAACGCCTCTCGATGGCGCCTCCGGGTTATCAAACCAGACCCTGCACCGAACGTGGCTTCTGCCCTGCCCACAATCAACGCAAGAAGATCGTCCATGCCCACACCGGTCAATGCCGATATCTTTACACTTTCTTCACCATGTTTCGGACTCGAATCGATAATCAGATCTGCCTTGGTCAGAACGGGCACAGCACCCGGTAAAGGCTCTGATTCACACGATGATTCAGCGGTGTACGCCATAAGCCACAGCAAAAGATCAGCCTGCTCGGCACGCAACCGCGTTCTTGCAATGCCTTCATTTTCAATTGGATCGGAAGAGTCACGAATTCCGGCTGTATCAATGAGCGTGACTGGCCAGCCATCAACATCGAGATGAATCTCGATCACATCGCGGGTCGTCCCCGGCATGGGCGAAACAATGGCCACCTCACGCTGTGCCAGCACATTCATCAGAGTTGATTTACCAGCGTTGGGCGGACCAGCGATCACCACTGTAAATCCGTCACGCAGACGTTCGCGGCCACTATTCTCGCTCAGCATTTTCTCGATATCGGCGAGCAGGACGCCAACACTGACCATGGCCGAAGTCAGAGCGCCGCTATCAACGTCAGCTTCATCCGAAAAGTCGAGTGTGGCTTCAGCCCATGCGGATGCATGCAACAAGCGTTGCCGCCAGTCCTCGATCTGCCGGCCCAGCGCGCCATCGAGCTGGCGGAGGGCCTGACGCCGCTGCATCGCCGTCTCGGCATCAATCAGATCGGCCAGCCCCTCCACCGCCGCAAGATCCAGCTTGCCATTGGCAAAGGCGCGCTGGGCAAATTCGCCCGGCTCCGCCATGCGGGCACCACATCCCGCCATCAAAGCGTCAAGCAGACCCGCCGCGACGCTACGCCCGCCGTGGATATGGAACTCAGCCGAATCCTCACCGGTAAAACTGGCGGGACCAGGAAACCAGAGCACCAGCGCCTGATCGATGGCTTCGCCATCACGAGGGTCGGTCAAGCGGCAAAGGGTCGCTTGTCTTGGTTTTGGAAGACGGCCGGCCATGGCCTTGATGCTGGCGGCTGTGCCGGGACCAGAAATACGCATGACTGCAATCGCCGCGCGGCCGCGCGCCGTTGCCAGCGCAACGATGGTATCCATATCCCGCATATGATGAACTCTGCGCCGCCACCGGCCTGAAGCAGTCTCGACGAACGAAGCCGGTCCGCTACTCTTGCAAGACCGGTGCGGTCAAGTGGGATACCAGACGCGGGCAGTCTTGCCACTGCTGCCGGCCGATAGGAATCAGAAGGACAGGCCATGACGACAGGAAACAGCAGAACCGGTCATAACCGTCTTGGCAGCGCCAGAAGCCCCTACCTGCGCCAGCACAGCCACAATCCTGTCCATTGGTGGGAATGGGGCGATGCAGCCTTCGCCGCCGCCAATGCCACCGGCAAGCCCGTCCTGCTCTCTGTCGGCTATGCGGCCTGCCACTGGTGCCATGTCATGGCCCACGAAAGTTTCGAGAACGAATCCATCGCCGCCGTGATGAATGACCTGTTCGTTAATATCAAAGTGGACCGCGAGGAGCGGCCCGACATTGATCATATCTACATGGCGGCGCTGCATGCCCTCGGCGAACAGGGTGGCTGGCCGCTCACCATGTTTCTGGATAGCAATCGCAAGCCATTCTGGGGCGGCACCTATTTTCCACCCGTCAGCCGCTATGGCCGTCCCGGCTTTTCCGATCTGTTGCGGCAGGTGGCGGCGATCTACCGTGATGACGCGATACGGATCAATCACAACACCCAGGCGCTCACGGCCCACCTGCTGGCCACCCAGAACACGGCAAACCGGGGGACTGATACGGCAGATCTCACGGCGCACGACTTTATCCATGCCGCGCAACAGATACCGGCGGCGTTTGATGCTGTGAATGGCGGGCTGAGCGGGGCGCCAAAATTTCCCAACCCGCCCATTCTCAATGCCCTGTGGCGGGCAGCCAGCAGCAGCGGCGATGCAACCCTGCGCCAGCCGGTGCTGACCACCCTACGGCGCATGGCGCTCGGCGGGATCCATGATCACATCGGTGGCGGATTCGCCCGATATTCCGTCGATGCGCATTGGCTGGTCCCGCATTTTGAAAAGATGCTCTACGATAACGCCCAGCTTCTCGAACTTTACGCATTGGCTGCCGCCCAGACCGGGGACGTCCTGTTTCACGATGCCGCCAGTGGCATTGTCCAGTGGCTTGAACGGGACATGATCAAGGCAGGGGGCTTTGCCTCGAGCCTCGATGCCGACTCGGAAGGCGAGGAAGGCAAGGTCTATGTCTGGAGCCGTTCCGACATCGAATCGATTCTTGGGCCTGAACAGGCGCGTCTGTTCTGCCGGCACTACGACATCTCCAATGGCGGCAATTTCGAGGGACACAACATCCCCAACCGCCTGGCTGACCAGACCCAGTCCGAAGCCGAGCGCGTCACGCTGAAGGCACTCAGCGCCGCCTTGCTGGCCGTGCGCAACACGCGCGTGCCGCCCGGACGCGATGACAAGGTGCTGGCAGACTGGAACGGGCTGATGATCACGGCGCTGGCGCGCGCCGGTTTGCTTCTCGGCAGACAGGATTGGGTCGGGCTGGCACGCCGCGCCCATGACTTCATCCGCCGCACCATGATGCGGGACGGCGCTCTGGCCCATTCCTGGCTTGATGGCATCGGCGTACTGCCAGCCTTTGCGCTCGATCATGCCGCGATGGCGCTGGCCAGCCTGACATTGGCGGAAGCCACGCAAGACCAGCCTCTGCTGGTCTTGGCGCGGCACGATCTCGACGGACTGCACGGCGATTACGCCGACATGCAGACGGGCAATCTCGCCATGACCCATGCCGGTGGTGAGGCTCTGATTGTGCGCCCCGCGCCGACCCATGATGACGCGGTGCCCAATGCCAATGGCGTATATGCCGAAGCGCTGGTGCGTTACGCAGCGCTGACAGGCGATGACAGTTACCGCGCGCGGGCCGACCATCTCTTCCGCCATCTCGCACCGGTGATGCGCAAATCCGCCATGGCCCATGGCTCCCTGTGGAGCGCATTTGATCTGCGGCTGAATGCCGCCCAGATCGTGATCGCCGGACCTGATCAGGACGCGCTGCGCGCTACCGCCTTACGTCTGCCGTTTCACCAGCGAATCGTTCTTGCCATTGCAGAGGGGGCGGTGCTGCCGCCGGATCATCCGGCCTCTGGTGCGGCAGCCGCAGCGCGCGGGCAAGCGGCGGCGTTTGTATGCCATGATGGGCGTTGTTCGCTGCCGATTGTCAGTGCCGATGCCCTGACAGAACGGTTTGGCCTTGGGAGGGACTAGAAATCCAGCCGCATATAGACCGTGTCAGGCAGCGGGTTGTCATAATAGGCCGGCACCGTAACAAAGCCGAGGCTGCCATACAGGGCCTGCGCGGTACGCATGCCCGCAAGCGAATCCAGCACCATAAAGCTGTGCCCGGCAGCGCGTGCCTCGCCAATCAGGCGCTGCGCCAGAACCCGGCCAAGGCCCAGCCCGCGATAGCCTGGCCGCACAAACAGCCGCTTCATTTCGCAGCCATCCCCGAACCGGCGGTAACAGCCCACGGCCGCGGCCGCGCCATCAGCACGGGCGAGGAAAACCGCGCCATCAGGCCGGGCATATTTACCCGGCAGGGTGGCCAGCTCAGCATCAAAATCCTGGAAGCAGAGATCGACATCAAGGGAGGCGGCATAGGCCCTGAACAGGCCCACAACGGTCTCCCGGTCTGCAGGCCAGACCGCCTCACCAATCGTACGGGTGCTGTCGGGAGTGGCCATGCGGAGAATCACCTGTGCCGGCGGCGCAAAGCAGAAAGGCCGGAGCGTTGCCCCGGCCTTGTCCTACGTATTCATCGAATCGAAGAAATCCGAATTGCCCTTGGTCTGGCGGAACTTGTCGAGCAGGAACTCGATGGCATCCACCGTGCCCATCGGGTTGAGGATGCGGCGCAGGACATACATCTTCTTGAGAATGTCCTTGTCCACCAGCAGCTCCTCCTTGCGGGTGCCGGAGCGGGTGATGTCGATGGCGGGGAACACGCGCTTGTCCGACACCTTGCGGTCGAGAATGATTTCCGAGTTGCCGGTGCCCTTGAACTCTTCAAAGATTACCTCGTCCATGCGGCTGCCGGTATCGATCAGGGCGGTGGCGATGATGGTCAGCGATCCGCCTTCCTCGATGTTGCGGGCGGCACCGAAGAAGCGCTTCGGCCGTTGCAGCGCATTGGCATCAACACCACCGGTCAGCACCTTGCCTGATGACGGGACGACCGTGTTGTAGGCGCGGCCAAGGCGGGTGATCGAATCGAGCAGGATCACCACGTCGCGGCCATGCTCGACCAGGCGCTTGGCCTTTTCGATGACCATTTCCGCAACCTGCACATGGCGTGTCGCCGGTTCATCGAAGGTGGACGACACGACCTCGCCCTTCACAGAGCGCTGCATGTCCGTCACTTCCTCGGGCCGCTCGTCGATCAGCAGCACGATGAGATAGCACTCGGGATGGTTGGCCGCGATCGATTGGGCGATGTTCTGCAGGATCACGGTTTTGCCGGTGCGCGGCGGCGCCACGATCAGGGCGCGCTGGCCCTTGCCGATGGGTGCCACCACATCCATGACCCGGGCCGAAAAATCCTTTTTCGTCGGGTCATCATGCTCCAGCCTGATCCGCTGGTTGGGATAGAGCGGCGTCAGATTGTCGAAATGGACCTTGTGCTTGATCTTGTCCGGGTCTTCAAAATTGATCGTGTTGACCTTGAGCAGCGCAAAGTAGCGTTCACCATTCTGCGGTGAACGGATCGGCCCTTCAACAGTGTCGCCGGTACGCAGGCCGAATTTCCGGATCTGCTGGGGCGAAATATAAATATCATCCGGGCCGGCGAGATAGTTGGCGTCGGAGGAGCGCAGGAAGCCGAAGCCATCCTGTAAAACCTCGACAACACCTTCACCGATAATCTCGGTTTCCTTCGCTGCAAGCTGCTTCAGGATCGCGAACATCAGTTCCTGCTTGCGCATGGCACTGGCATTCTCGACCTCAAGCTCTTCAGCAAAGGTCACCAGTTCGGTAACGGATTTCGCCTTGAGTTCGTGGAGTTTGATTTCCCGCATGGGGATAAACCTTAAAGTCAATGGGCCGTCCTGAACGATGGGGCGGCCGGAGGGTCGGAAAGCAAGCCCAAGCCGGTCATCGGCCTGTGGCAGCGGCGCTGTCAAAACGCGGGCGCTAACGGGAGCGCTCAGCACCGCAATGTCTGGGGAAGACGCTGGCTATGTAGCCGCGACTCAACGGAAGCACAACCCGCATCGGCCCGAAAAGTGGGAACCGGTTTTCGGAGCAGGCCGATGCGGTCAAACTGCGGGGCCCGCAGACATTGGGGCCCGAAAAGTGGGAACCGGTTTTCGGAGCAGGCCGATGCGGTCAAACTGCGGGGCCCGCAGACATTGGGGCCTGAAAAGTGGGAACCGGTTTTCGGAGCAGGCCGATGCGGTCAAACTGCGGGGGCCGCAGACATTGGGGCCCCGCCAGCGAAAACTGAAGAACGGCGGGCTGGGAAGTCAGCCTCAGAACGGCTTGAGGAACACCAGCAGCACAATGCCGATCATCAAGAGCGTCGGCACCTCGTTCATGAACCGGAAAAACCGGGCCGGGCGGGCGTTGCGGTCTTCGGCGAAAGCCCTGAGCCATCCCCCCATCATTTCATGGGCGGCCGTCAGGCCAATCACCAGCGCCAGCTTGGCGTGGAACCAGCCTGCCTTGAACCAGCCCGCCTGCCAGGCCAGCCACAGGCCAAGCACCCAGCTCACAATCATGGCGGGGCGCATGATCGCCCGGTACAGCCGCCGCTCCATCACCTTGAAGGTTTCCGATTGCGGCGACCCGACCGGGGCATCGGCATGATAGACAAACAGGCGCGGCAGATAGAGCAGCCCGGCCATCCAGCTGATCACAGCCATGACGTGAAAGGCCTTCAGCCAAAGCTCAAGCATGGTCCGCCCCTACCCGTTCCGGACGAGTTCGATCATCCGCTCCACATGGCCCACCGGCGTTTGCGGCACGATGCCATGGCCAAGATTGAAAATCAGCGGCCCCTGCCCCAGCCCGGCCAGCACAGCCCGCACCCCGGCCTCCAGTGCCTCGCCGCCTGCCACCAGTGCCAGCGGGTCGAGATTGCCCTGCACCGGCTTCAGCGCCTGCACCTGAGCGGCTTCCGGCAGGGTCATGCCCCAGTCGATACCGACAGCATTGGCACCGCTCTCGCGCGCCAGCCGCAACTGGTTGGGCAGGCTGGCCCCGCGCGCAAACACAATCACCGGCGCATCCGGCACCTGCGCCCGGACACCGGCGATGATGCGCTGGATTGGATCAAGACACAGGCTCTCAAATAGGGCCGGCGGAATCTCCCCGGCAAAGCTCTCAAAAATCTGCACCGCATCGGCACCAGACCGGAATTGCTGCACGAGATAATCGATAGACCCCTGCACCAGCCGGTCCAGCAGCGCACGCATGAAGTCAGGACGGGCGTAGGCAACGCCGCGCACATCCTCCTTGGCCTTCCCGCCCCGGCCCACGATCATGTAGCCAGCGAGCGTCCAGGGCGCGCCACAGAAACCCAAGAGCGTCGTTGTTGCTGGCAATTCCCGCCGTAGCGTCCGCAAAATCTCGAAAACCGCATTCAGCCGGTCAAGGTCGATGGCACCGGCAATCTGCGTCACATCCAGGATCGGTTCCAGCCGTGGCCCTTCCCCTTCAACAAACCAGACCTTCTGGCCGAAGGCATGAGGCACCACCAGAATATCCGAAAACATGATCGAGGCATCAAAGCCGAAGCGGCGGATCGGCTGCAGGGTCACCTCGACCGCCAGCTCCGGCGTAAAGCACAGGTCAAGGAACGTTCCGGCAGCCTTGCGGGTCTCCCGGTATTCCGGAAGATAACGGCCTGCCTGCCGCATCACCCAGACCGGCGGTCTCTTCTGCCGGCGGCCTGCCAGAACTTCCATCACGGGTTTCACCGCAGAGACAGGATTTGAGGCAGAAAGGGTCGCCATGGCAGTTACACACACCCGGTTGTTACTCTTCCGAATCGTATAAAGATTCTTTGTAGAGTCTGTTTGATGGGTCGAATCCGGACTCCAATGCGGTCCACAGCCGGTGCTGTAAAGCCCTGCACCCGCTGCCTCACCCGTTAACCGCTGCCTCACCGTATTAACGCTTTGTTAACGGGTTTGAATCGGCGGAGCCGGTTGCGTGGTTAACGCTGCGTTACGAAACATGGTTTCCACACTCTTAACAGCCCGGCCCAATTCCTTCCCCAGCAAGCGTGCCTGTCGATAACTTTGCCCGCCCCGCCCCGGCTTTTTGCGGTCTTGCTCTTGCAGCCCGCCTCGTCCACACCCGTCCACAGGCGGCGGGATAACCCCGCGCCAACGCTTTGCTGCAAACGAGGAACCCAAATGGGGCGCAGTTATTTCCATGTGCATCTTGTGTCCGATGCCACCGGCGAGACGCTGATTTCCATCAGCCGCGCCGCTGCCGCCCAATATGAAGGCACGGCGGTGATCGAGCATTTTTACCCAATGGTCCGATCCCGTCAGCAGATTGACCGTGTTGCCGGTGAGTTGGCACAAGCGCCCGGCATTGTTCTTTACACGCTGGTTGACCGTGAACTCAGCACACAGCTGGAAACCATCTGCCAGCAGAACAATTGCCCGTGCCTGTCCGTGCTCGATCCCATCCTGGCGTTGTATCAATCTTATATCGGTACCCCATCCACCCAGCGGCCGGGCGCGCAGCACGCCCTCAACGCTGAATATTTCCGCCGCATCGAAGCCCTGAATTATACGATGATGCATGATGACGGCCATCTCGCGGATGATCTGGAATCCGCTGATGTGGTCCTTGTGGGCATTTCCCGCACATCCAAAACACCCACCAGCATTTATCTTGCCAATCGCGGTATCAAAACCGCAAATATTCCGCTGGTGCCGGGACTTGCGGGACTGGGCATGCTGGAATCGCTGCGCAAGCCCCTCGTGGTCGGACTGATCGCCAGTGCCGAACGCATCATCCAGATCCGCCAAAACCGGCTTCTGTCACTCAATGCCAGTGATGAAAGCAATTATGTTGACCGGGAAGCAGTGACGGAAGAAATTGTGATGTCGCGGAAAATGTGTGCCCGCCATGGCTGGCCGCTGATTGATGTGACACGCCGCTCGATTGAGGAAACCGCCGCCGCCATCATGGATCTGCTGCGCGAGCACCGCATGAAATTTATTGCGCAATAAAATGCAACCGGCCCCGAATCGATCACCACTGGATGGACCGCCAAACTCAGTCTGGCCGTGGCTTGCTGCTGCGCCACTCGTTCTGGCATCCGGCAGCGCCACGCGCCGCGCCCTCTTGCATGCGGCGGGAATAAAATCCGAGGTGATCAAACCGTCTGTCGATGAGCGGCACATCGAAAGCCCGTTGCGCGCCATGGGATATGCGCAGGCTGACCGCGCGCTCATGCTGGCGCGGGCAAAAACGCTGGATGTTGCCGGCAAAAACCCTACCCGCATCGTGATGGGCGCGGATCAGACGCTGGATGCCCATGGCCATCCCGGCACAAAGGCGCGTACCCGGCAGGAAGCGGCGGATTATCTCGCACAGTTGTCAGGCCGCACCCACCAGCTGCATTCTGCTTTTTGTATCGCCATCGCCGGTGTCCCGGTTTATGAAGCCGTGGTCAGCGCCACACTGCATGCGCGCGCTTATGATCATCAGTTTATCAGCGATTATTGTGATGCTGCTGGCGATGCGCTGTTGCAATCGGTTGGCTGTTATCAACTCGAAGGTCTGGGGCAGCATTTGTTTGCAAGGATCGAAGGGGATCACAGCACCATTCTGGGTTTGCCCATGCAGCCCGTTCTGGATTTTTTCCGCCGCCGGGGCCTGATCGCAGCATGAGCAAAGATAATTTCACCGCGCCAGCTCTTCTGAATGCGGATATTCCAAAAGCCTGCATCATCGGTCATCCCGTCACCCATTCCCGCTCGCCGATGATTCATGGCTATTGGCTGAAGCAGTATGACATCGCCGGCGAATATGGTCGCACCGATGTGCCGCCTGATGGCTTTGCTGCTTTTATCCGTGATTATCAGTCGCGCGGTTTTGTGGGTGCCAATGTCACGGTGCCGCACAAGGAAAATGCCTTTGCGGCCTGCAAGCATGTAACCGATGATGCCCGCGCCATCGGTGCCGTGAATACCCTGTGGTATGAGAATGGCGAACTGTGCGGCGACAATACCGATGCCGGGGGTTATATTGCCGATCTTGATGCGGCATTTCCCGGCTGGGATACAACAACCCGTCATGCTGTTGTGCTCGGTGCCGGCGGTGCGGCGAGAGGCATTGTCTTTGCGCTGCGCCAGCGTGGCCTTGATCATATCACGATCCTTAACCGCAACCGCGCCCGTGCTGATGACTTGGCGCAGCTTTATTCTGGCATCCGCGCGGCGGATTGGGATGAGGAGGGGCGCGCCTGGAAAGGCTGCGATCTCATCATCAACACCACGTCGCTGGGCATGCACGGCCAGCCGCCATTGCAGATCAATCTTGATGGGCTGGCCAGCCATGCCATCGTCAGCGATATTGTGTATGTGCCGCTGGAAACGGATATTCTGAAAGCGGGGCGGGAACGGGGCTTTCGCACGCTGAATGGTCTGGGCATGCTGCTGCATCAGGCCACGCCGGGGTTTCACCGCTGGTTTGGCGTCAAGCCTGCAGTGACGCAGGCCCTTCATGATCTTGTCGCAGCGGATATACGCAACTGATGTTTGTTCTTGGCCTCACTGGTTCCATCGGTATGGGAAAATCCGCCACGGCGGATATGTTCCGCGCTCTCGGTGTTCCCGTGCATGATGCGGATGCGGCGGTGCATGCGCTGTATCGCGGCGAGGCTGTGCCGCCGGTTGAACAGGAATTTCCCGGTGTCACCCGCAACGGCGAAATTGATCGTGCGGAACTCGGCAAACGCGTGCTCGGCAACCCGGATGCGCTGAGACGGCTGGAAAAGATTGTGCATCCTCTCGTGCGCGCGCAGGAGGAAATATTCCGCGCCAGTGCCCACGCCCGCAATGCCCAGCTCATTGTGATTGATGTGCCGCTGCTGTTTGAAAAAAATCAGTCCCACCGTTGCGATGGCGTATGCGTGGTGAGCGCGCCGCCGGACGTGCAGCGCGCGCGTGTGCTGGCGCGCCCCGGCATGAGTGCTGAAAAATTCGAGGCCATTTTGCGTCAGCAGATGCCGGATGCAGACAAGCGCCAGCGTGCCCATTTCATCATTGATACAAGCCTCGGATTTGAATCAGCCCGCCGGAGTGTCCAGGATATTGTGCGCGCCCTGGCCGGTCGGTCCGGCAGCAACAGACAGGAATAACTCATGCGGCGGGAAATTGTCCTCGATACCGAAACCACCGGGCTTGACTGGGCCAAGGGCGATCGCGTCATCGAAATCGGCTGCGTTGAACTGGTCAATCACATCGCCACCGGCGCGAATTTTCATGTCTACATCGATCCGCAGCGTCCGGTGCATCCCGATGCGATGCGCGTCCACGGCATCACCGATGAATTCTTGCGCGGCAAACCCCTGTTTGAAGCCATTGCCGATGAATTTCTGGCTTTTATCGGGGATGCGACACTGGTGATTCACAATGCGTCCTTCGACATCGGTTTTCTCAATGCGGAAATCGGCCGCCTCGGCCATCCTCCGATTGAAATGAGCCGCGTCGTCGATACGCTGATGATCGCGCGGCGCAAACATCCCGGTGCGGCCAATTCGCTTGATGCCCTGTGTGCCCGCTACGGCATCGACAATTCCAAGCGCACCCATCACGGCGCGCTGCTCGATTCAGAAATTCTGGCGGAAGTGTATGGCGAATTGATTGGCGGGCGGCAGGCCGCGCTTGGGCTGGCACCTGCCATGGTCACCACGACGACAGATGCCAACGGTGTCGTCACCGGCCTTTTGCGCAAACGGCCCATGCCGCTGGATCAGCGGCTCACGGCCCAGGAACTGGCAGCCCATGCCGACTTTGTCAGCAAGCTCGGCGGTGAAACCATCTGGGCCGATTATCTTGGTGATCCCTCCCGGCCCGTGCAGTGACGGCCTCATCATCTGCACGGATGAAAAATGTTCATGCGCAATCAGCGGCTCATGAAAAGCCGGTCAAGAAAAAACCCGGCGCCGTCAGCACCGGGTTTTGTCGTGGCTTGATGACAGGCAGTGACGGTCAATTCGTCATCTGGCCCTGCTGGTTCTGCATTTCCGCCGCGCGCTGCTGATACAGCGCTACGAAATCAATCGGGTTGAGCAGGAAGGGCGGGAAACCGCCATTGGACACGGCTTCTGCGACGATCTGCCGCGCAAACGGGAAGAGCAGGCGCGGGCACTCGATCATCACCACCGGGTGCAGCTGGTCCTGCGGGATATTGTCGAGCCGGAACACGCCGCAATAGGTCAGGTCGAAGCGGAACAGCAGGGCATTGCTTTCGCCGGCCATGCCATCAAGTTTCAGTTCAACTTCAAATTCGCCGCTCTGCATCTGCTTGGCGTTGACATTGACCTGCACATTGATGGGCGGCGCGGAGGATTGCGGCTGCAACGACCGCGGGGCGTTCGGATTCTCGAAAGAGAGATCCTTCACATATTGCGCCAGCGTGTTGATCTGCGGCATGGCGCCGGCGTCATTGCCCTGGGTATCGTTCGCGCCGTTATCGGCCATGATCATCATCTCCGGAAAGGGCGGACGAAAAGGCCGCCTGAATGGACGGCGCGGGCTAACACACTCGCCGGGAGCGGACAACCATGGTGCTTCTATCCGTGCAAGCTGTGGCCGGGCAGGGCGGAACAGACAGTCTGCCTGTAAGGGCACGTCAGGGAGTATAAGGGAGTGCTTGACGGCAGGCATGGTCAGCGCCAAACCGCCAACACTGATGGATGGAGACAGAGCATGGCGCATTCAGGGCGGGTGGTCACGGTGTTTGGCGGATCAGGCTTTGTCGGCCGCCATGTGGTGCGGGCCCTGGCCAAACGGGGCTGGCGCGTGCGGGTGGCGGTGCGCCGCCCGGATCTGGCCGGTCATACCCAGCCCATGGGCGTTGTCGGGCAGATCGTGCCGGTGCAGGCCAATGTGCGGTATCCGCAATCCATCGCGCGTGCCGTTACGGGTGCTGATGCGGTGGTCAATCTTGTCGCCGTGCTGGCCGAATCCGGCAAACAGACCTTCGATGCGGTGCATGTGAAGGGGGCTGAGGCCATCGCGCAGGCCTGCGCGGCTGCCGGCATCACCAACGTCGTCCATATCTCGGCCATCGGAGCCGGTGCGGACAGTGATTCCATATATGCCCGCACCAAGGCTGCTGGCGAGGCAGCCATGCGTGCCGGCGTGCCGGATGTCATTATTTTGCGCCCGTCGATTATTTTTGGGCCTGAGGACAAGTTCTTCAACCGCTTTGCCGGCATGGCGAGGATGTCGCCGGTGCTGCCGGTGATTGGGGATGGCGAAACGAAATTCCAGCCCGTGTTTGTCGGCGATGTGGCGCAGGCCGTGGTCAAGGCTGTGGAGGGCGCGCTGATGGCGGGCCGTGTTTATGAGCTGGGCGGCCCGGATACCAAGACCTTCCGCGAGCTGATGCAGTATGTGCTTGATGTGACCGGCCGCAAGCGGCTGATCGCTGCCATCCCGGTGCCGCTCGCGCGCATTCAGGCCACGGTTCTGGAAATGCTGCCGGGCCGGCTGCTCACCAATGATCAGATCACCAGCCTGCAAACCGACAATGTCGTGTCGTCGCCGGCGGTGAATGAAGGCCGCACCTTGCAGGGTATGGGCATCCGCCCCACCGCGATGGAAGCGGTGGTGCCAGGCTATCTCTGGCGTTTCCGGCGCATGGGCGAGTTTCAGACCGGCAAGCCGGTTTGAAGGGATCGTTTTTTCGCCCGCGCAGCGGCCGGAGTGGCGCAAAATCATCCTTCAGGAACCCGTGTTTTGACGGGCTGTAGCAAATCAGACCTATAGACCTATAATGCTGCCATGTTTGATGGTGTGATTGTTGGTGCCGGTCCGGCAGGCATTGCCGCAGCGCGCATCTGGCGTGATGCCGGCCTGTCTTTCACGGTGCTGGAGGCACGCGGCCGTGCCGGTGGCCGCGCTTTCACTGGCGAGGTTATGGGCGCGCGGATTGATCTGGGCGCCCACTGGTTTGAATTGCCGCAGCAGCGGGCCGCGCGCCGGATCATGAGCGGATTGTCGGCGGGTCTGCGCCGCACCACCGGCGGGGTGCGGCTGCATGGGCTGGCCAGCCGCGGCGAAGACAATGCGTTCTGGAAACATTGGGGCCGCATTGAAGAGGCCCTCTATGATTTCGATGATTACGGCATGGATGAAAGCGTGGCCGCGCGCCTCGGCCGCTACTGGCAGGCGCAAGGCCAGCAGGGCCGTGACACAGCATGGCGCAGCACACTCGATTTTCATCTCGCGCTGGAGTGCGGCACCGCGCTCGACGCGATGAGTTGCCGCGATTATTTTCATCATGAGGAAACGGAATATTCTTTTATCGAAGGCGGCTATGGCGCGCTCATCGCCAAGGCTGCTGCAGGATTGCCGGTGCAAGTGAATCAGGCCGTGACAGCGATTGCTGATCATGGTGACCGGGTGATTGTTACGGCTGGTGATCAGCAGATTGCGGCACGCTTTTGCATTGTCGCTGTGCCAGCACCTGTGCTCGCGTCCGGCGCCATTGATTTTTCCGGCGCGCTCCCGCCGATCATGACTGCGGCCTTCGGTGCCTTTGGCCGCGCCGCCTATGAGCGTGTGATTGTGCATTGGCCACACTCACCCCTGCACCGCGATGGCCGTGACTGCCTGCATATTTTCAAGGGTGATGCGGTTCTGAACACGGAAATTCTCGCCTGCATCGACGGCAGTGATTTCCATTATTGTGAGCTCGGCGGCAATGCTGCCGGGGCCGCATTCTGGTCCCATGACGGCAAGCAGGAATTTGTGATGAATATCCTGCGCGAAAAATTCGGCAGCGATGCGGCCAGCGCCACACCGGTTTTTGTCAGCGATTGGGGCAATGATCCGTTTTCATTGTGCTCATGGACCGTCTGCCCGCCGGGTCATCATGGCGCGCGCGGCATTGTCCGCGACTTTCAGAATCCGCGTTTGCAATTTGCCGGAGAATTTGCCTCTCTCAGCCATTGGGGAACAGTCACCGGCGCATGGCTGGAAGGCGTGCGCGTGGCGGAAAAATGCCTGACCCAAAATGACTTGGCCCATCGCATCGCCAGCGCATAAATCACCGGGTTGACATAAATAGCTGTATGCATGGCGCGTTATTTACGGCGAGCGGCGCGCAACACCGTCCTTGATAAACACCTGCAAGGGTGTTGTGCCCGAGGCGCTGCCGTCAGCGGATGTCCATTTCCCGTTGCGGCACAATGTGCCGCCATCGATAGCAGTCGCTTCAAATTCGACGGTGTTGTGAAAGCGCTGTCCATCTGGCAGCCGTGCCGCAAAGGCCGTGACGCATGTTGCGCCGGCAATTTTGGGCGCATAGCCCTCGATCATCACGCCGCCCCCGCCTGTCGAGGGAAATGGCCCGTCAATGACCGGCCACGCGCCATAGCTGCCCTCCGCCCGGGCAGTTGAAGCACTGATCACCACCGCCAGAAGAAAATAGCACCGCCTCATCGCAACACTCCCTGTGACTGACACGCACGGGGCAGATACACTCAGGAGCTGCGATTGGATGCAGGCTGGTGCTTAAAGCATGCTCGCCAGCACCCGGTCCGGCGGGCGGTGGCCGTCCATGAAGGTGCGGATATTGACGATGACCTTTTCGCCCATGTCGACGCGGCTTTCGAGCGTAGCCGAGCCCATATGCGGCAGCAGCACCACCTTGCCGGATTTGGCGAGCTTGAGCAGGCGCGGATTGACGGCTGGCTCGCTCTCGAACACGTCGAGGCCAGCCCCGCCAAGTTCGCCCGCCTCGATCATCCGCACCAGTGCTGTTTCATCAATAATTTCGCCGCGTGCGGTGTTAACGATGAAGGCGTCCTTTTTCATCAGCTTCAACCGCCGGGCCGAGAGCAGATGATAGGTTGCCGGCGTGTGCGGGCAGTTGACGGAAATGATGTCCATGCGCGCCAGCATCTGGTCGAGCGATTCCCAGTAGGTCGCTTCCAGTGCCCGCTCCGTGCTTTCAGGCGCGCGGCGGCGGTTGTGATAATGGATGGACATGCCAAAGGCGCGGGCGCGCTCCGCCACCGCGCTGCCAATGCGGCCAAGTCCGATGATGCCGAGACGCTTGCCATGGATACGGCTGCCCAGCATCCAGGTCGGTGACCAGCCATTCCAGTTGCCGTGCTCCAGCACCTCAAACCCTTCGGCGAGGCGGCGCGGCACAGCCAGAATCAGCGCCATGGTCATGTCGGCGGTATCGCCGGTCAGCACATTCGGGGTGTTGGTGATGGTGATGCCGCGCTGCTGCGCTGACGCCACATCGATATTGTCAAAGCCATTGCCGAAATTGGCGATCAGCCGCATGCGGTTGCCGGCCTGCCCCAGCATGGCTGCATCAATCTTGTCGGTGACGGTGGGCACCAGCACATCCGCGTCCTGCATGGCCGCGATGATGTCAGCCGGAGACATGGGCTTGTCATCAAGGTTGAGGCGGGTGTCGAAAAGCTCCGCCATGCGTGTTTCAACCACGTCAGGCAGCTTGCGGGTGACGACAACAACAGGTTTTTGCCCCTTCGGCATGTTTTCCTCTCCACCCGTGCCGCATTCTTTACGCGGCCTTAACGGCAAACACGACATCACTTTCATAACGCGTTTGCGATGCAATCCGTCTTTCCTATCGGCGCTGCCGGAGAAAGACAACGCAGAGCAGGCGCATTTGCCTGATGATCCGCAATTGCGGCCCGCTCAGGCACAGCCGCCGCATTGTCACGTCGATCCCCACTGGTCATGGCTTCGCCTCTTTTGCGTACAAATCATATCATGATGACATCTCCATTTTTTCGTCTGCTGGCCGCTGCCGCGTGCGCCTTTGCCTTGACCGTTGCGCCGGTCCAGGCAGCACAGGAAGCCGGGTCGGCGACAGGTCTGCCGGTCCCGCGCTATGTCAGCCTGAAATCCGACCGGGTGAATTTGCGTGAAGGGCCGAGCAAGGACCATCGCACGACCTGGGTGTTTCAGCGCGCCGGGATGCCGGTGGAAATCGTTGCCGAATTTGAAATCTGGCGCCGCATCCGGGATTCGGAGGGCACCGAAGGCTGGGTGCTGCACTCGCTGTTGTCAGGCCGCCGCACCGGCGTTGTCACATCACGGGTCAAGACCGATGTGGTCATGCTGCGCGAAAAGCCGGATGAGCGCAGCGGCGTTGTCGCCCAATTGCAGCATGGTGTTGTTGCCAATGTGAAAAGCTGCTCCGGCCAATGGTGCCGCATTTTCGGTCAGGGCTTTGATGGCTGGCTGCCGCAGGAGCGGCTCTGGGGCGTCTATCCGGCGGAACGGCTGGACTGAGGTTTTCTTTCACGCGGCAGCGGCGGGTGCAGAGTCTTCCCGTAGTGCTCTAACAGCAAAGCCGCCGGGTTCATCCGGCGGCTTTTGCCTGAATTGGCATGGTCAGGTGCGGCTGTTGCTGCCGGCCCGCGCGCTGGTTTTGGGCTTGCCGCTGGCGGCAGGCGCTGCCGGGGCATCCCAGGTCCGTTCCGGCACATCATTGGCCAGCGCGTCCTGTGCCAGCGGCTTGAAGGACGCGACGGCTGATTTGGCGGCGGCCAGATCTTCAGGTGACAGGCGGCCTGCGACTTCATCACGCTTGCGGCCTGCCTCCTCATCGCCCTGGGCGGCGGCCAGTGCAAACCATGTGTAGGCCTCGGTCATGCTCTGGCCGACACCAAGCCCGCGGGCGAGCAGGATGGCGATGTTGTACTGGCTGTCGCGGATGCCGAACTGCGCGGCGCGGCGGAACAGGTCGCTGGCCACGGTATAGTCTGCCTTGCCATCCCCGCCTTCTGCGATGATGACGCCGAGATTGTGGGTAGCCTTGGCATTGCCCTTGTCAGCCGCCCGCCCATACCACAGGCGGGCCTGCTTCAGGTCACGGGCCACACCGATGCCCTTTTCATACATATTCCCGACGCGGAACTGAGCGGGCACAAGACCGGCATTGGCGGCGCGCTCGAACCAGCTGAAGGCCAGCTTTTGATCGCGTGCGATGCCGCGGCCATCGAACAGCCGCGCGCCGACCTCATAGAGGGCGCTGGAATCGCCCTTCTGGATAGCGGCTTTCAGCGTTGGCGATGTCAATCCCGCGGGCAGGTCGGAGGGCGCAAGGGCGGCCACGGCTGGCGCGGCTTGCGCCGTTGCCTCGGCAGCGGGTTGCGGCAGAGCCGTCTGCGGCATCTGCTTGGCTGGCGGGTTCAGGGGAGCTGGATTCAGAAGCGAGCCGGCGGGATTGATGTCGAGCGGCTTGCCAGCCTCGCCAACCACTGAGCCAACCGAAACCGGATCGGATGTCACCAACGGTTCTGCTGCCGACTGGCGTGCCGGTGCCGGTAATGTTTCCCTGGCCGCTTCCGGCGCCGTGTGTATAGCGGCCGGCAAAATTGTCTGCTGGTCCTTTGCCGGTGTGGCTTTCTGCTGGCTCACAACAAGGGCGGGCTTCGGGGACAGCATACCTGTCACCACATTCACCGACAGGGCAGTGAGAACAATCGCGGCCAGTCCCAGCAGAATGGGCTTCTTGCGCTGCGCCAGGAATGACTTTGCTTCGCCGTCAGTCTCTGGGCCAGTGATTTTGGCAGCCGCTGCAGATTTGCGCGGGTTCTTGGCATCAGCCGTTTCGCTGACGGCTGTCTGGGCGGCACGGCGTGCGGCGGCAACAAGCCGGGCACCCATGTCGCTGTCAGCGCCGGGACGGCCAGACCCGGGTTCAAGCGGAACGTCGCCGCTGGACATCCGTGTCGCTTGCCCGGGCAATGCAGCCTCGGCAGCTGGCGCGCCGGCGGCAGCCATCGGCTGATCCACGGGCAAAGTCTCGACTGCCGGTGCCTTGCTCTTCATGAAGGGCAGCTTGATGGCGAAACGGGATGGTTTTTCCGGTGGCGGTGGCGGCACCGGCTGCGAACGCCGGCTGCCGGGCTTGGCCAGCACGGACGGGTCGAGGGCTGGTGCTGCAGGGGCTGCGGGCGCGGCCGCAAGCTGCGCTGGCCGCGCGCCGGCAATGCGTGACTCGAGGCCGCGGGCGGGCGCGGTATTTTCACTGACAGGTTTGGCGGCCATCTGGCTGGCCGCCTGCGTTGCGGCCTCAATCGCGGCGCGCACCGGCAGTCCATCGCTGTGGGGTTCGGCCGGCCGCCGGGCTTGCGACACGACCTCGGTTTCAAGAGTGTTCAGCCGGCCAACAATCTTCTCCAGCGCACCATGGACAGCTTCAAGTGTATTCTGTGTCTTGCGGTCAACGGATTCGCGCGCCTGCAACAGGGACGTGACTTCATCGGCCAGTGCCGCCATCTGCGGCGCAGCGTCGGCGCTGGCAGGCCGCTCCAGAAGGGAAGGCTCCGGCAGCGGCCGGCGGTTAAAGGTATCGGCGAGCAATTCTGCGGCCTTGCGCGCTGCGATTTCCGCAGTTTCGCGCTGGGTATCGCGCAAGCCATCGATTTGCGCAAACAGGTCGGATACCGCCCGTTCGATGCTCATCAGCGCGTGGGTGCTGTCATCGGACCGGTCGATCTTGCTGGCGATCTGGGAGATCTGGCGTTGCAAGGCTTCAATTTGCAGCAGGCCGGAATCGGGCTGGCGGACGGCGTCTATCTTGTCCGATAGCGATTGAATCAGGGTTTCGATTCCCGACACGTCCGGCATCAGGATGTCAGCACCGCTGATCTGACCGGGTGCTTCGCCGGCAAAGCGCTGGGCGCTTTCCATGCGCTTGCTGATCCGGTCTTCCAGAGAGCGCAGCTTGTCATCCATAGCCGAAAGAGCCAGTGCCGGGTCAAACTGGCGCGCGAGATGGCGGATTTCCTTGGTCAGGCTGTCGAGGTCGCTGCGGCTGACCAGACCGGACGCCGCTGCCATCGGGTCGATACGCTTGGCCAGCGTATCAATCTGTTTTTCAATGCGGTCGATTGCCAGCGGGTTGGCCGCCTTGGCGATCATGTCGCGCATTTCCGCCAGCTCCAGATTGGTGCGGACGAGAATGGCGGAATCGACACCGGGATTGGCGGCAGGGTTGGCGGCAATCACCTCCACCCGCTGGGAGAGGTCGCGGATGGCGGCTTCGACCGGCTCCATGCTGATCGAGGGCCGCTGCTGAGCGACGGCTTGCCGCAGGTCGGAGATGGCGGACTGAAAATCGCGCCGCAGGTCGGTGGCCATGCGGCTGCCGGCTGATTCCAGCCGTTGCGACAGGCTGTCCAATGCGGGCACGAGATGGGCGAGACGGCTTTCACGGCCATCGGTGGCTGCCATGGAGGCCTGCACCTGCTCGGTGACAGCCCGGTTCATGGCGGCAAATTCCTGCTGCATCCGGGCTGAAATCTCATTCAGCACATCCGGCAAGGCCGGCTGCGGCTCCGGCTGAGCATGGGCAACGGAGGCGACGGCATGGCGCAGGGCGGCCAGCTCATCACGCAGCCCCGACATATCAGGCGGGCGGCGCACATCAGCAATTTGCCCGGCCAGTTTGGCGATTTCGCTGCGGATGGTGTCGAAAGCCGGTGATACCCGTGCAAACACGCGCTCCTGCGCCTGCTCGATCTGCTCGCTGATCGCATGGACACTCGGGCCGGTGTAAACGGGTGCCGGCGGGGCCTCGCGCTGGGCTGAATCCAGACGCAGCTTGTGCGCGCGGATTTCCGCCACCGCATGCGACAGCGGGTTGGACTGCGACAGGGGATCGGACAGGCTGGTGGAAGCCGACAGGGCCTGCGCCCGGCGCCGTGGCCCATTCATCACGGTGCGCGCGGCTTCGGCCTGACGCTCCTCAAGGCTGCGCGACATTTTTTCCAGCATTGTTTCCAGCCGTTCCAGCCGGGCGCTCCCCGCGCTCATCGTGCCGGTCTGGGTGCGGCCCATATCCTCGATGCGGCGGCCGATATCGGCCACGCGCCGTTCAAGATCTTCCTGGAAACTGTCCCGGCCGCGCTGGCCGGCATGAAGGGCGGCTTCGGTCACGTCATCAATCCGTTGTTCGAGGCGTTCCATGGTCTCGCGAATGGCACCGAGTTCCACGCTGCCAGCGGACGCGATACGGTCATCCAGCCCGTTCAGGCGGCGGTTGATCATGTCCAGCGCCTGCGTGAGATGGGCGTTGGTTTCGTCGCGGGTGGCATCGTCGCGCTGATGGCTGTCTCGCGCGCCGGAATCCTTCAGCCAGCGCTCCACCGATTGCAGGGCCTGTTCGGTGCGTCTGTCGATGCCCTCGCGGCGGCGTGGCGGGTTTTCGCGGAAGGGTTCACGCCGGGCAGGCCGGTCATTGCGCGCCGCGTGGTCTGGAGAATAGTCGTCGCGATAGCGGTCCGGCCTGGGGTCTGCGCGGTCGCCCGCTGATCCGTCTGAAAAATCGCGTTCGTCGCGGCCATAGCGCGCAGGAGCGCGCTCATCGCGCCTGTTGCGGCGTGGTGTGTCAGCCGTGTCAGCCTGCGGGGCACGCCTGCCGCCCTCATCATTGCGAATCACCGTGTCGAGCCATTCGCCCAATGTCATGCCTGATCTCCGTGCCGCCTCTGCGGCCTCCCGGCTGATGCGCTCCCGATTTTCATCGTGAAAAGCCCTAGAATTGCCCATTTTCATCACGCCAGCCGTTGTCATCCTTCGGGATGTGACACTCCGGCCTGACAGCAGCCGGAGCATGGGCCCACCGCGCCGGTGCCAGCCCACGCTCACTTTCTTCAGACATGGTAAACACACCGTTAAGGTGCGTTACGTCCTGTTAAGGGAGGTGAGGTTTTGATGAAGGCGGGCAAGTTGCGGCTGTGTCAGCGCGGCACGGGCCGGACGTCGTCTTGTGCTGACAGATCGGCCGGTCACGTCAGACGGCGAGCCTGAGGGGATCGTTCCGGCGGAGAGGGACGGGAGCGGGGTGCGACAAAAAAGCCTGCGGCAGGAGTTGACGCATGGTCTTTTTGCCACTTGCCCTTGGGGCGGGTTAGTTTATATGCGAACCATCCTCGGAAGCCGGCGCGAGGGGCAATCAGCCGGCTGAGCGGAATCATTTTCTGCCGCCTCATGTCTGATCGGTTTCCTGCCCCTGCCCGGGGGGGATGATCACGGACGGGCGGATTTACCCCTTTATGAGGAGCCTCCACTGTGAGCACAGTCCATAAACTCGTGTCTGAACCCGCGCCGCTGGCCGTCAATGCCAAAGATGATCTGACCATCGGTGATCTGGCCCGTGAATTCGGCGTCACCCTGCGGGCGCTGCGCTTCTATGAGCATCGCGGCCTGCTGACCCCGCGGCGTCAGGGCATGAGCCGCCTGTATGATGCCAAGGACCGGGCGCGTCTTGGCCTGATTCTCAAGGGCAAGCAGCTCGGGTTCACGCTCACTGAAATTCAGGCGCTGCTGGCCGCCAATCAGGACGACGTGACCAAGGTCGACCTGCCGCTCACCCGCGAGCAGATGCAGGCCCAGCTTGAGCAGCTGCGCACCCAGCGTGATCAGCTCAATGAAGCAATCCGTGAACTCGAAACCAAGCTCGGCAAAAGCGCCTGATGCTGGCGGCGGCCACGCACTGCGTCTGGCCGATGCAAATCAGCCCCTGACAAGGGGGTTTCGCACAAACAAGAAAAAGCCCACGATGCTGAAATGGCATCGTGGGCTTTTTCGTTACGGAAGGCTTGATTTGAGGAATTAGTTTATATATGAACTAATATAAGGGCAGACGAGCGGACATCCGCATTGATGCTGCCAGCACGTCTGGGAGGACACCATGCCGACATACAAGGCGCCGGTTGATGACGTTCTGTTCCTGTTGAGGGACGTTTTTCACTACGACAATTACGGCAATCTCCCCGGCTTTGCCGATGCGCCGCTTGATATGGTCGAAACCATTCTCGGCGAATTCGGCAAGATGTGCGAGGATGTGCTCGCGCCGCTCAACCGGGTGGGTGATACCGAGGGCTGCAAGCGCAATGGCGATGCCACCGTGACAACCCCGAAAGGGTTCCGGCAAGCTTATAAGGATTATGCAGAGGCAGGCTGGATTGGCTTGCCGATGCCGGAACAGTATGGCGGCCAGAATTTGCCGGTGGCGGTGAATGTGGTGACGCAGGAATTCGGCTCCTCCGCCAATCTCGCCTTCTCCATGTATCCGGGCCTGACTGCGGGCGCGATTTTTGCGCTGATCGAGCACGCATCCGATGCCATCAAGGATAAATATCTGCCCAGCATGGTTGCCGGAAAATGGACCGGCACGATGAATCTGACAGAGCCTCATTGCGGCACCGATCTTGGCCTGTTGAAAACAAAGGCTGTGCCGGTTGGCGATGGCTCTTACAAAATATCCGGCACGAAAATTTTCATTTCCGCCGGTGAGCATGACATGGCGGAAAATATCATCCACCTCGTGCTCGCGCGCATCGAAGGCGCCCCGCAGGGCACCAAAGGCATTTCGCTGTTTGTGGTGCCCAAATTCATGGTCAATGAGGATGGATCGCTTGGCAGCCGCAACCCGGTGGCCTGCGGTTCACTCGAACACAAGATGGGTATTCACGGCAACTCCACCTGCGTGATGAATTTTGATGGTGCCGTGGGCTGGCTCGTCGGCGAAGAAAATCGCGGCCTCAACGCCATGTTCGTGATGATGAATGAGGCGCGCCTCGGCGTTGCCATTCAGGGTCTGGCGCAATCGGAAGTCGCCTATCAGAACGCGGTGGCCTACGCGAAGGACCGGTTGCAGGGCAGGGCGCTCACCGGGCCGAAAAATACCTCTGGCCCGGCTGATCCGATTATCGTGCATCCGGATGTGCGCCGCACGCTCATGTCCATCCGCGCCTTCAATGAAGGGGCACGGGCGCTGGTGATGTGGACCGCGCTGCGCGCCGATATCGGCCATCGCTCGAGTGATGCCAAAGACCGCCAGATGGCTGATGATCATATGGGCCTGATGACCCCGGTCTTGAAAGGCGTTCTCACCGATTACGGTTTCGACAATGCGGTGAAAGCCCAGCAGATGTTTGGTGGCCACGGTTACATCGAGGAATGGGGCATGTCGCAATTTGTGCGCGATGCCCGCATCGCCATGATTTATGAGGGCGCCAATGGTGTGCAGGCCATGGATCTGGTCGGCCGCAAATTGGGCCGCGACGGCGGCCGCGCGCTGATGCATTTCATGGGCGAGGTCGGCGCGTTTGTGAAAGAACAGGGCGCTGATGAAAAAATGAAACCTTACACCGCGCCATTGGCAGCAGCACTCGGCCATCTCCAGCAATCCAGCATGTGGTTCATGCAAAACGCAATAGCCAAACCCGATAATGCCGGTGCTGGCGCAACGGATTACATGCATCTCTTTGGTCTCACCGCCATCGGTTATATGTGGGCGAAAATGGCCCGCGCCGCGCTGGACAAATTGCAGGCGGGGGATGACGCTGCGATGCAAGCGAAACTGATGACGGCACAGTTCTTCATGGACAAGATGCTGCCCGAAACAGCCACGCGCCTCCAGAAAATTACGTCAGGGTCTGATTCGACGATGGCCCTGGCTGTGGATATGTTCTGATATGCAGCCGGGGTGAGCGCAGGCCAGCCCGGTTCCCTGACAATCGCTGAACACGAGGCCTCCCATGCAGGACGCGCTTCAAGTGCCGCAACCGGACTGGATGAGCGAAGAGCATTTGATGCTCGAAGATCACGCCAGGCGTTTTTTCGCGAAAGAATTTTCTCCGCATCTTGATGCGTGGGCCGAGGCCGGCATCATGCCGCGCGCGGTCTGGAACAAGGCGGGCGAAGCGGGCTTGCTCGCCGCCTCCATGCCGGAAGAATATGGCGGTTCGGGCGGCACCTACGCCCATGAATCCGTGATCTGCCGCGAGATGGGGCTGGCTGGTGCGGATTTTTGGGGCTGGCCGATTCACTCCGTGATTGTAGCCCCCTATATTTTGCATCATGGTACGAGCGAGCAGAAAAGGGCGTGGCTGCCGCGCATGGCCACCGGTGAACTGGTGGCGGCGTTGGCCATGACCGAACCCGGCACGGGGTCGGACCTGCAGAATATCCGCACCCGCGCTGAAAAATCCGGCAATGGCTGGGTGCTGAATGGTGCGAAAACATTTATCACCAACGGCCAGCACGCCAACCTTGTCGTTGTTGCCGCGCAAACGCAGGCCGGCGCCGGGGCCAAGGGCATTTCCCTGTTTGTGGTGGAAACCGGCAAGGTGCAGGGCTTCCGCCGTGGCCGCAAACTGAAAAAGCTCGGCATTGATGCTGCGGACACATCCGAATTATTTTTCGATGATGTAAAACTGCCCGCTGAATCCCTGCTTGGCACCGACACCGGGCAAGGCTTTTACCAGATGATGAAGGAATTGCCGCAGGAGCGGCTGGTGATCGCCGCTGGCGGCGTCGCCATGATGGAGCGGGCGCTGCGCCTCACGATTGATTATGTGAAGGAGCGCAAGGCGTTCGGGCAGCGCATCATGGACTTTCAGAACACGCAATTCGTGCTGGCAGAATGCAAGACGGAAGCAACGATTGCCAAAGTGTTCTACAATGATTGTGTGGCGCGCCATATCAGGGGCCAGCTGGATTCCGCCACGGCGTCGATGGCGAAATACTGGATCAGTGATCTGCAAAACAAGATTGTCGACCGCTGCCTGCAACTTTTTGGCGGCTACGGTTATATGGACGAATATCCCATTTCACGGATGTATCGTGATGCGCGCATCCAGCGCATTTACGGCGGCACCAATGAAATCATGAAACTGTTGATTGCCAGAGGCCTGTAAGGATCGAGGCGTCAGCCAGACGAAATAAAAGCGCAATACGCGCGATACCATTGAACAAAGGGAGGCCCTGATGGGTGAGGCCTATATTTATGACGCCGTGCGCACACCGCGCGGCAAGGGCAAGGCGGATGGCTCGCTGCATGAGGTCACCGCGCTGCGCCTGTCAGAAACAACCTTGCGCGCCTTGCAGCAGCGCAACAATCTCGACACCAGGCTGGTTGATGACGTGGTGCTCGGCTGCGTTGATCCGGTTGGCGAGGCGGGTGGTGATATTGCGCGCGCCTCGGCGCTCGCATCAGATTATGGCGATTCCGTTCCCGGCATCCAGATCAACCGCTTCTGCGCGTCCGGTCTTGATGCGGTGAATTTTGCCGCCGCACAGGTCATGTCCGGCCAGCATGATCTGACTATCGGCGGCGGTGTTGAATCCATGAGCCGTGTCGGCATGGGCGCATCGGGCGGTGCGTGGCCGGCCGATCCGTCGATCGCGATTAAATCCTATTTCATGCCGCAGGGCGTATCGGCGGATCTGATCGCGACAAAATATGGATTTTCCCGCACCGATTGCGATGCGCTGGCGGTGGAAAGCCAGCGCCGCGCGGCGAAAGCGTGGAGCGAGGGGCGGTTCAAGAAATCCGTTGTGCCGGTGAGGGATGTGAATGGCATCACCATTCTTGCCCATGATGAAATCGTGCGCCCGCAAACAGATATGCAATCGCTCGGCGCACTGAAAGCCTCGTTTCAGATGATGGGTGAGATGGGCGGATTTAATGCCGTCGGCATTGCGGCCCATCCGGAGGTGGAGGTCATCCATCACGTCCATCACGCCGGCAATTCCTCCGGCATTGTCGATGGGGCTGCGGCCATTCTCATCGGCAATGAGGCGGGTGGAAAAAAAGCCGGGCTGAAACCGCGGGCCCGCATCCGCGCCTTTGCCAATATCGGCTCAGAACCAGCGATGATGCTGACTGGCCCTGTGGATGTCACAAAAAAAGTGCTGCATCGTGCCGGCATGACCATCGCAGATATTGATCTGTTTGAGGTCAACGAGGCCTTTGCGTCTGTCGTGCTGCGTTTCATGCAGGCATTCAATCTGGATAATTCCAGCGTCAATGTGAATGGCGGCGCCATTGCCATGGGCCATCCTCTTGGTGCCACGGGGTCGATGATTTTGGCTACCGCGCTTGATGAGCTGGAGCGCAGCGGAAAATCAACAGCGCTGATCACCCTGTGCATCGGTGCCGGCATGGGCACTGCCACCATTATCGAACGCGTTTGAGAGACGGGAGACCAGCCATGAACCTCACGGCTTTCACTTTTGATATTGGTGCTGACGGCATCGCCCTCGCCACCTGGGACATGGCCGGCAAATCCATGAACGTCATCACGGAAGATGTGATGCGTGATCTCGATCAGATTATCGACACGGTGGCTGCCGATGCGGCCATCAAGGGCTGCGTGATTACGTCGGGAAAAGAGTCATTTTCCGGCGGTGCTGATCTCACCATGCTGGAGCGGCAGAGCAGGACCTATGGCATCACGCTGAAAGAAAAGGGCGAGGAAGCCGCCAACAAGGAATTGTTCGAGAACGCATCGACACTGACCAAGCTCTATCGCAAGCTCGAAACCTGCGGCAAGCCGTTTGCGGCTGCCATTCATGGCATTTGCCTTGGCGGTGCGTTCGAGCTTGCGCTCGCTTGCCATTACCGCATCGCCAGCGATGATTCATCGACGCGCGTGGGGCTGCCGGAAATCAAGGTTGGATTGTTTCCCGGCGCGGGCGGCACGCAGCGCGTGTCCCGTCTGATGCAAACCGGCGATGCCTTGCAGATGCTGTTCAAAGGGGACCAGATCAGGGCGCCGCAGGCCAAGGCGATGAATCTGATTCACGATGTGGCCCCGCGCGCCGAAATCGTTGCAAGGGCCAAGGCCGCCATTCTTGAAGGCAAGGTCAGCGAAAAAGCGCCGTGGGATGAGGACAAGTTCAAGGCCCCCTCAGGCAAGGTTTATTCCCCGGCAGGCATGAATATCTGGCCCCCCGCCAATGCGATTTACCGGCGTGAGACGCAGGATAATTATCCGGCAGCAAAGGCTATTCTGAAGGCGGTGTATGAAGGCCTGCAATTGCCGATGGATTTGGCATTGCGGGTCGAGGCACGGTATTTCACGCATATCCTGCGCTCGAAGGAAGCGCAGGCCATGATCCGCACGCTGTTTATTTCCATGGGTGAATTGAACAAGGGCGCCCGCCGTCCGGCGGGCATTCCCAAGGCCGCGTTGAAAAAAGTTGGCATTGTCGGTGCTGGCTTCATGGGCGCGGGCATCGCCTATGTCTCCGCCAATGCCGGGCTCGATGTTGTCCTGATCGACCGCGATGTGGAGGCGGCGGAAAAAGGCAAATCCCTGTCGCACAAACTGGTGACCGACCAGATCAACAAGGGCCGCGCCAAGGCCGCAGACCGTGATGCCCTGCTCGCCCGCATCACGCCATCGGCTGATTACGGTCTGCTGCAAGATGTCGATCTCGTCATTGAGGCAGTGTTTGAAGACCCGAAGGTCAAAGAGAATGTTATCAAAAAAATATCGGCAGCCATTTCTGCCGATTGCATTTTTGCCTCCAACACTTCCACCCTGCCGATCACCGGGCTGGCGACCCATGCTGCAAAGCCGGAGCAGTTTGTTGGCATCCATTTTTTCTCACCGGTGGAAAAAATGCTGCTGGTGGAAGTCATCCGCGCAAAGCAGACAGGCGACCGGGCTGTGGCCGTAGCCATGGATTTTATCCGCGCTATCAAGAAAACGCCAATTGTCGTCAATGACGGGCGCGGCTTCTTCGCCAACCGCAGCGTGCTGAATTATGTATATGAAGGGCATAAGATGTTGCTGGAGGGTGTGCCGCCGGTGATGATTGAAAATGCCGCGAAGATGGCGGGTATGCCGGTGGGGCCGCTGTCGCTGAATGATGAAACCGCCATTGATCTGGGCCTGAAAATCATTCGGGCCACCAAGGCGCAGCTCGGTGAAAAGGCTGTCGATCCCGATCAGGAAAAACTGGTCGTCGATATGGTGGAGAAGCATGGCCGCCTTGGCCGCAAGAATGGCAAGGGGTTTTACGATTATCCTGAAAACAAGGGTCCGAAGCGCCTGTGGGCGGGGTTGTCGGAATTCCAGAAGGTCAGTCTCGATCCCGATACCATCGATGTGCAGGAATTGAAGCACCGGCTGCTGGTCACGCAGGCGCTGGAAGCGGCCCGCACGGTCGAGGACGGTATTATTGTCGATCCGCGCGAGGCCGATGTCGGCTCCATCATCGGCTTTGGTTTCGCACCCTACACCGGCGGTGTGTTGTCCTACATTGACTTCATGGGCGTGAAGAACTTTGTCGCATTGTGTGAAAAGCTTGCCGCGAAGCACGGGCCGCGCTTTGCGCCCAATGCGCTGCTGAAAGACATGGCCGCCAAGGGCGAAACCTTTTATGGCCGCTTCGCGGCGGAAAAAAAGGCGGCATGAGTTTTCACAGCTGGAAATAAAAAGCCCGGCGTCGCGCCGGGCTTTTTTATCGGATTGGATTATTCCGCCGCCACTTTGGCAATCCGCCATTGCGCCAGCAAGGCCCGCAGGCCCGCAGGCCGCACCGGCTTGTTGATCAGTGGAATATCCCGCCGCGCCACCTCGTCGCGCACTTCCGGCGACCTGTCAGCGGTGATGAGCACGGCGGGGATACTGTCGCCCAGCAAGCCGCGCAGCGCGTCAATGGCCTCAAGCCCGGTTTCATTGTTGAGGTGATAATCGGCGATGATGCCGTCGGGTATGACGCCATGTTCCAGCCGCTCCAGTGCACCCGCAATGCTTGTCGCGGTCACGACGCGGCATCCCCATCCCTCCAGCAAGGTGCGCATGCCTTCAAGAATGGTCGGCTCATTGTCGATGGCCAGAATGGTCAGCCCGCCAAGCGGTGCCAGCAGGGGCCGCGCCTCTTTCTTTTCATCGGCCGCCGCAGGAATATCAGCGGCGCGCGTGAGCGTGAAGGAAAACAGCGAGCCTTTTTTGGGCTGTGAGCGCACCTGCACATGCGTGCCAAGCACGCGGGCGATGCGCTCGACAATGGAAAGCCCCAGCCCGAGGCCGCGTGCGGTGCGCGCGCCTTCGTCGAGCCGCTGGAATTCCTGAAAAATATCCTTGAGCTTGTCGGCGGGAATGCCGAGGCCTGTATCAATCACTTCAATGCGGATGGTGTTGCCCTGGCGGCGGCCGCCGACCAGCACAGATCCGGCCGGCGTATATTTCACGGCATTCGATACAAGGTTTTGCAACAGCCGCCGTGTCAGCCGCCGGTCCGAGTGCACCGTGATGGCGGGATGGACAAAACGCAGACGCAGATTTTTGGCCAGCGCAATCGGCTGAAATTCGCGCTCAAGCTGGCGCGTGATGTCATCCAGCCGGAAGGAGGATGGCTCCGCTTTCAGCGCCCCGGCATCGAGCCGTGAAATTTCCAGCAAGGCCCCGAGAATATCTTCAACCGCTTCAAGTGACGCATCAATATTGCTGGCCAGCGCCCCATCACCCAGGGCGCGCTGCCGTTCGATCATGGAGGAGGTGAACAGCCGCGCTGCATTCAGCGGCTGCAGGATGTCGTGGCTGGCGGCAGCCAGAAACCGCGTTTTTGAAACATTGGCTTCATCGGCAAGACTTTTGGCGCGCGCAAGCTCGCCATTCACCCGCATCAATTCTTCCGTGCGCTCCTGCACGCGCCGCTCCAGCGATTCATTGGCGGCTGCCAGCGCTTCTTCGGCTTTCACTGTGTCGGTAATGTCGGTGTAGGTGGTGATGAAGCCGCCATCGGGCAGGCCACTGGTGCGGATTTCCAGAACCTTGCCGCTGGGAAAAATACGCAGCCGTGTCGCCTCTCCAGCTTTGACAAATTGCTCGATGCGCTTGTCGAGCGCGGCTGTGGCACTCGATCCGCCATAGCGGCCATGCGCGGCATTATAGGCAATGATTTCATCCAGCCCGGCACCGACGCGCACCAGTTCCGGCGGCAATTCGAACAGCTGGCCAAATTCGCGGTTCCAGCACATGAGCCGCAAATCCCGGTCAAACACGGTGATCGCCTGCTTCGCATGGTCGAGCGCATTTTGCAGCAGGTCGCGATTATATTGAATCGCGGCGGATGCATCATCGAGCAATTTCAGTGCGGCCTTGGTGGAGACGTTGCGGCGGCGCAGCAGCAGCGAGAGCACGAGGCGCGAGGACGCAGCACCAATGGCAGAAGCCAGCAGATGCTCGCCAAATTGCAGCACATGGGCGCTGGCTTCCGCCTGCTCATCCAGCGGCACGCCGCGTTCACGCTCGAAGCTGGCAAAGGCTTCATCGGTGCGTTGCTGGCCAAGATAGCGCGCGATGGTTGCCTTGAGTTCACCCACAGCGATGGAGGATCGCCAGATTTTCAGCGTGTGCGAGCGCGGCGCATCATCAGCGCCGATAAAGGTCGTGGCCTGAATGTGTTCGAGGGTTGAAACGGTAGTGGCCCGTGACACCAGCACGAATGCCAGCACATTCGCGAGCAGGCTCAACACAATGCCCTGCGTGAGCGCGCTGGTGCCGGTGCCGAGAATGGCTGAGGGCCGCAGCGCCGCAATGCCGAACGGGCCGTTGGCAATCAGCGATTGCAGATCGGGGTGGGAATGGGCGAAGCTTGGCAGCAGCAGCGTATAAACCCACGTCATAAGCCCGATGATCAGGCCGGCCTTGGCTCCGGCAGCCGTGGCCCGCCGCCACATCAGCCCGCCGATAAAGACCGGCGCAATCTGCGCAATCGCCGCAAAGGAAATCAGGCCGATGGATGCCAGTTCAGCCTCGCCAGCCACCCGGTAATAAATATAGCCGAGCAGCAGGATCAGCACGATGGTGATGCGCCGTGCCCCGAGCACCAGCGCACCCATATCGCCGGCATGAGCCTGCGAGCGGTAGTCGCCCGGAGCAGCCGTGAGCTGGCGGCGCCAGTTGCGCTGGCGCAGCAGCAGCGGCACCACCACATGGTTCGATACCATGATCGCAATCGCCACACATTCGACGATGACCATCGCGGTGGCCGCCGAAAATCCGCCAATGAACGCAATCAGGGCAATCACACTTTGGCCGCCGGCCAGCGGCAGCATCAGCACGGTCATGTCCCGGTCAGTCGCGCCGGTTGAAAACAGCCACAGGCCGGCAATCGTCAGGGGCAGCACAAAAATATTAATGACGATGAGATAAAGCGGGAAGAGCCGCGACGCGACGGCCACATCATCGATATCGCGGTTTTCAACCACGGCGGTGTGAAATTGCCGTGGCAGGAACAGCGCCGCTGCTGCCGACACAAGGCAGATGGAGACAAAGGACCCGGCGGAGGAGGTTTTGGCAAACAGGTCTGCCAGATCAACCCGCTCGCTGGTGCGGGTCAGCAAATCGCCCAGCCCGTCGAACATCACGAACACAACAAAGGCGCCGACGATCAGGAAGGCGACGAGCTTCACCAGGGATTCCATCGCAATCGCGATGACCAGCCCGTCCTGATGTTCGGTCGCATCGATGTGGCGGGTACCGAACAGGATGGTGAAGAAAGCCAGCACAAAAGTCACCACCAGGGCCAGATCGCCATAGAGCGAACCGGCAGCCCGCAGTGCTTCGGCATCCACCGCGCCGATCAGCGTGGTCAGAGAGACGGAGATCGCCTTCAGCTGCAGCGCAATGTAGGGCACGGTGCCGATCACGGCGACGAGGCAGACAATCGCCGCCACGCCCTCGCTCTTGCCATACCGGGCACCGACAAAATCGGCGATGGAGGTGGTGTTCTGCGCCTTGGCCAGCGTCACGATGCGGCGCAGAAACCCGGCACCGAAGGCATAGACGAGAATCGGACCGAGATAGACTGCAAGAAAATCCAGTCCCTGCCGCGAGGCAAACCCGACCGAGCCGTAAAATGTCCACGAGGTGCAATAGACCGCCAGCGCCAGGGCATAGATTTGCGAGCGCCGGCGTCCGCGCATGAAGCGGCTGCCATCCCGGTCACCGAAATGGGCAACGGCAAACAGCAGGCAGAGATACAGCAGTGCGGTTAGAACAACCGCCCATCCCGCAACCATGGGTGTCTCCGGTTTCATGCTGTCCGCGTAACAGCGCAGAATTGTCAAACCGCAGAATTGTGCACCAGCGCTGATCTGGCAATGCGGATCGTTCCATTCGCCATCCCGTGTGCGGGTTATCGCAACCCTGCACACGACGAAAGTGTTAATCAGGGTTTACAAAATCTCCGCATCAGGTGAAAAGTCCCCGCCTGTTGCGCGTCGCACAGGTTCAATGCGTTTTAAGGGGGGCGAGAACCTATGCTTCAGGAATTCAAAGAATTTGCCATGAAGGGCAATGTCGTCGATTTGGCCATCGGCGTCATTATCGGTGCTGCGTTCGGCAAAATTGTCGAGTCCATGGTTGCCGACATCATCATGCCGATCATCGGTGCCGTCACCGGTGGCATCGACTTTTCCAACCTCTATACCGGCCTGTCGAAAGCCTCGGCCTCGCTGCCGGCTGGCACACCCTATGCCAAGGCCAAGGAAGTGGGCGCAACACTCGGCTGGGGCCAGTTCCTCACCCTCGTCGTCAACTTCATGATCATTGCCTGGGTTCTGTTCATGATTGTCAAGGCGATGAACAAGATGAAGAAGCCCGCTCCGGCTGCTGATGCGCCTCCGGCCCCGCCGTCGGAAGAGGTTGTGCTGCTCACGCAGATCCGCGATTCGCTCAAGAAGTAAGGGGTGCTTCAGCGTTGATCCTGCCCTGCAGGAAAAAGCCCCGGGCCATGCGTCCGGGGCTTTTGCTTTTGGCGGCATGTTCTGCCACCAGATGGGCCGGGCACTGCGCGCCTCATTCCCTCACCATAACCAAGCAATCCGGAACCTGACCTATGGCGTTGACGCCTTCTTCCCTGCTGGCCTCCCTGCGCGCTGAAGCGCGCGAAACGCCGCCAAGCGGCATTGTCGAATTGCGCAATTACGGCACAGGCCGCCCGGGGCTGATTCCGCTGTGGGTCGGCGAGGGTGATCTGCCGACGCCATCCTTTATCTGTGAGGCTGCCACCCGCTCGCTGGCGGCGGGTGAAACCTTTTATACGGCCCAGCGCGGCATCCCCGATTTGCGTGAGGCCATCGCCCGCTATCACACCCGCGTCTATGGCGATTTCGCTGGCAAGCCCTTTTCGGCTGAACGGTTTTTCGTCACCGGCTCCGGCATGCAATCGGTGCAGATTGCGTTGCGCATGGTCTGCGGTGCCGGTGATGAGGTGATCATTCCCTCACCCGCCTGGCCAAATTTTGCCGCCGCCATCAGCCTGAGCGGGGCGCAGCCGGTGTTTGTGCCGATGACCGTCCAGAACCGCAACTGGACGATGGATTTCGACACGCTCGCCGCAGCCATCACGCCGCGCACCCGCGCCATCTTCGTCAACTCACCCTCCAACCCCACAGGCTGGACCGCCTCACGCGCGCAATTGCAGAAATTTCTCGATCTCGCCCGCAAGCACAATCTCTGGATTGTCGCGGATGAAATTTATGGCCGCTTTATTTTTGACGGCAGCGCGCGCGCTGCATCATTTCATGACATCATGGCGGAAGACGAAAAGATTATTTTCGTCCAGACCTTTTCCAAGAACTGGGCCATGACCGGTTGGCGCATTGGCTGGATCGAAGCGCCGCCTGCGCTTGGCCCGGTCATTGAAAATCTCATCCAGTTTTCTACATCGGGCGTGCCAGTTTTTTCCCAGCGCGCCGCGATTGTCGCACTGGATCGCGGCGACAGTTTTATTGATCATCAGGTGATGCGCGCCAAAGCCAACCGCGATCTGTTCGAAAAAGCCTTCGGCCAGTCCAACCGCATGAAATTCGCCCATACCGAGGGTGCCTTTTATCTGTTCTTTTCGGTCGAAGGTGAAAATGACACGGTGGCGCTGGCCAAGCGGCTCGTGGACGAGGCGCAGCTTGGCCTTGCCCCTGGCACAGCCTTTGGCCCGGGCGCAGCCAATTATCTGCGCCTGTGTTTTGCCCGCCGCACCGAGGATATTGCGCAGACCATCAGCCGGCTGGAGAATTTTCTCGGCACAGCGCAAGTGGGCACAGCATAAGACTGAGCGTGCACACGTATGAGCCGGAACGGATCCTGTTTGAAGTGTCATGACTGATAACGCCACATCACCCCTGAGCACGACGATCAGAGAATGGGCCGGGCAACTGCCTGCCATTGTCTGTGCCTTTATGGGCGGTCTCGCCTTTGAGAAAATGGGCCTGCCCGCGCCATGGGTATCAGGCAGCATGCTTGGCGCGATGGCCTCAGGTTTGTTTTACCGTTTGCGTGACATGCCGTTCATGATGCGCGAATTATCCCTGCTGATTGCCGGAATGACGATGGGCTCGGCGGTGACACCGCAGACCGTTGATCTGATCGTGAAAATGCCGGCGAGCTTTGTGTTGCTGATGGCGTGCATGATCACCACAATTCTGGCGGCCAGCGCCTGGCTCACCCATGTCCATCACTGGCGCCGCGATGATGCGATGCTCGCATCTGCGCCCGGCGCGCTGTCCAGCGTGCTGGCCATCGCGCACGCCCGCAATGGCGATATTCCCGGCATTGTCGTCGTGCAGACCGTGCGCTTGTTTGTGCTGGTGGCGGTGCTGCCGGGTTTGATCAATGCGCTGGAAAAGGGCGGCGGAGCGCCAGTGCCATTTATGGGCTGGCTGACTGGCGCTGATCTGGCTGTCATGACGGTGCTGAGTGTTGCGCTCGGCTGGCTTCTGCACCGCACCGGCCTCGCTGCGGCTATGCTCATCAGCGGCGCGATTGTCAGTGCCACGCTGCATGGCGCAGGCATTTATACGGCGGCCATGCCACAGCCGATAGCCGTGGCCGGATTTGTCATGATCGGTGCGATGATTGCCAGCCGCATGAATGCAGTGACGCTCGCAGCGTTGCGCCAATACCTCGTTAGCAGTCTTTTTGTGCTCGCCATTGCGATTGGCATTGCCTGTGCATACGCATGGCTGGCGGCAACACTGGTCAATGTGCGCTTTGGCGCAGCGTTGCTGGCCTTTGCGCCGGGCGGGCTGGAGGCGATGTCGCTTCTGTCCATCGCACTGGCGCTTGATCCCCTCTATGTCGG
>JBOFCU010000135.1:0-4823 GCA_051646285.1 Beijerinckiaceae bacterium
CGTCGCGGGCGCGCACTTCCTTGCTGTTGATACGGTAGGTCGACCCCTGCTCGCGCTCAATACGCCGGGAAATTTCCAGCAATTCCGCGTCATTGAAGGCAGCGGGCGCGGTGCGGTCATCATTCTCCAGCGTCAGAGACACTTCCGCCATGTTACGGGAGGGGCGATTGGTGGAGCCGGAGAAAATCACATCATCCATGCCGGACGCGCGCATGGTCTTGTAGGAGTTCTCACCCATGACCCAGCGCATCGCCTCGACAAGATTCGACTTGCCGCAGCCATTGGGGCCGACCACGCCGGTCAGGCCGGGCTCGATCAGAAACTCCGTCGGTTCGACGAAGCTCTTGAAGCCCATAATGCGCAGTTTCGTGAGTTTCATGCCCGACTACTCAACCTTAAACGCGGCAATCGCGATCCGGGTTGGCGAATGGGCCAGCCCCTGATGTCAGCTACCGATCAAAGGGGTCAGGATTTTGTCGAAATCCTCAATCGACAATGCCCCTTTGTACATCGTGCCATTTACAAAGAAAGTTGGCGTCGAATCGACCTTGAATTCGTTCTGTCCCCGGTTTTTCACAGCTAAAACGGCATCCAGGTTCTTCTGATTGGTCAAACAGGTCTCAAATGTCTCCTGGCTGATGCCAGCCTGCTTCACCAGAGCGGCCAGCGCATCCACCGGCTTCTCGGCAAAGGCCCAGCCCTTCTGCTGTTTGAACAGCAGATCGACCATCGCATGGTAGCGTGATTCGCCGCCGGTCTCTCCGGCACAGCGGGCGAGCATGAATCCGCCAGCCGCCAGCGGATCGAGCGGGAATTCGCGCAGAATGAACCGCACCTTGCCGCTGTCGATGTATTTGGCCTTCAGCGCCGGATATGTCTTTTCGTGAAATGTCGCACAATGGCCGCAGGTCAGCGAGGCATATTCCACCACAGTCACCCTGGCATCCTTCGAACCCAGAACCATGTCCGGCAGGCTGTTGGGTGCCATCAACGCATCAACGGAGACCTTCTCACCCGCAGTCTGGGCGAAGGCAGCATTGAGGGCCAACGGGCCCAACGCGACGGAAGCGGCAAGGCCGAGGGTGATGGTGCGGCGGTTCATGGAGGGTTCCAGCGGCTTGAACAAGGAAATCGAGTATACGTGGACGTTTATACCGTGACCATGGCCAAGGGAAGGCAGGGCGGACGGCCCCCTGTCACAGCCGCGCTACCGGCCGTCACGGTTGCGTGATTGCCGTCAGCGGCGCGGACCAGATTTGGCGGCTGGCCTGGCCGGCTGGGCTGGCTGGGCGGCCCGGTCCATGACTGCGGCCCCGAGGCGCACAAGGGCGGCCTTCAACGCCTCATCCTGCACACCTGCGGCAGCCTCTCCCGCGCGGATCAAGGCCTCAGGTGATGGCGGCAGAATATCGCGCTTCTTGACCCGGTTGCGGCCCACCGGCCCCTGCTCCAGACGCAGCTTGCCGATGCAGGCCCAGCCGAAATAACCGTTCACCCGCTCGATAACAGTTGGAGCACGGTGCTGCAGCTCAAGGGCAAAGGCGCTTTCGACCCGGATATGCAGGATCGCGGCCTGAGCATTTATCTCGAAGCCGGGCCGGCGCGCCGGCCACTGCACGCGGATGGGCTCGGAGCGGCTGCCGAGGGCCTCACCGACAATTTCGGACCAGTTCAGCACAATATCGGACCCGGCAAAGCCGCGTTTGGCGAGCGCATCCCCCAACGCGCCATTCACGAGTTCGGCCAGCGGCCGCATGGACTGGCGTCTGGCGGGCGGTTTTGTGACAGGCGGTTTGGCCATCATGATCCTCACTGCCGCTTTTCTCTTCGCGCGCGCCCGGTTAGGCAAGCGGGATGATTGCCAAAAGCCGCAAACGGCCATCCGCCAGCCCCAAAGTGCCAAAGCCGCCTTCCGCCGCCGCCTTGCTGGCGTGGTATGACGCCCACGCTCGCACCTTGCCATGGCGGGTGCGCTGTGGCCGTGCCGACCCCTACCGCGTATGGCTCTCCGAAATCATGCTGCAACAAACCACCGTTGCGGCAGTGAAGCCGTATTTTGAAAAATTTCTCACGCTGTGGCCAACGGTTGATGCGCTCGCCGCCGCGCCCGTTGATGCGGTGATGAAAGCCTGGGCCGGCCTCGGCTATTATTCGCGCGCCCGCAATCTGCACGCCTGCGCGCAACGCATTGTTGCGGAGCATGGCGGCATGTTTCCCGGCACAGAAAAAATACTGCTGACTCTCCCCGGCATCGGCAATTATACTGCCGCAGCGATCACCGCGATTGCTTTTGACAAAAAGGCGACGGTCGTTGACGGCAATGTGGAACGCGTGGTGTCGCGCCTGTTTGCGATTGAAACACCCCTGCCGCAGGCCAAGCTGGAAATGCGGGCAGCAGCCGGAACCTTGACGCCCGACGAGCGGCCCGGCGATTTTGCGCAGGCGATGATGGATCTTGGTGCAACAGTCTGCACGCCAAAAAATCCGAAATGCATGGTCTGCCCTTTCGTGTCCTGCTGTGCGGCCCAAACGCGGGGTGATGCCGAAACTTTTCCGCGCAAGGCGGCCAAGAAAGAAAAGGTTCCCCGCTTCGGCGCGGCCTTTGTCGCACTCGACCGGCGGGATCGGCTTTATGTGCGCACGCGTCCGGCAAAGGGGCTGCTCGGCGGCATGACAGAAATTCCCGGCAGCCCCTGGGCGGCGGATTTTGCGCGCGACGGCGCACTTCAGCATGAGCCGTTCCGTGCGGACTGGATTTTATGCGAGGGCACGGTGCAGCATGTATTCACGCATTTTCCGCTGACGCTTGATGTTTATCGCGCCCGGATCACGCGCCCCGACGCCATTGGGCATGGCCGCTGGATTGCAGCCGATGCGCTCGGTGAAGCAGGATTTCCCACCGTGTTCCGCAAAGTGGCAGAGCATGCGCTGACTGCATTTGCTGCCGGCCCCCGCACAAAGAAAAATCCCTGACAATCAGCATACGGAAAGGCCATAAAAAAGCGCTGCGTCAGCAGCGCTTGTGAAGGCGTTCCTCATGGCTTTATTATTTTTGTTAGAGCTGGCTGCCGAATGAGCGGCGGATTTCGCTGCGCATCTCGTCAATAAGCACAGGCTTGCCTTTTTTCTCGATGCACCAGAATGTCCAGCCATTGCAGGCCGGCAGACCCTGCACGAGAGCGCCGATCTTGTGAATGGAACCAACAATCCCGCCAAACATCAGCGTACCATCAGCCCGCACCACCGCGCGATGGCGGCGCTTTTCATCAAACAATTCCGTGCCGGGCGTGATCATGCCATTGTCAATGAGGACCGAGAATGCCACGCGCGGTTCCGTGCGCTTGGATGGCGGCGAGGCCACGGCATCATCAGGCAGCGGCACGACAGCAGCGATGCGCTTTTTGGCGACGGTCTCGTAGGATTTTTCCCGTTCAAAGCCGATAAAGTGCCGGCCCAGCTTTTTGGCGACAGCGCCCGTGGTGCCTGATCCAAAGAACGGATCAATAATCACATCGCCGGGATTGGTTGTGGCGAGAATGATTTTTGATAAAAGCGCTTCCGGTTTCTGCGTCGGGTGCGCCTTGCGGCCATCGGAATCTTTCACCCGTTCCTCGCCCGTGCAAATCGGGAAGAACCAGTCGGACCGCACCTGAGAATCTTCATTGCCAGATTTCAGCGCTTCATAATGAAAGGTATAGGCTTTCGATTTCGCATCGCGCGCGGCCCAGATCAGTGTTTCATGGGCATTGGTAAAGCGCCGGCCACGGAAATTCGGCATCGGATTGGCCTTGCGCCAGACAATATCATTCAACATCCAGAATCCGAGATCCTGCAAAATCGTGCCGACGCGGAAAATATTGTGATAGGAGCCAATGACAAACAATGTCGCATCCGGCTTCATCACCCGGCGGCACGCCGAGAGCCAGGCGCGCGTGAAATTGTCATAGGTCTCGAAAGAAGCGAATTTATCCCAGTCGTCATCCACGGCATCAACCGTGGAATGATCAGGGCGCACAAGCGCGCCTTCAAGCTGCAAATTATAGGGTGGATCAGCAAAGACCAGATCCACACTCGCAGGCGGGAGCTTGTTCAGTTCGGCGATGCAATCGCCGAGAACAATGGTATCGAGCGGCAATGCCGCTTTATTTCCCACCGCCAGCGCAGGCGACCCGGTACGCAAAACACTTTTCCGGGACGCGGCGCTGGGGGCGCGGGTACGCAAAGTACGCATTACTCTTTACCAGGTACGCAACCAACATGAGGGTTATGCACGCGGTAGGGTAAAGACACGGTTTCGCCATCAATTAAACTGCGTCCCGTTTTGGGGCTGCAAAATTTGCCTAGTTCCCATTTTCTGCTGATTTGACGCTGTGCCAGCGCAGAAAACTGCTGCGACGGGAAACTTCATTTACGGTTTTGTAAGAGGTGCGCTTTTTTGCGGCCTGTTTTCGCCATCACCTACACGCCACCATTGAGACGGCGAAAAATAATTTTTCAGAAATGGCTGTTCTTCATCGGCGCGAAGCTCATGCGGTGATGCGGGCAAGGCCCTGCGGCTGCGATGGCATCGCGATGGGCCTGCGTGCCATAGCCCATATGCCGGGCAAAACCATAGACCGGCCATTCGCGGTCCAGCCGCAGCATCATCCTGTCGCGCATCACCTTGGCGACGATGGACGCCGCCGCGATCGACAGCGACCTGTCATCGCCGCCAATGATGGCCTGCCCTTCGCACGGTATCGCAGGAACATCGCGGCCATCAATCAATGCAAAATCAGCAGCCACCGGCAAAGCCAGAACGGCGCGGCGCATGGCGGCCAATG
>JBOFCU010000138.1:0-1740 GCA_051646285.1 Beijerinckiaceae bacterium
GAGCAGGATGCACGCGGCAGCGCCGTGACCTTTGCGGCGCGGCCCGGCGGCGCACCCTTCAATGTGGCGCTGGCGCTGGCGCGGCTTGGCCAGAAGACCGCATTTTTCGGCGCCTTGTCCACCGATGCGATGGGCGAGCGGCTGGCGCGCGCACTGACTGCCGAAAGCATCGATGCGACGCTGGTGAAACGCACGGCGCGGCCCACGGCGCTCGCCGTGGTGGGAACGAATGCGCAGGGCACGCCGGCCTTTTCCTTCTATGGCGAGACCCCGGCCCATTGTGATGTGACGCTGGCGGATTTGCCGGCCAGGCTGCCGCCGGGCGCGGCGCTTTATGTCGGCTGTTTTCCGCTGGTGCAGGAGCCGGTGGGATCGACGCTGCTGGCGCTGGTGCAGCAGCACCGGGCACAGCGCATCATTGCCTATGATCCGAATGTGCGGCTGAGCATTGAGCCGGATATTCAGCGCTGGCGTGCACGCTTCGCGGAATTTTCGGCGCTCGCGGATATTATCAAGATCGGCAACGAGGATTTTGCGGCGCTGTTTCCCGGTGAGAAGCCTGAGGCCAAGGCGCAGGGCTGGCTCGCCGCTGGCGCGTCGCTGGTGCTTTTTACGGAAGGGGATGATGGCGCGCGGCTGTTCGGCCGCAACGGGCAGGCGCGCTACCGTCCGCCGCCGGTAATTATCGCCGATACGGTTGGCGCGGGCGACACGGCGATGGCAGCGATGCTGGCGTGGCTCGCGGAACAATCGCTGCTCGACCGGGCGAAACTTGCCGCGCTCGACACGGGCGGCCTGAAAAAAATCGTGACATTCGCCTGCAACGCCGCAGCAATCACTTGTTCACGCGTCGGCGCTGACCCGCCGCGCCGCGATCAGGTGACAGACCGCTGATTCAGGCACTGTCCCACGCCGCACAGACCGCCTGAAAATTGGCGGCGATGGCGGCCACAGCCTGCGCATCGTCGATGGTTCCTGCAAACCAGCCATCGACCACATCGCCCCACATGGAGCGACCGGCGCAGAAACCGCGCACCAGCGGCTCGGATTTTGCGTTGGCAGCGACAGCACCGAAGCCATCGCGCGTGCGGGCGATGGTGATGATGCCGCGGCAGTGCGCGTCGCGCGCGCGCAGCACATCGCCGCACTTTTTCCACGCCTGCGGCGATGGCTGATCCTCGATCACCCACCAGTCCGGCCGCACACCTAGGTCATAGACACGGGTCATGACGCGCGCGACGGTGTCCTCCGCCACAGGGCCATGTGGTGACGCAAGCGTCTCCAGCAGCAATTCGAGCCCGTGGGTGCGGCAGGCCTCGTGCAGGCGGATGAGTTCGCGGTCGATGCGCGCCCAGAATTGTTCTGATTCATCCGGGTGGGCGTAGAGTGCGCATTTGACCGTGTGCGCCAGCGGCCATTCGCGCAACGCTGCGCCGAGGGATGCGGGTTCAAAATCGAGCGGGCGCGCATGCGGTTTATCGACGGGCCGCGCCAGCCAGAGATTTTTGCCATGCGCCGCAAACAGCGCCTCGCGGCCATGCCCGCCATCGAGAAACATGCCAAACCCTTCGCGGCCTGCAGCAACCTGCGCGGCGGCATCCACCACAAGGCGCTTGAACTGCGCGATGCGCGCTTCCGGGGCCTTGTGCTTCTGCGCCAGTTCGATCAGCGGCATGCGATGATCGATGGAGAGAATCTTCAACTGCTGCGGCTGCGGGCGGCGCGTCGTGGCCCAATGCA
>JBOFCU010000157.1:0-2914 GCA_051646285.1 Beijerinckiaceae bacterium
ACAGCTATAGAGACAATGATCCTAGGTTTAGTGTGCCGACCGAATAACGGCGGTGTGTAAACCCAGTACAGGTGTCCCATGGCTATCTCTCTCTCAGCAGGCGTTCGTCAGGCTCTTTCTGCTCTCCAGAGCACGCAGATGATGCAGTCCGAACAGCAGCTCAAGCTCGCGACCGGCAAGAAGGTCAACAGTGCGCTCGATAATCCCGCCAGCTTTTTTACCGCCGCCGGTCTCAACAATCGCGCCAGCGATCTGTCCAGCCTGATGGATTCGATTGGGCTTGGCGTGAAAACCATTGAGGCCGCCGATACGGGCATCAAGGGTATCACCAAACTGGTGGAGCAGGCCAAGGGCCTTGCCCGGCAAGCCCTGCAAACGGCGGATGTGAACACGCGTGCAACGCTGGCGACACAATTCGCCGAAGTGCAGACGCAAATTGATGAATTGTCGGCGGACGCCGGTTTCAACGGCACGAACCTGCTGGATGGCGACAGCCTGACCGTCAACTTCAATGAAGACTCGACCTCGTCGCTGGCGGTCACCGGCGTGACTTATGATTCTGCCGGCCTTGGCATTGATGCTGCCGCCAACGCCTGGGCAGCGGATGCGGACATCAATGCGGCGGTGGCCGATCTGGATACAGCGACCAGCACCTTGCGGGCGCAGGCTTCCACATTCGGTTCGAATCTGGCGATCGTGAAAAACCGGCAGGATTTTACCCGCTCCATGATTGATACGCTGAACAATGGCGCAGACGGTCTGGTGCTGGCGGATTCCAACGAAGAAGGCGCGAAGCTGGTCACTCTCAACACGCGCCAGCAGATGTCCACGACCGCTTTGTCCCTGGCATCGCAGTCAGATCAGGCCGTGTTGCGTCTGTTCGGCTAAGATTTGGGGCGACGGGCCGTGGGCTGTCTGGCGTATCTGTGCCAGACTGACGGCGGGCTCCTGCCCAGACTGCATGGGCTCTGTTTATGCAGCCTGGGCAACACCAGCGGCGGCTCTCCGGAGCCGCCGTTTTTATCTTTTGGCGGGATTTCGGGTCTGGCAGGGATCGGCCGAGTGTGCCTACAAGACGGCTTCACTCTGCCCTGCCCTTTTCCTTCACGAGCGCCGTCTGATGAAAGCCATCCTTTGCCAGCAATCTGGTCCGCCAGAGTCACTCGTGATTGCGGATATTGCGGAGCCCGTTGCGCGGGCGGGTGACGTGAAAATCAGGGTTCATGCCGCAGCGCTGAATTTCTTTGATACGCTGATCATTCAGGGCAAATATCAGTTCAAGCCGGAATTTCCGTTTTCTCCCGGCGCAGAATTTGCCGGCACGGTGATGAATGTTGGCGAGGGCGTCACACGCTTTCAGGCCGGGGACCGTGTTGCCGGATTTCTCGGCTGGGGGGCCTGCCGGGAAGTGCTGTGTGCGCCGCAGGAGAAAATTGTCAAAGTGCCTGCTGGCCTTTCCGATGAATCTGCGGCAGGCCTGTTTGTCACTTATGGCACTTCGCTGCATGCGTTGAAACAGCGCGGCGAATTGCAGCGGGGTGAAACCCTGTGCGTGCTGGGCGCGGCTGGCGGCACGGGATTATCCGCCGTTGAAATCGGAGCGCTGATGGGTGCGCGTGTTATTGCGTGCGCGTCTTCCGATGACAAGCTGGCACTCGCCAAAGCGCATGGCGCGACAGATGTTCTGAATTACGAAACCGAAAATTTTCCGGCGGCACTGAAATCCCTCACCCATGGGGCCGGTGTGGATGTCATGTATGATCCTGTCGGCGGTTCATTTGCAGAACCGGCTGTGCGGGCGATGGCTTGGAAGGGGCGCTATCTCGTCATCGGTTTTGCGGCGGGAGAGATACCCAAAATTCCCCTGAACCTGACGTTACTCAAGGGGTGCGATATTCGCGGTGTGTTCTGGGGCGCATTTGCAGAGAAGGAACCGCTGGCGCATCAGCAGAATTTGGAGCAGTTGCTGGACTGGGCGGCGCAAGGCCTTTTGCGTGCCCACATCGGGCAGGTCTTTGCGCCTGAGCAAATTGCCGAGGCGCTGGGTGTGCTGGCGCGCCGTGAGGCGGTCGGCAAACTCGTCATCCGGTTCTGATTGGCCGTGACCGTTATCGCTGACAAAAAACAATTTATTGCGGCGCATACCCGTGCCTTGCCGGTGCCGCATGCACCGGAAATTCAACTGTATGTTGCCGATGAAGTCACGCCGCTGTGGCTGCAAACAGAAGAGGATTTGGGCCGTATCGGCCTGCCGCCGCCTTTCTGGGCCTTTGCATGGGCCGGCGGGCAGGCACTGGCCCGCTATATTCTCGATCATCCCGGGATTGTGCGCGGCAAGCGAATCTTCGATTTTGCATCCGGCTCGGGCCTCGTCGCCATTGCCGCGATGAAGGCTGGCGCTGCTGCGGCCACGGCCAGTGAAATTGACCCCTTTGCGCAGGAGGCCATTCAACTCAACGCATTGTTGAATGGCGTGACTGTTACCGGTTTTTCGGGTGATTGTCTTGGTCAGCCTGTTGATGCCGATGTTATCCTTGCTGGCGATGTCTTTTATGAGCGCGATATGGCGGCAGCTGTCGGCGCGTGGCTCACGCCCATGGCGGAGGCTGGCCGCATTGTGCTGGTCGGCGATCCTGGCCGGTCCTATCTGCCGCGCCCGCTGCTGGTGCAGGTGGCCGAGTATCGCGTGCCTGTGACGCGTGATCTGGAGGATGCGGAGATCAAGCGCAGCTGCGTCTACCGCTTCAGAAAAAGCGCCGGGCAGGGGTCGTGAAATCGCAACCGGAGTGCTAGATAAACGGCATGACCGGGCCTGATCATCCTCCCTCTCCGTTGCACCATGGCTGCGCGCATGCCCATAGCCGCGCCGGCAGTGCAGGCGATATTCTGGCTGCGGCTGAATCGGCCTGCACCG
>JBOFCU010000169.1:0-3274 GCA_051646285.1 Beijerinckiaceae bacterium
CCATGGGATCAACCGTGCTGGTGTTTGCCGAAACATCCAACGCCATTCACGGTGATGTCACAAAGCCATTGTCGCAGCGGCCCATGCTGGCCGCCGGGCAGTGGGCTGATTTTGGCAAGCGCATGACACGCGTAGCAGAGCGCACGCGGGCTGAAGGCGTGCAGCTGGTTTATCATCATCACATGGGCACAGTCGTGCAGTCAGCCGCGGATATTGATGCGCTTATGGCCAACACGGGCGAGGCTGTGCATCTTTTGCTCGATACCGGCCATGCCACATGGGGCGGGGCCGATCCGGCTGCACTGGCGCGGCTTTACCGCCAGCGCATCAGCCATGTGCATACCAAGGATGTGCGTGAAAACATCATGCAGCAGGCGGCGCGTGAGAACTGGAGTTTTCTCACAGCGGTTATCAATGGCGTTTATACTGTGCCCGGTGATGGCATGATTGATTATGCCCGCGTTTTTCAAGAATTGCCCGGCTATTCCGGCTGGGTGGTGATCGAGGCGGAACAGGACCCGAAAAAGGCCAATCCCCTCGTGTATGCGAAAAAGGGATATGCCCATCTGGTGAATGTGCTGAAAAGCACGGGCCTGATGGTGTGAGGCCAGACATGTCAAAATTGCTTGTTCATCCCGCCAGTCAAAATCCTGTTCATGCCATTACGCCGCAATCAGCGGGGTGGACCTATGTGGGATTTTCCGTTGTCGATTTGCAGGCGGGGGAAAAGCATGCCTCCGCCTCAGGCCAAAATGAAATCTGTCTTGTGCTCGTGGCAGGCCGGGCGCGAATTTCTGTCGGGGATATGGATTTTGGCGTTCTCGGCGCTCGCAGTAATCCATTCGAGGGTGCGCCCTGGTCGGTTTATGTGCCGGCCCATGCCACATACACAGTGAAAGCAGAAACGCCGGTGGAATTGGCCATTTGCGCTGCGCCTGGCACCGGGACATTTCCGGCCCGCGTGATTGCGCCTGCCGATGTCGGCATGGAAACGCGCGGCACCGGCTCCAACACGCGTCATGTGCGCAATATTTTACCAGAGACGGCTGTGGCGGAAAGTCTGCTTGTTGTGGAAGTGATTACACCCGGCGGGAACTGGTCAAGCTATCCGCCGCACAAGCATGACCGGGATGCCCTGCCGGAAGAAAGTGCGCTGGAAGAAACCTATTATCACCGTCTGAATCCGCCACAGGGTTTCGGTTTTCAACGCGTCTATACCGATGACCGCACACTCGACGAAACCATGGCGGTGCAGGATCGTGATGTGGTGCTTGTGCCACGCGGCTATCATCCCGTCAGCGCACCGCATGGCTATGATCTTTATTATCTCAACGTGATGGCCGGACCAAAGCGGGTGTGGAAATTCCACAATGATCCGGCGCATGACTGGCTGATGGCCAAGAAATAGGCGGCGCGCCTTTTATTTTTGGCCTGTATTCAATTGCGCCATGGCCGTTTCGCCACGCGCAAGGCGCTTGATCAGGTCAGACGGGGCAAAGGCCTCACCGTCGGCCTGCGCCAATGCAGACAATTGCGCTTCAATTGTGGGCCAGCCTTTTTCATTGGCTGCAAACATGGGTCCACCCTTGTAAGCCGGGTAACCATACCCGTTGATCAGCACAATATCGACATCAAGCGGGCGGGCCGCGATGCCTTCCTCAACAATTCTGGCGCCTTCATTCGCCATCACCGCCAGCGCGCGGCCGACAATTTCATCAGCGCTGAACGCGCGCTGCGGTCTGCCGCATGCCTTTTGGTGGGCCCGCACCATTGCATCGGTCGTGGGATCAATCACGCGCTTGCCACCGTCGTAGCGGTACCAGCCGGCCGCGGTTTTCTGGCCGAAGCGGCCCTGTTCGCACAGCATATCTGCGAGCGGCACATAGCGCTCGTCCTTGGAGCGGGTTGGCGCCAGCCGCTTGCGGCGTGCCCATGCAATATCAAGACCGGCCAGATCCTGCACGGCAAATGGCCCCATCGCGAAGCCATACTGTTCGAGTGCTGCATCAATATCCTGTGGCAGCGCTCCTTCTTCCAGCATAAATTCGCACTGGGCGCGATATTTGGCGAGAATGCGGTTGCCGATAAAACCATCGCAAACGCCGGATACCACGGAAATCTTGCCCAGCTTCTTGCCCACCGCCACAGCCGTCGCCAGCACCTCGGGTGCTGTTTTGGCAGCGCGCACAATTTCCAGCAGCCGCATGATATTGGCCGGCGAGAAAAAATGCAGCCCGACAAGATTGCCCGGCTGTTTGAGGCTGTCGGCCATGGCATTGATGTCGAGATAGCTCGTGTTGGTGGCGAGGATGCAATCAGGGCGGACAATTTTTTCCAGATGCGTCAGCAGATCAATTTTGACAGCCATATCCTCGAACACCGCTTCGATCACGAGATCGGTGTCGGCGAGTGTTTCGCGCTGTGTTTCAAACCGCGCTTGCGCGAGCCGCGCCGCCATCGCTTCCGGCGTCATGCGCCCTGATTTGACCGAGCGGGCATACAGGCCGGTAATCCGCTCCTGCCCCTTTGCCAGCGCTTCCGCGGATGTTTCGATAATCGTGACCGCATAGCCTGCATCCATAAAAGCCACAGCAATGCCGGCACCCATTGTGCCAGCACCGATGACACCGACGGATTGCACGGGGCGGGCTTGCACGCCGGCAAGGCCCGGCACTTTGGCCACCTCACGTTCGGCAAAAAACACGTGACGGAGCGCACGCGACTGTTCGCCAGCCATCAAGGCCAGAAATGTGCGGCGCTCCTCGGTCATGCCATTTTGAATGTCGGTCGTTGCGGCCTGCTTGATCAGGCGGATGGCTTCGCCCGGCGCGGTTTGGCCGCGGGCTTTTTTCAGCGCGGCCTTTTCCTGCTCCTGCGCTGCATTGTCATCTTCGCCGGCAGGCCGCAATGTGCCGCTGCGCCGCACGGGCTGTCCAGCCAGAGCGCGTGCCTTGGCTATGGCAGCAGCACGCACATCGCCAGCCGCGATTTCATCAACAAGCCCGATGCTGAGCGCTTCCTTTGCACTCACCATCCGGCCGCTGGTGATCAAATCAATGGCAGCGGCCGTGCCGATAACCCGTGGCAGGCGCTGCGTACCGCCAGCACCGGGAATTAAACCCAGTTTCACTTCCGGCAGGCCCACCTTGCCATCCTGGGCAATGACGCGGGCGTGGGCTGCCAAGCCCAGTTCGCAGCCGCCACCGAGGGCCGTACCATGCCAGGCAACAACCACCGGCTTTTTGCAGGCCTCGATCCGGTTCATCACATCAGG
>JBOFCU010000176.1:0-2787 GCA_051646285.1 Beijerinckiaceae bacterium
ATGAATTGGCAAACGGTGCGGCTGTCGGCATCACGATAGACCCGGCCAGCCTGCATGTCTTCGATAACACAGGCAACCGGCTGAGCGCGGCGCAGCCGGTCCGGGGGGCGGCATGAGCGGCCTGCCCGACTCCGCCATGTCCGGTGCGCGCTATCCCGACCTGGCGAACATGCCCGTGCTGATCACCGGTGGCGGCTCCGGCATTGGCGCGAGTATTGCGCTGCATTTCGCCGCACAGAATGCGCGTGTCGCTGCGATGGATGTGAATGCGGCGGCACTGGAAAGAACGGCTGACACCATTCAAGCGACGACAGGCAACAGGATCGAGACACTGGTCTGCGACCTGCGCGATGTCGGAGCGCTGCGCCGCGGGATTGATGACATTGCTGGACACCTCGGCCCGGTCCGCGCGCTGATCAACAATGCCGGGGATGATGCGCGCTTGCCCTGGGATCAGGTGACGCCGGATTACTGGGATGACCGGTTTGCCGTCAATGTGCGCCACCAATTTTTCGCGGCACAGGCGGTTGCGCCCGAAATGGCGCAGGCCGGCGGCGGTGCCATCATCAATCTCGGTTCGATTTCATGGATGATGGGAGCGGCAGGATTGATCGCCTATACAACGGCGAAATCCGCCATCATGGGACTGACAAAGTCATTGGCGCGCGAATTGGGGCCGATGGGCATAAGGGTCAACGCCATCGCGCCGGGGATGATCTGGACAGAGAAGCAGATAGCACGCGCGCATGCAGACGACCCGGCGAAATTCGCGCGCTATCTCGAACGGCAGTGCATCAAGGAACATCTCGACGCGGCGGATGTCGCGCGACTCGCCCTGTGGCTTGCATCGTCCGAGTCACGGCGGTGCGCGGGACAGACCTTCATCGTCGATGGCGGGGTGGTGTAACGACACGGAACGGGCAATCGAGCCGGCGTAAATCCGGCCAACAGGAGAGGAAAAGACCATGACTCATCTCACACGACGGGCCGTCGCCGCCGGCCTTGGCGCTGGCGCAATGCTGGCCGCAAGTAAAGTCAAGGCTCAAGGCGCCGGGCTGTCCTTCATGAGCTTCTCCTTCGCGGAAGAAGCCAACAAGGCGCTGGTGCAAAAACTCGGCGATGACTTTGCCGCTGAATCGGGCACGCCGATGCAGGTGATCGGCTCAGCCTGGGGCGACATGCAGCGAAACATCATGCTGCGGCAAAGGTCCAAAAGCCTGCCGACCAGCGCGCAGATTTCAGAGCGCTGGCTGCCGTCATTCCAGGCTGTGCCGGAGCTGATGGATCTGAATGAGGTTGTGGGCAAGGCGGCGCTTGAAGCGGCCATCGATGGCAACGTCCTCGCTGTCGGCCGCCTTGGCGGCAAGCAGCTCGCGCTGCCGCTGGCCACCGGCAGCATCGGCATGATCGCCAACCGCGAGGTGCTGCAAAAGGCGGGGATCGACAAAATTCCGGCGACGCTGGCGGAACTGCGCACAGCGCTTGTGGCGGTGCGCGACAAGGTGCCGAATTCAGTGCCGCTGGCGATGGCGACCAAAAATCCGAATTCAATTCCGCTTGATGTGCTGATCTGGGTCTGGGCGCATGGGGGAAGGCTCATTCAGGACGATGGCAAAGTGGTCAGCGACAGCGCTGAAACCGCACAGGCCTTCGAGTTTATGGCCGGGCTGATGAAGGACAGGCTCATTGCACCGGAAATTGACCGGCCGGATTCCCGCCGCCTGTTTGGGCAGGGGGCTGCCGCATTCTACATCGACGCGCCGCAAGCGCGCACGTTCGCACGGACATTTTCCGGCCGTGGCGAAGCCTTCGATCAGGTCCTGGCGCCGATGACCATTCCCGTGCTGCGCGCCGACATGAAGCCGATCGCGATGGCCTGGGGCAACCTCGTGTTGTTCTTCCGGACCGGCGATGCCGCACGCGATGCGGCGACAGCCAAATGGGCGCAATATCTGATCTCGGACAAGGTGCAGGCCACCTTCCCGCCCGCCCTCTCCGCCCTGCCGGTGACGCGTTCGGCGCGGGCCACGCCAGCCATCGCGAACGATCCGTATTTCGTTGCCTGGGGCAAGGCGACCGGCGAGGTGCGGCTGCATGAACTCGGCGTCTGGTCGAACGCACCGGAGCTCAGCGCCATCGTCAGCGAGGAAACGCAGGCCGCACTGCTGGGACAAAAATCGGTAGCGACGGCCATGCGCGACATGAAACCGAGGCTGGAAGCCTCAATGGCCAAGCGCGGCTGACGGCCGTGACATCGGAGTCAGTGCAGACCAGAGGCATAACGGCCCAACCTGCGAAGGACGCATTGCGTCATTCGCAGCATGGCGTGCGCGGCGGGCTTTCCGCCGTGCAGCGCCGGATGGGCTGGCTGTTTCTGACCCCTGCGCTGCTGGCGTTCATCGCCGTGATCCTCGGACCCTTCCTCTCCGCTCTTGGCTTGGCGTTCACCCGTTACGATCTGCAAACGCCGGAACCTGTTTTTGTCGGACTGAGCAATTTCCGGGCAATTTGGGCCAGTCCACAAATCATGGGGTCTTTTGCAACGACCTTCGTGTTCGTCAGTCTGGCGACCCTGTTCACCATCGTGCTGTCCTTGGCCTGGGCGCTGGTGCTCAACCAGACATTCCGTGGCCGCGCGGTGATGCGGACAGCGACGCTGATTCCGTGGGTGTTGCCCGCAACTGTCTCCGCCTTCATCTGGGCGTGGATTTTCAACAGCCGCTTTGGCGTGCTCAATGGCGCCTTGCTTGAGATGGGCCTGATTGACCGGCCTGTCGCATGGCTTTC
>JBOFCU010000179.1:0-3038 GCA_051646285.1 Beijerinckiaceae bacterium
TTCCGGTCCGACGAAAAGGCGACATGATCAACATCCAGATTGAGGCCCATGCCGATGGCATCGGTGGCGACCAGATAATCAACATCACCGGATTGAAACAAGTCCACCTGCGCATTGCGCGTGCGTGGGCTGAGCGCACCCAGCACCACCGCCGCACCGCCGCGCTGACGGCGGATCAGCTCGGCGATTTCATAAACATTCTCAACCGAAAATGCGACGATGACTGAACGCGGCGGCAGGCGGGTGATTTTTTTCTCCCCCGCAAATGTCAGCTGCGACAGGCGCGGCCGCGACACCACATGCACGCCGGGCAGAAGATTTTCGACCACCGGCTTCATCGTCGCCGCGCCGATCAGCAATGTCTCGCCGCGCCCGCGCCGGTTCAGCAGCCGGTCGGTAAAGACGTGACCGCGGTCAAAATTGGCCGCGAGCTGAATTTCATCAATGGCCACGAACGACACATCAAGATCACGCGGCATCGCCTCGACCGTGCACACCCAGTAGCGCGCGCCGGGCGGCTTGATTTTTTCCTCACCCGTGATCAGCGCGACGGCTTGCACGCCGGCCTTCTCCACGACCCGTTGATAGACCTCGCGCGCCAGCAGCCGCAGCGGCAGGCCGATCATGCCGCTGTCATGGCCCAGCATCCGCTCAATCGCCAGATGGGTCTTGCCGGTGTTGGTTGGCCCCAGCACCGCCGTGACATTCCGGGCGCGTTCGCGCGGCGTCAGCACAGTGCGCATGGGCGGCGTGAAAGCATTCAACACAGGCACACCTATTCCATCTGCACCGGGGCGGCAGCCTCGGCAGTCCAGCCACACAGGCGCAGCCGCTCTTCCATATGGGGCGGCGGCGGCGCTTTGACATGGAGCGGCGGCTTGTGGGGGTGAAACGGGATGATCACGGCCCGCGCATGCAGATGCAGCGGCAGCCCGGTGAAACGCTCTGCATGGCCATAAACGGCATCGCCGAGGATCGGCCAGCCAGATGCGGCGCAATGAACCCGCAACTGGTGGGTGCGGCCTGTCAGCGGCGACAGCTCCAGCCAGGCCAGCCCATCATGGCTGCCAAGCACGCGGTAATCGGTCTGCGACGGCAGGCCAGCCGGATCAGGCTTCATCCACCAGCCCCGCTCTGGTGACTTGCGCGCCAGCGCCATGTCGATGCGGCCTTCCTGCTGAGCCGGGATGCCTTCAACGATGGCCCAGTAGGACTTGCCGACACGGCCGTCCTTGAACAGCCCGTTCAGATCGCGCACCGCGCGGGGATGGCGGCCCATGACAAGGCAGCCCGACGTGTCCCGATCCAGCCGGTGCGCCATCTCCGGCCGCCATTTCAGCCCGTAGCGCAGGGCATCGAGATCATCCGTCAGCGTGCGCCCGCCCTTGGGTCCGGCATGAACCGGCACCCCCGCCGGCTTGTTCAGCACGAGCACGGAAGCGTCCCGATGGAGAATGCGGCGGTTAAGCTCTTCCGGCGTCATGCGGTTCGGGCTATCGGGGTTCTTCCACTTTCGCAAGCGCGGTCAGGCCCTGCCTGGCAGCGGCAGGATCGGACGGCGATGGCAGACGAGAACACGACCACGGGCAAGAAGCCGTCATGGTGGCAGCGGGCGCTGGGCATCGAGCCGAAAGCCGCGCCATCCGCGCCGGTGCCTGTCCCGCAAGCGCCGGTGGCAGACCAGCCGGCGGACTCCACACCAGCGGAGGCAGAATCAAGCGGCGCAGAGCCTGAAGCCGCGACACCTGCCGAGATGCAGTCCGCCATCATCGCTGCCACCAGCTCAGCCAACGCAGGCGCGGAAGCGGCGGGGCTTGGCGGTGTGCTGAGCGGCATGATCCCTGTTCAGCCGTCTGCCCCGCCCATGGCCCCGGCGCCCGCAGCGCCTCTGGCCGCCCCTGCCGCCCCGGAGATGGCCGCACCGGAGATGGCCGCCCCCGCCCGTCCGCTGTTTGTTGATGCAGCCACACGGCCTGTCGAAACACCGGCTGAAACGCCGAAACTGTCATGGTGGCAGCGGCTGAAAACCGGGCTGGCCCGCTCCTCCTCCTCGCTGTCCACCGGCATCACCGATCTTTTCACCAAGAAAAAACTCGATGCCCAGACGCTCGATGACTTCGAGGATATTCTGATACAGGCCGACCTTGGGACGCAGACGGCCAGCCGGATCACCGATGCGATCGGTTCCGGCCGGTTCGGCAAGGATTTGTCCGCCGACGCCGTGCGCGCCATTCTCGCCAGCGAGGTCGAGGCGACCCTCGCACCCGTCGCAAAACCGCTTGTGATCGATTCAGCCAAAAAGCCGTTCGTGATTTTGATGATCGGCGTCAATGGTGCCGGCAAGACCACCACCATCGGCAAGCTCGCGCAAAAACTCACCCATGACGGCAAGCGCGTGATGCTCGCCGCCGGTGACACGTTCCGTGCCGCCGCCATCGAACAATTGAAAATCTGGGGCGAGCGCACGGGTTCAGCCGTCATCACCCGCCCGCAAGGGTCGGACGCATCGGGCCTCGTTTATGACGCGATTGAATCAGCGCGCGCTGAAAATTCTGATATTCTGCTGATCGACACCGCAGGCCGCCTGCAGAACAAGACGGCGCTGATGGATGAGCTGGCAAAAATTGTCCGCGTGATCAAAAAGGCGGATGAAACCGCCCCGCACGCTGTGCTGCTGGTGCTCGATGCCACCGTGGGCCAGAATGCCTTGCAACAGGTCGAATTGTTTACCAAGGTGGCCGGCGTCACCGGCATTGTCATGACCAAGCTCGACGGCACCGCACGCGGCGGCATTCTCGTCGCCATCGCCGCGAAATTCAAAATGCCCGTGCATTTCATCGGCGTCGGCGAAAAGGTCGAAGACCTTGAACCTTTTACCGCACGGGATTTTGCCCGCGCCATTGCAGGCCTTGAGGACACAGCGAACTGACCATGTCCAACAATCAAATCACTCCCGCCAAAGACAAAGAAAATCCGCTCCTCAAGCTGGCGCTCGAAATGGGGCCTCTGCTGGTATTTTTTCTCGCCAACAACAAGCC
>JBOFCU010000180.1:0-11133 GCA_051646285.1 Beijerinckiaceae bacterium
GCTGTTGCCGCCGCCTCTATGGAATGCCATTTTGTTTCAGGATGCTTCTGCGGATATTCCGGCGGTCCGGCCGGTTTTTCAGCCTGTGACCGGCTTGGCTGCGCGGCTACACATCTGATCGTATTGGAGGACACTGTGAACAGTCATGCTCTTCCTGCCGGAATGACCCGTGCCGTTGCAGGCCGTGGCCCGCATGATGGCTATATGCCCGGCTTCGGCAATGACTTCGAGACCGAAGCGCTGCCGGATGCCCTGCCGCAGGGCATGAACAGCCCGCAGAAATGCAATTACGGGCTGTACGGCGAACAGCTTTCCGGCACGGCGTTTACGGCGCCCAGCCATAAGAATGAAAGGACGTGGTGCTACCGCATCCGGCCCTCGGTCAAGCACACGCACCGCTTCCAGAAAACGGCTCTGCCGCACTGGCAATCAGCGCCGTGCATTGATCCCGATATCATCAGCCTCGGCCAGTATCGCTGGGACCCGTTGGCTGTGCCTCAGGAGCCGCTGACATGGCTGACAGGCATGCGCACGATGACAACAGCCGGCGATGTGAATACCCAGACAGGCATGGCGGCCCATGTCTATCTCGTCACACAATCCATGAGGGACGAGTATTTTTTCTCCGCCGACGGTGAATTGCTGGTGGTGCCGCAGGAAGGCCGCCTGCGCTTTTGCACAGAGCTTGGCATCATCGACATCGAACCGAAGGAGATCGCCATACTGCCACGCGGGCTGGTCTACCGGGTCGAGGTGCTGGAGGGACCGGCGCGCGGTTTTGTCTGCGAGAATTACGGGCAGAAGTTCACCTTGCCGGGCCGTGGCCCGATTGGCGCCAACTGCATGGCCAATCCCCGTGATTTCAAGACGCCGGTGGCCGCCTTCGAGGACCGGGAGACGCCCTCGGCCGTGACCGTGAAATGGTGTGGCCAGTTCCATGAGACGCGGATCGGCCACAGCCCGCTGGATGTGGTGGCGTGGCATGGCAATTATGCCCCCTGCAAATATGACCTGCGCACCTATTGCCCGGTCGGCGCTATCCTGTTCGATCATCCCGATCCGTCGATCTTCACGGTTCTCACCGCGCCATCAGGGATCGAGGGCACGGCCAATATCGATTTCGTGCTGTTCCGGGAACGGTGGATGGTGGCGGAAAACACATTCCGTCCGCCCTGGTACCACAAGAATGTGATGTCGGAGCTGATGGGCAATATCTATGGGATTTATGATGCCAAGCCGAAGGGGTTTGTGCCCGGCGGCATGTCCCTGCACAACTGCATGCTGCCGCATGGGCCGGACAAGACGGCGTTTGAAGGGGCTTCCAATGCCAAACTGGCACCGGAAAAATTGACCGAGACCATGTCCTTCATGTTCGAGACGCGCTTTCCGCAGCATCTGACACCCTTTGCCGCGCAGGCCGGCCATTTGCAGGAGGATTATATCGACTGCTGGGAATCGCTCGCCAAGAAATTTGATGGCACACCGGGGATCAAGTGAACGGATGGGGCTTCGTGCGCGCGCCATTTTATCCCACGCCCTTTTGAGGAGACACGATGGCGAAGGCTTTTGCATCACAGGGCGATCTGACCGAAAAGGCGATCAGCTTCACCGAAATCGGCGCCGGGCTTTATGCCTTTACCGCTGAAGGTGATCCGAATTCCGGTGTCATCATCGGCGATGACTCGGTGATGGTGATCGAGGCGCAGGCGACCCCGCGTCTGGCGCAGAAGGTGATTGATTGCATCCGCACGGTCACCGACAAGCCGGTCTCCCATGTGGTGCTGACCCATTATCATGCCGTCCGGGTGCTTGGGGCGTCGGCTTTTGGTGCGGGGCAGATCATCATGTCGGATGCCGCCCGCGCCATGGTGGCAGAGCGCGGGCAGGAGGACTGGGACAGTGAGTTCCAGCGTTTTCCGCGCCTGTTCCAGGGGCATGAGTCGATTCCGGGGCTGACATGGCCGACGACCAGCTTTACCGGCGCGATGAGCGTTTTCCTTGGCAAGCGCCGGGTGGATATCCGCCAGCTTGGCCGCGCGCATACGGCGGGGGATGCGGTGATCCATGTGCCGGACCAGAACGTGATGTTCACCGGCGATATCGTCGAGGCGCATTCCGCCTGTTACTGCGGCGACGGGTATTTTGCCGAATGGGGCCCGACGCTCGAGGCGGTCCGTGCCTATGATCTGGATGCCATTGCGCCGGGCCGGGGCGATGCGGTGGTGGGGCAGGCTGCCGTCAATGGCGCGCTGGACCGGACCAAGGATTTCATTCAGTCAACCTACAGGCCCGTGGCGCGTGTCGCTGCCCGCAATGGCAGCCTCAAGGAGGCGTGGGATGCCTGCCGTGCCGCGTGTGATTCCAAATTCAAGGATTATGCGATTTACGAGCATTGCCTGCCGTTCAATGTCAGCCGTGCCTATGATGAGGCGCGCGGTATTCATCACCCCCGTATCTGGACCGCAGCGCGTGATCTCGAGATGTGGGCGGCGTTACAGGGCTGAGGGCACACCATGACGGGCGCCTTGCAAGAGGAGCGTGTGCCGGAGCGGTATCCGCTTGCGGTCCGCCTCTACCCTTATGGGAAGTCCCCCGATCAGTCGGCGCCCGCACCGGTGCGGCACACGGTGGTGATTGTTGGCGGCGGGCCGGTCGGGCTGGCCATGGCGCTCGACCTTGGGCGCAGGGGCATATCCGTGCTGGTGCTGGATGATCACGAGGGCGCGGGACAGGGCAGCCGCGCCTTGTGCTTTGCCAAGCGCACGCTGGAAATCTGTGACCGGCTGGGTGCTGCCAGCGCCATGATGGACAAGGGCGTTGTCTGGAATGTCGGCAAGGTTTTTCACGATGACCGGCTGCTGTACGCGTTCGATCTCCTGCCGGAAGGCGGCCATGCCTTTCCGGCGTTCATCAACCTGCAACAGCCCTATTTCGAGACTTACCTGCATGGGGCTATCGTTGCGGCGCAGGCTGCGGGTGCTCCCATCGAAATCCGAGGCAGGAACCGGGTGGATGGCGTGACGCCAGCCGGTGATCATGTCGTGCTGGGCGTCATGACACCGGATGGGCCCTATCATCTGCATGCGGACTGGCTGATCGCCTGTGACGGGGCGCGCAGCCCCGTGCGCGACATGATGGGGCTGAATTTCAGGGGACGGGTCTTCGAGGACAACTTCCTGATCGCTGACGTGAAGATGAAAGCCGATTTTCCGACCGAACGCTGGTTCTGGTTCGAGCCTCATTTCAAGTCGGGCGACAGCGCGCTTTTGCACAAGCAGCCCGATGATGTCTGGCGCATCGACTTCCAGCTCGGCTGGGACATCGACCGCAAGAAGGAATTGGAGCCGGCGTCTGTCCGGGCCCGCGTCGATGCCATGCTGGGACCGAATGTGGACTATGAACTGGTCTGGACCTCGATCTACACCTTCCAGTGCCGGCGCATGGACCGCTTCCGCCACGGCCGTGTGATCTTCGCCGGGGATGCCGCCCATCAGGTGTCACCCTTTGGCGCGCGGGGTGCCAATTCCGGCATTCAGGACATCGACAATCTGGGCTGGAAGCTCGCGCTGGTGCTGGAGGGGCTAGCCCCTGATGCGCTGCTGGACAGCTATGATCAGGAGCGTGTCCATGCCGCCGATGAGAATATCCTGAATTCCACCCGCGCCACAGATTTCATCACACCGAAATCGGCGGTGTCGAAGCTGTTCCGCAATGCGGTGCTGACGCTTGCCCAAACACTGCCTTTTGCCCGGACGATCGTGAATTCAGGCCGCCTGTCAGTGCCCTGCACCTATGATGGATCGGCGCTCAATGGCCCGGATGGGGATGGTATGCCCGCCCGGTCCCGGCCCGGCAGCGCCTGTCCCGACGCACCGACGCCGGATGGCTGGCTCCTGCGCCGTCTCGGCGCCGGCTTCTCGCTCCTGACCATCAATGCGGAAGCGCCGGCGGCCCACGCTGCCTGCGGAATCAGCGTGCCGCGGCTGGCTCTCACCGCAAGCGACGCGCTACGCCAGCGTTATCTCGGCGCGGCGGCCAGCGCGGTTTATCTCATCCGCCCGGACCAGCATGTTGCCGCACGCTGGACCGATTACGACGAGGCGGCCATCACCGCAGCGCTGACGCGCATCATTGGAACGGATCAATCCAAGGATTAAGACAAGGAGTGAGCCATGCTCGTCATCACCCCCAACCTGACCAAACCGGACGAGACGTACGCCGGCCTTATTGCTGCGCATGATGGGCTGAGCGAGGAAGAAAGCCATGCGCTGAATGCCCGGCTGATCTTGATCTTGATGAATCATATCGGCGACGCGGGTGTCTTGGAAGAAGCCGTGGCTCTGGCCCGGCAGCAGCGGGCTCGCCGTCATCCGGGCCAGGCAGGCCCGTGACGGCATCCGGAGATCATCTGGTGTGCGGCAGCATGGCGTGTGCCGCGCCCCACTGTTTGCCAGTCAGCGCGTTCCGCGCCATGAACCACGCGTCTCCATACCTATCGCATGCGGCAATGACGCCTGCCTGCTTTTGCGGCAGGGCAGTTGTTCGCTGGCGCAGGCAGCGGTAAGGAAGACATCCCCTTGGCGGCGGCTCTTGTTCGGGCGGTAGCTCAGGGGCGTCGCTTGCGTCCTTCCGTAGCGTCGGCGTTTTTGGCATTCCCTTTGCGCTGACCCAACCTATCTGTCGTGTCGTGAACAAAACGGTCTCTCTCACTGCATATCGCGGACGCCCGAATCAGCGCCCTGAACTGGCGGCTCTGGATGATGAAAGCCTGCGTCTGGCACTGACCCGGATGCACCTCATCCGCAAGTTCGAGGAAGCGGCGGAAGCCAGCTACATGCGCGGGCTGGTGCATGGCACCATGCATCTGTCGATCGGGCAGGAGGCGAGCGCGGTGGGCGCGACACTGGGCCTGCGGCGCGAAGATTATATTCTCTCCACCCATCGCGGTCATGGCCATTGCATTGCCAAGGGCGCTGACGTGAAGCGCATGATGGCGGAGTTTTTCGGCAAGGAAACCGGCTATTGCGCCGGCCGTGGCGGCTCGATGCATATCGCCGATATCGAAGGCGGCAATCTCGGCGCGAACGGCATTGTCGGTGGCGGACTTCCGATTGCGGTCGGTGTCGGGATGAGCATCAAGATGCAGAAGCAGGACCGCGTCTGCGTGATTTTCTTTGGTGATGGCGCGGCCAACGAAGGCGCTTTTCATGAAGCGCTGAACATGGCGTCAATCTGGAAATTGCCGGTGCTGTTCGTCTGCGAAAACAATAAATATGGCATGTCGATGGATGTGGCGCGCGCGATGGCGGTGGCAGATGTGTCCACGCGCGCGCAAGGCTATGGCATGCCCGGTGTGACGGTGGACGGCAATGATCTGCCGCTGGTGGCTGCCACAGTCAAGGAAGCGATTGTGCGGGCCAAAGCCGGTGAAGGCCCGGCACTGATTGAATGCAAGACCTACCGCATCAAGGGCCATTCCAAAAGTGACCGGAATTTATATCGCACGAAGGAAGAAATCGAGGATTGGAAAGCGCGCTGCCCGATCCGCGTGCTGCAAAAGGAATTGCTGGCGCATGAACGCTTCAGCGAGGCGGCCTTGAGTGCCATCGAAGAAGCGGCCAGCGCCACGATCAACGAGGCGCTCGAATTTGCTCGCACATCGCCCGATCCCCGCGTTGAAGACCTGACGCGCAACGTCTACGCGGAACAGTAATGTCGATGCTCAGCAACGCCGTGAAGCGTGCGCCCGATACTCCTGCGGCCCCGCGTGAACTGACGTATTCCGAAGCCGTGCGCGAAGCCCTGGCGCAGGCGATGGCCGCCGATAGCCGGGTGTTTTTGTTCGGCGAAGATGTCGGCGTTTATGGCGGCGCGTTCGGCGTATCCGGTGATCTCGTGCATAAATTCGGCGAAAGCCGTGTGATTGATACGCCCATTTCTGAACTTGGCATGGCGGGCGCGGCGGTGGGCGCGGCCATGACCGGCATGAAGCCGGTGCTGGAAATTCAATTTTCGGATTTCGTCACGCTGGCGATGGAACAGATCGTCAATCAGGCCGCGAAAATTCATTTCATGTTCGGCGGCAAGGCTTCGGTGCCGATGGTGGTGCGTTTGCCGGGCGGTTCCGGCACAGGCGCAGCGGCCCAGCATTCGCAATCGCTGGAAGCGTGGTTTGCCCATGTGCCGGGGTTGAAAGTGGTGCAGCCTTCAACACCGTATGATGCCAAGGGGCTTTTGCTGGCCGCCATTGATGATCCCAATCCGGTGCTGATTTTCGAGCATAAATTGCTATACAAGACCAAGGGCATTGTGCCGGAGGAACCCTACCGGGTGCCGCTGGGCACGGCTGCGGTGCGGCGCGAAGGCAGCGATGTGACCATTGTCGGCACCTCGCTGATGGCGGTGAAAGCGCAGGCGGCAGCGGAAAAATTGGCGGCGGAAGGGATTTCTGCCGAGGTCATCGACCTGCGCTGCATCCGCCCGATTGATTTTGCCACCATTGCCAAAAGTGTTGAAAAAACCCACCGGCTGATGATTGTCTATGAGGGCGTCAAGACCATGGGCATTGGCGCGGAAATTTCCGCGATGATTGCCGAGAGTGATGTTTTTGATTTTCTCGATGCGCCGATCGTGCGTCTGGGCGCAGCCGATACGCCGGTGCCCTATAATCCGATTTTGGAAAAAGCCTCCGTGCCGCAGGAAGACTCCATTCTCGACGCAGCGCGCAAGCTGGTGCAGGGGCGCATCTGATGCCGGTTGATGTGATTTTGCCGAAGGTGGACATGGATATGACCGCCGGCGTGATCGAGGCGTGGAAAGTCCGTGAAGGGCAGGCGGTGCGCGAAGGCGATGTGCTGTTTGAAATTTCCACCAACAAGGCGGTGATGGAAATTGACGCGCCGGAGGATGGTATTATCCGGCAGATCGTCGATGTGAAAAAATCGGCTGTGCCGGTGGGCACGATTGTCGCCCGCATTTATAAAACGGGTGAGCCGATTGCCGCGTTGCCAGCGGGGCAATTCATAAAGTCGGACAAGACTGTTGAGGTGCAGGCTGGCACCATCGTGGCCTGTCACTGGCCGCGCGCCAGTGCTGCGTCCTCACCGGCGCCGGAAGCGGCTAATACCAACGGTCACATCCTGCGCGCGACGCCGCATGCACGTAAACTTGCGCGCGATGGTGCCGTTGATCTGGCGCAGGTGCGCGGATCGGGTCCGCAGGGGCGCATTTCCGGGGCCGATATTTTGCGCCACCGCAACGCTGCGCAGCCGGAGCAGGATCAGTCCGTGGTGCCATTGTCGTCGGCCCGGCGCATTGCTGCGCAACGTCTGGCAGAGAGCATGCGCAGCGCGCCGCATTTTTATCTGACGGCGCATATCGATATGAGTGGCGTCAATGCGTTTCTCAAAGGCGCGGCCTCCAACGGTGTCGGCAAAATCAGCACGACCGTTTTGATTGCGGCGCTGGCGGCGCGCGTGCTGCGTGTGCACCCGATGCTGAATGCCAGCGCGGAAGAGGATGCGGTGCGGGTGCATTCCGCCATCAATGTGGCGGTGGCGATGGAGCGGGCGGGTGATTTGATCACGCCAGTATTGCACCATGCCGACCGCACGCCGCTGGCCGATCTCAACAGGCAATTTCTGGCACTGCGTCAGGCAGGGCAGGACCGGTCGATCAAATCATCGCAGATGGCGGACGGCACATTCACCGTGTCCAATCTCGGGATGTACGGTGTGGATGGTTTTACTGCGATCATCAATCCGCCGCAGAGCGCCATTCTGGCTGTGGGGCGCACGGTCGATACGCCGGTTGGACGCGATGGCCAGATTGTGCTGCGGCCGATGGCGAATTTCTGCCTCTCCTCCGATCACCGCATTGTTGATGGCGTCACGGCGGCCCGCTTTATGGCCGATTTGCGCGCCGCGCTGGAAAATCCGGCCCGGATGCTGTGAAGCGCGGCCTTCAGCCGATCCTCTGTCTCCCAATTCTGGCCGCATCCCGCGAATGACGGTCCTGCATTTGCCGGGATGACAAACGGCGCGAACAGCGCAAATCTGCACGGGATCACCCGTGGAGATATTCGGAGATAATCCCTTGGCTCATGATGCGCCCATCGCGACCGGCCCGACGAAAACCGTTATCCGCAATATCGGCCTGCTCTTGTCAGGTGATATTACCAATCCTGTGCTGAGCGCCGATACGATCGTCGCGGAGAATGGCCGCATCACCTTCATCGGGCGTGCCGGGGATGCCGATATGGCCGGGGCGACCACCATCATCGATGCCCATGGGGTGACGCTGGCTCCGGGATTGATCGACAGCCACGTCCACCCCGTCGCGGGGGAATGGACGCCACGGCAAAACCAGTTCGGCTGGATCGATTCCACCCTGCATGGCGGCGTCACCACGATGATTTCCGCCGGCGAGGTGCACACGCCAGGCCGCCCCAGGGATATTGTCGGCCTCAAGGCGATGGCAGTTTACGCGCAACGCACCTTCGCCAATCTGCGGCCCTCCGGTGTCAAGGTTCTGGCCGGTGCGCCGGTCATCGAGCATGGCATGGAAGAGCATGACTTTGCCGAACTGGCCGCCGGCGGCGTGAAACTGCTGGGCGAGGTTGGGCTTGGCAGCGTCAAGGATGGCCCGACCGCGAAAAAAATGGTCGCGTGGGCGCGCAAATACGGCATTCAGAGCACCATTCATACGGGCGGGCCGTCGATCCCTGGTTCTGGCCTGATCGACAAGGATGTGGTGCTGGAAGCCGGCACCGATGTGGTTGGCCACATCAATGGCGGCCACACTGCGCTGCCTGACGACCAGATCCGCTGCATTTGCGAGGGTTGCAAGGCCGGACTGGAACTCGTCCATAATGGCAATGAGCGGGCCGCGATTTACACCATGCGCTATGCCAAGGAGATGGGCCAGCTTGACCGCATCATTCTTGGCACCGACGGGCCAGCCGGTTCCGGCGTGCAGCCACTGGGCATCCTGCGCATGGTCTCGCTGCTCTCGTCCCTGGGTGGTGTGCCCGCTGAAATTGCGTTCTGCTTTGCCACGGGCAACACGGCACGGATGCGGGCGCTGGATTGCGGGCTGATCGAGATAGGCCGCGCGGCCGATTTTGTGCTGATGGACAAGGCGCAGCATTCGGCCGGGAAGACGATTCTGGAGAGTGTCCAGCTTGGTGACCTGCCGGGTGTGGGCATGACCGTGATTGACGGCATCGTCCGCAGCCAGCGCAGCCGCAATACGCCGCCTGCAACAGTCATGCCGGAAATCGTGCACGGGCCCTGATTTTGGGCCCTGATCTTTTGGCTTTGCTAAACAGGCTCTGGGCGGCTCAGCCCCTGTTCAGCGGCGCTCCTGTCATGTGCAGGCCGATGGCTTGAATGTGCCGGGGAAATGGTCACACTCACCGCCACATATATTCGCAGGCTTGAGGGCAGGAGACCGGTATGTTGAAGACTTTGATGGCTGGCGCGGCACTGGCCGCGACTATGGTGATGACAGCGGGCACGGCGCTGGCGCAGGGCACAATCCGGATCGGCGAAATCAACAGCTACAAGGCGCAGCCAGCCTTTCTCGAACCCTATAAAAAGGGCCTCGATCTGGCGGTTGAGGAAGTCAACGCCGCTGGCGGCATCAATGGCAAGACAATCGAACTCATCACGCGCGATGATGGTGCCAATCCCGGCGATGCCGTGCGGGTTGCCGAGGAATTGCTGACGCGTGAAAATGTGCAGGTGCTGGCCGGCGGATTTTTATCCAATATCGGATTGGCGCTCGGTGATTTTGCCAAACAGAAAAAAGTTTTTTTCCTGGCGTCGGAACCGCTGACCGACAAGATCGTCTGGCAGAATGGCAACCGCTATACATTCCGCCTGCGGCCATCGACCTATATGCAGGTCGCGATGCTCATTCCCGAAGCGGCCAAAATGGGCAAGAAAAAATGGGCACTGGTTTATCCCAACTATGAATATGGCCAGTCGGCTGCCGCCACGTTCAAGCAGCTGCTGAAGGCGGCGCAGCCGGATGTGGAATTTGTCAACGAGCAAGCCACGCCGCTTGGCAAGATTGAAGCCGGCCCTGTGGTGCAAGCGCTGGCCGATGCCAAACCGGATGGCATTTTCAACGTGACATTCGGGGCGGATCTGGCGAAATTTGTGCGCGAAGGCAATACGCGCGGTCTGTTCAAGGATCGGGCTGTTGTCAGTTTGCTGACGGGTGAGCCGGAATATATTGATCCGCTCAAGGATGAAGCGCCTGAGGGCTGGCTGGTCACCGGTTATCCCTGGTACGGCGTCGATATTCCGGCGCACAAGACATTCCTCGATTCCTACCAGAAGAAATATAATGACTATCCCCGCCTTGGCTCGATGGTGGGCTATACCACCATCAAGGCGCTTGCGGCTGGTCTGAAAAAGGCCGGCGATGCGGATACCGAAAAACTGATCGCGGCCTTCCGCGGGCTTGAATTTGATACGCCGTTTGGCAAGGCGATGTTCCGGGCGCAGGATCATCAGTCCACCGTCGGTGCCTTTGTTGGCCGCACGGCGGTAAAAGACGGCAAGGGTGTCATGGTGAATTATACTTATCTGGACGGCGCGAAATTCCAGCCGACAGATGATGAGGTGAAGAAGCTGCGCCCGCAGGAATAATTTTCCTTGATGCCGGTTTTGGCCGCGCTTTGTGTTGAGGCATGAGCGCGGCCTTTCTTTTGTGTCCCATTGGTTCGAGTGTCTGATCGCATGACCGTCTCCGGCCTTCTCGTGCAATTGCTGAATGGCCTGTCGGGAGCCTCCACGCTGTTTTTGATTGCGGTGGGATTGTCGCTGATTTTCGGCGTCACCCGCATCGTGAATTTCGCCCATGGCTCGCTGTATATGCTGGGGGCCTATTTCGCCTGGAGCCTGATTGACCGTTTTGGCAATGGGCCGTTCGGCTTTTGGGGCGGCATTGCGCTGGCCGTTGTGGCGACAGGGCTTGTTGGCGCACTGATCGAAATTGTGCTGCTGCGCCGGATCTACAAGGCGCCGGAATTATTCCAGCTGCTCGGCACCTTTGCGGTGACGCTGATTATCCGTGACGTGGTGCTGAAATTCTGGGGGCCGGAGGATTTGCTGGGGCCGCGCG
>JBOFCU010000214.1:0-22720 GCA_051646285.1 Beijerinckiaceae bacterium
CAGGCTTCGGTTTTTCACGGGTCAGCTGCGTTTCCAGCTTGATCGACTCAAACAGGGCAATCAACGGCGAGGTGGCACGCGCCGCTGCATCCAGCGCCACGTACCGTGGCCTGTCCGCCGTCAGGGCCTTGATGCGCAGCCGGCGCAGCGTCGCCTCCCAGCTGCGGATGAATTCCTGATTGTACCGGGCCAGCAGGGCCGTCTCGAATTCATCGAACTGCTTCTGGATCGTCAGCTGGTCTGCGGTTGCCCCCATCAACTGGCGGTCTTTTTCAACAATCGCCTTGACCTCGGCCATGCGGCCCAGAAACACCTCGTGAAATCCGTCATAGGTGAACAGGAACGGCACACGCACCGCATCCAGCCCCTCGCCGCCCTGGGCCTCAAACACCCGCTCCGCATCCTGCCCGCCCTTGGCCTTGGCATTCCAGTCCCGCCCGCTCTGCTGCGCCGCAAACCCGCGATAGAGGGCCATCGCACGCTCCGTTACGCCCAGCCGCCCCAGCGTTTTCTGGGTGTCCTGAATCAGCTGTTCGTCAAGCGCGATGGCGCGGCCTTCGGAAGGCGGGTCGAACGACAGCAGCGCATCGAGATGCTCCCCAAGCGCACGCCGGCCATCCGCATTGGCCGCGCCGCGAAACTGGTTCTGCTCCCAGTCCGCCATCAGGAAGGTGCGAACCTTGCTCTTGTCCATGGCCTCCCGGCCACCGAGCATGAGATAGACCGGCAGCGCATCAAACGCATAGCCCGCATCCTGCTGACGCGCCCGCAACTCGGTTTCCAGACGGAACAGCAGGCGCGAGCGGAAATGCCGCTCCAATGCGGCCTGATAGGCGCTCTCCGCCGCCGAATTGAGCCGCTCACGCTGGCTCAGGCCAAACGTCTCCGCTGTCGCCACCGGCAGCGCCCGTTCGGCATAACCCGCCGGAAGCTGGCGCATATGGTGGAGATGGCGCAGCGGTTTGCTCAGATCGCCGTCCGCCACAATGGTTTCCGTGCTGATATCCTCACCGATCTGCTTGTAGCGCGAGGCACTGGCAAAGCTGGCATTGATCAGCCCATCATTGCGCTGGTAGCTCATCCACCAGGCCGTCAGCGCCCCCGCAGTGATCAGCCCGACCATCCCATAGGCCGCGCCGCGCAGCAGCGCATTGCGCTGCACGGCCTTGCGGTTGGTGGAGACCCAGCCGGATTCCCCAACGATGACCTTGGTGATCAGGTCAGTGAGAAAATAACTTTTACCGATGCCCGAATAGGCCCCGGCGGCCATATCCTGCGTGCCGAAGGAGCGCGAGAGCGCGCCGATCAGCCGGTCAATCGGCGTGCCCTGCTGGGTGCCAGAGGTGAAATAGAAACCGCGCAGCGTGGCATTGGCGTGGTAGCGTGTCGGCTCGAAAATACGGTTGAGGAAATCCACAATCGCACCCCGGCTCGCTGCCATCTGGCTGGGAAAGCCAAGCAGTTGCACTTTGGCGGTGGGTGTCGGCTCATCCTGAAGCCGGTCAATCAGTTCCAGATTGAGCCGCTCGATCAGCAGGTCAAACTCTTCACCCGTCTCGCCCACGCGGTTGTCGGTCTTGTCGTCGGTCTGGAACGTGGCACCCCACACCGCCTTGCGGCCCGCCTCATTGAGATGGCCGAAGAATTCCGAAAATCCCGCCACCAGATCCGCCTTGGTGAACACCGCATAGACGGGGAAATCGACCTTGAGCTGGCTATGCAATTCGATCAGCCGCGCCCGGATGGCTTCCGCGTGCTGAGCCACGAGGTCTGGCCCACCGGTGATAATGTCTTCGAGGCTGATGCAGAGAATGACGCCATTGATCGGCTGTTTCGGGCGGCTGGTGGTGAGCAGGTCCAGAAAAGCCTTCCAGCTTTTGGCATCGCCCTTGGCTTCGCTGTCCTGCGTCGTGTAGCGGCCCGCCGTGTCGAGCAGCACCGCCTCTTCCGTAAACCACCAGTCACAGTATCGCGTGCCGCCAACACCAGCGATGGCCGCCGGAGACAAGCCGCGCGCCAGCGGAAATTTCAACCCGGCATTGATCAGCGCCGTGGTCTTGCCGGCACCGGGCGGGCCGATGATGACATACCAGGGCAGATCATAGAGATAATCGCCATTGGCCCCGGCGGTCTTGCGCAGGGTCGTCAGCGCATCCTTCATGCGCTCTTCCAGCACAGCCCCGTCGCCGGTTTCTTCCACAGCAGCGGCACCATCCCCTTCAAGCCCTTTTTCGAGCAGGGCTTGCGCCTTCTTGCGTTTGAGGATTGCGAGCACGATGCCGCCTGCGGCAAAGGCGATGATCAGGCCAATCAGTGTCAGCCGGACCCAGAGCGGGTCAAACGGGCGCGCATCGCCGATGGCCAGCAATGGTCCGGCAAACCAGACCACGAGCGCCAGCGCCACCGCACCGATGGCGGACGCGATGATGAGTAGCAGCATGCGGGTGGTCACTGGTCCGCGTCCTTTACAAATCCGGCCAATCGCGCGGGTGTTTCACAGGTCATGGGCATATCTGGAACGCTTGATCGCGGGGGATAATGAGTTCGACGCGCCGGTTGCGCGCCTTGCCTTCGTTGGTGGTGTCGGCTGCGATAGGCTGGTCTGCCCCCTTGCCCTCAACGCTCACCCGGTCCGGCTGCGACAGGGCCGGCTTGATCAGGTTGGCAACCGCCTGCGCCCGCTCCATCGACAGATGCCAGTTGGAGGGAAAGCGCGCGGTGACGATGGGGGTGGAATCGGAATGGCCGACAATGCGGATTGCGCCCTTGTGCTTGTCCAGCACGGAACCGACGCGCGCGGCTGTCGGCTTGAAGGAGTCCAGCACGTCCGCCCGTCCCGAAGCGAAAGAGGCAAAGGCCCCCACGCGCAGAATCACGGTGTTCGGTGTTTCGACAATGCTGATGCGGCCGGACTTCACCTCCGCATCCAGGGCCGTCTGGATGCAGCCAAGCTGGCTGGAGGCTGGAGCCGGCGGCGGCGCCTGCACCGGCGCGCGCCGGGCCAGCGCAATTGTATCGGTGGGCACCAGACGGCGCACTTCGCTGGCGACGGTTTCAGATGAGCCGGCGAGCAGCAGACGGAACCCGATATAGACACCCGCCATCACCAGCGCCGCAAGCGCGCCAACCGACCAGAGCGGCACGCGGAAACGGGCAGCCGGCGGCGGAATATCCTGCCCTTGCCAGTGGGGCGAAATATCCAGCGCGGTGCGCGGGCGGACCCGCCGCAGCGTTTCATAGACATTGCGCTGGATGGACTGAAGGGTGGCCGCACCGCCGCCCGATGTGCGGTGAATGCCCTGAAAGCCGATGGCCAGGCACACATACATCAGCTCCAGCAGATCGGTATTGGCCAGCGGATCGGCCTTGGCCTTGTCCAGAACCTCGAAAAATCGCACACCACCGACGCGCTCACCAAAAAAGCGCGAGAGCATGCTGAATTGCGTCCAGATCTGCCGGTCTTCCGACGGGATATTCTGCACAATGTCATCAGCCGTCGCCGCCAGCGCATATTTGGCATTCTGCACCGTCTCCGGCGCAACGCCTTCCGCCCGCACATCCTTTTCAAAGGTTTCGATGGCGGCAGCCACCTGATCCATCAGATCGGCAAAGCGGGCATGCATGAGCGAGGCGCGCAGCCGCCCGAACAGCAGCAGCATCGGCCCCGCCGCCTCCAGCAGGATATTTTCATTGGGCGCAACGGGAACATCGCGCTTCAGAAGCATCGCCTGACCCGGCTGGGCCGGCGGCGCGCCAGACGCAGCAGAGGCGTAAGGGGCCGGCGGCGGCATGACGGGCGCCATCGGCGCAGCGGCACCCGTCCACGCATCAGCGGCTGGCAAAGCACCAGGCATGGAAGAGGGTGCGGCGGCGGGCGCAGCCGGCACAGCCCCATCGGGCGCAGCCGGTGGACGCCGCCCGCCCGGATTGGGATGGATGATCGTCCGGTCCTCCGGCGGCGGGCCGGACGGAGGCGAACCGCCAAAGGGCTTGCGCCCTGTCATGGCCGGTCTCCCAGAATGGCCCAGAACTCCAGCTCAAGGTCCGGCCACATGCCGGAGAAATGGAACCCGACGGCACTCGCTGTCGAAAACTCTGTCCACAGCGGCGATGTCCGGTCGAGCAGGAAATAAACATGGTCAGCCATCACCCGCAGTTGCGGCGGCGGCGTCGGCATATGGATCAGCGGCACACCCGGCAGATGCGCATGGACGATGTCATTCATTTTCGTGTTCGGCCCGACCTTGAACAGATGCGGGAACTGGCTTTGAATTTCCGTCAGCGGACGGCGGGCCGACACCTCGATGACGAAATTCGCATTGCGGAACAGCGAGCGGTCCTTGATCGTCGAGACGAAGGCGTTTTCCGCCCGCTCCACCAGATCCAGCCGGATGGCGCGCCGCCCATACCGGATCGACAGAAACTCCTGAATATCATCCACCAGTGGCCGGAACGTGTTTTCCAGATTGTCGTGATCATAGGCTGGATAGTCCCGTGCCAGCCGCTCGGCCGAGGCGAAGGTCGCCAGCTCGCCTGCCATATGCAGAAGCTCCACATAGAGCCGCTCGGGATGGGCATATTTGGAATGGCGCAGATGTTTCAGCGTGCCGATATGGCGATTGAGCAATTGCAGCACGAAATAATCAACCGTCTGCAATCCGCCGCCGGCAGAGGGGTCCGCCGCATAACGTGACAATTCTTCCAGCTTGTTCGACATCCAGCCGATGATGCGGTCCATCCAGCCATCCACTGTGGCGTGGGCATGGGACACCAGCAGCGGCGGCACATAGCGGTCATCAAACACGATCGCCTTGTCCTTGACCTCAAGCACGCGCGCCACACCGATGCTGACATGGCCGGACTTGGGCGTCTTGCGGATATCGAACGCCAGATGCGGGAAGGCGATGTCGATATCCTCCTCGACCCGCAGATTGGAATTGGAATCGATGATGGTTGCGCTGGCCGCGACAAAACGGCTGCCGCTGTCGGCGCGCGCCGCATCAATTTCGCGCGTGTTGGGCGCGATCACCGGAAGCGACAGCCAGACCATGTGCTTGGCGGCATTGGCGGGAATATCAATGGGCGCGGGCAAGGGCCCATCCGCCGGCAGATCAAACGGCGTGCCATCGGGCATGATGCCGCTGGCGCTGCGCAGGGCGAATTTGCTTTGCTGGGCCAGATCCCGGTCAATTTCGAGGCGCGAAAACCCCCATGGATAGGGCGTGACATCGCGCGTGCGTGTGTCCACCAGCCGTTCGGCATAGCGGTCGGCCTGCTGCAAGTGATGGGGCCGCAGAAACAGCCCTTCAGACCACGCGACTTTTCCAAACCAAGACATCGTTGCGCTCACAATCCCGTTTTGTGCCAATCCATCCCGCCCAACCGGGTGCCAGCCCGATGATCCTGCACATTCCCGACCCCGTTAAAAGTATGCAGGCGCACATCAGACGCTGGTGATGAGCCCCGCGCATCACAAATCTGCCGTGCCGCAGCGCACGGCAGCCTGCGATGCGATAGGCTAAACCGCAAGGAATGACCCGCAGCCAGCCCCGCGCCCGGCGGGCGTGACATTGATCGGGAGATCGCACCATGGGTATCAAGGACAAGTTCAAGGCCGCCCAGGACAAGTACAAGAAAATCAAAAAAGCCAAGGAGTATTATTCAGTCATCAAGAACCTGATTGATGAGGATACGCGAAACAAGGAAATTTTCAAACAGGGTTTGAAATGGTCCATGAAGCTCGGCGAAAAGCTTGCCGGCGTCTCCCTGACCAATCACCCCTATTTCAAGATTCACAAATTGCATTTTGAGGCGCTGGGCACGGCATTGGCCGCCAGCAGCACGCACCACAATGCGATGAAAGCCCTCAGCCAGGCCATTGCCTCGGCGGATTCTACCGCAGAATTGTCCAAACAGGTCGAGGATCTGCTGCACCGGTATAAGGGTGTGAAACTGATTTACTGGCATCTTGTCGGCACTGCCGTTCAGGATATCAGGCTCTGGAATTCAGGATCGAAAGACATTCGCCGCGACCTGCAGGAAGCCGGCATCGCACCCTCTGCGCTGGAAACCAAAATGGACGAAGGCGTCATGGTTGTGCGCACCAATGCGATTGAATTGTATTTCGATGCGGTTGCTCTGCTGGCCATGGTTGATATTGAATTTCGCGCCGCCAGCGAAGCCTATGGCCGCTTCAAGTCCAAGGTCGATAAATTGCAGAAAAGCTCCAGCCAGTTGAATAATGTGGCTGGCAAGCAGGCGGAACTTGATCAGCAATGGGCTTGGTATGACCGGGAACGCGCCATTATTGATGGCAAGTCCACCGCCGCAGCCGCAGCCGTTGCCGACCCCTCCGCTCACGCCAAAATCCAGCGCGACCATGTCGCCGGTGTTGTCGATAAAATCGCCGCCATGTGTGACGCTGTCATGAGCGACGACATCTATGATCCCGACAAGCTCATGCTGGCCATGGGAAAATCCTGAGTCTGCACGCCTGCCGTTTCTGCCACAGCAAGGATGATGGCCATGACGAAAGAAGCACCGCCGAAAGTCAAGATTGGTTTTCCCCGCGACCTCGACAAGACCGCGCGCGCCAAGAAAACCACGTTTGATTCCCTGCTTGCTTCCCGCGCCCGCGCCTGGGACGGATATTTCGATGGGCTGTCACTCGCCTACAGTGCCGCCCACCGCGACCATCTCGGCACACTCAACGCCATCAAGGAGCAAATCCGCAATCAGGAGGAATTTTTCAAAACGGTTATTCTCGGCATCCTCATCCCGTCCTTCATTGGTGGAGGCATGGCAGCGCTGGTATCAGGCAAGGGGGCGGCCATGATCAAGGGCATGGCGGCTGTCACGTCGCAAAACCGCGTCATGCTGGCCAATTTTGGCGTCGGCGGTCTTGCGACTGTCACGAAGGATGTTTTGAAAAAGGAACTGGAGAATGTCATCACCGGCCTTGCGCCGGGTCCCGGCGCTGAGTGGGACAGCGCAGGCGATACACCACTCGATTTTTTCCTGCGCTTGCGCAAGATGGTGAATGATTATGCGACCAATGCTGTGCTGGAAATCGAGCGTGCCAGATATGGCGATATTCAGGAATATATCGCGCTGCTGGATGCCCATCTGCTGAGTCCATTTATCCGCAACGCCCCGATGGATACGAGCATTTTATATTCCGACAAGGAACTGAAGCCGGTCATGGAAATTTTTCTGTGGGTGGTATGGGCCAGAACGCGCGACACAAAATATTGGCTGACGCAAATCACCCGCGGTACCAGGCCTGACGATCGCGGCATGATCAGCAAGTTGATCGATGCAGGCCTGAAAGACGATGATGCGGTCAATCAGGTCAGGGCATGGGCTAAGCTGGAACAGCTCGACCCGATTCTCCAGCGTCTCAAAATCTGCGGTGTACGCTCCGAATATATCACCCAGCCTCTTGGCCGCCGGCCAATCGTCGGCAGCAGCGACAAGCGTGTGCTGAATATTCTCTGGGTCCGGCATCTGGGCAAGAAATATCCCGATTCCCTGCTCGGCGATCTCATCGCCAACATTGATGCGCCCCGGCCAACCTCAGCGCTTGAGGGCAGGCCGGTGACGATTTTCCGCAGTCTGAAATAAAATACAGCCCCAGCGTTTTTCATCATCAGCAGACGCACCGGCTATGCAGCGCCGTCAGCCAAAACGCTGCCACGGATCACCTCCGCTCTGGCAAGCCTGCTGAGATCACCAGACAATGGCAGGGCCACGTTGCGCCGTGGCAAAATCATGAAGTCACTGATGGCATGATCCCATTCAAAAATGGCGGGCAGGCCTGGCGCGAAAAACTGTTGTCCCTTTTTCACAGCATGTTCTAGACAGGCGTCATCATCATCCGGGCTGCCATGCTTCCCATCCGCACCATTCTGTTCGCTGATATTGAAGGCAGCGTGCAACTGTTCCGCCGCCTTGGCGATGCGCGTGCCCTTGCCGCTGTAGAGGCTTGCCATGCCGCCACACGTGCGGCGATAGACCGGCGCGGCGGCGTGGTTGTCAAACTGATCGGCGATGGATTGATGGCGGCATTTGAGACAGCCGCGCATGCCTGCGAGGCTGCCATTCTGGCCCAGGAGGCTGTGCGCCAAGCCGTGCCGGCGGCAGACGGCCCGGCGGGTGAAGCGGCTGATGCCCCGCCCCTGCGGTTGCGCATCGGCATCCATTCCGGCCCGGTCATCGAAACGGAAACCGACCGGTTTGGCGACACCGTGAATATCGCCTCACGCCTGAGCGCCGTGGCCAATGGCGGCGAGATCGTCATCAGCGCTGCGCTTGGTGAAAGCCTCACAGGCCCGTTGCGGACGATGATGCGCCGGCTCGGCAGCGTGTCATTGAAGGGTGTCGCCGAAGGGTTTCCGGTGCTGGAACTGCTCTGGTCCTATGATGCGGCCGTGACGGTGCTGCCGCATGATATTCTCAAACAGACCGTATCGCCGGAGACCGTGCGCATGGAACTGGCCCATGCCAGCCGCCGCTGGCGCTCCAGCAGCATGCACCAGCGCGTCACCATCGGGCGCGGCGACACCAGTGATTTCATCATCACCGATCCGCGCGCCTCGCGCGATCATGCCACCATCCAGCGGGATGGCGAGCAATGGGTGCTGACCGATCACAGCACGAATGGCACCTTCATTGTTTTTGCCGGTGAAACGGTGCTGGCCCTGCGCCGCAAGGAGCTGGTGCTGCATGGGCTTGGCGATATCGGCTTTGGCTTCGACCCGGAAAAGGAGCCTGCTGACGCGCTGCGCTTCACCGTATTTTCTGCCAGATAAATCGCGTCAGACGCGACAACACAGCGAGCGGCATCATGTGGCCACAAAAAACAGGGCCATCGCAAAATGGCCCTGTCTCGGCAACAATCCAAGGCTGGCGCGGGCGGGTATACCGCCACACCAGATCTGTCATTGTGCGGGCGTCACCTTCGCACCCGCATTGCGCCATGTTTCATAGCTCTGCATGCGCACGCCGATCTGGTCGTAATCAACCTTGAAATAGCCGCTGGCTGTTTCGATCACGGCGTCCGGCGTCTGCTGCATGACATCTTGCGCCATGACACCAACCTGACGCGGGCCGCCCCAAATATAATCGAAGGCGTAGAGCGGCAGGCCGCTGGCAGTGGTGCCTACCCGCTCGATATTCTGCTTCAGCCGGATGTCAGACCATCCGCCGCCGCCACCGCCATCACCGCCGCCACTGCCCCCACCACCGCCGCCGCCGCCGCCACGACCTTCGCCGAGTGCGGGATCGCGGCCAACCTGGACAGGGGCAACGCGCGGCTGCGCCACATCGACAGGACGGGGACGGCGCACAGACGGCCGGCCTTCAAACCGCTGGCCTTCGCGCGCAAACACAGGACGCGGGCGCTCGACACGCGGGCTGCTGTAATAAACCGTGCGGCGCGGTCGGGCATAAACCTCATCAACCTCAACCACGCGGCTGGGATAAAAGCGCGGTCCACGCACCGGCCCGGCACCGTAATAATAGGGGTCGCCGGCAGGCACACAGGCCGCGAGTGTCAGCCCGGCGAAGGCCACGACGGCAGCGCGCGTGGTGATGGAGCGAAACGTGATCGTCATGGTGTCATCTCCTTTGCGTGGAACAAAATTCCAGCGTATCAAAAAGTGGGATATGGCGCCCGCCCGGCGTTTCTCGAAAAACATCAAAGCACGTTTTGCAGGCACATTCAGCAACAATCAGAACAGGTCGATACGCGGGTTTCTTTTCTCCCATGCCTGCCGTGAAAGAGAGATCAACCGATCGTCAAACGGCCTGTCGGCCTGCGCTGGCACCACGGAAGGTCCGAGCTGTTGCAGCAGGCGCTGTTCGGCCTTCTGCTTGTCGGCCATCGGCATATCCGCCAGCATGGTTTTCGCGCGGTTTTCGGTGTCCCCTACGCCAGCGCGGTTGATGGCCGCCGCAAGGGCCAGATAATAGGCGCTGTCAGCACCGTTCCTGAGCTTGCCGCTGCCCTGCATGGCCAGCCGCGCCCGGTCCAGCGCGCCCCAATAATCGCCGCGCTCTGCGCCACGTTCAAACAGGGTTGCCGCCTGCGCTTCATTGCGCGGCACCCCGGCACCATCCCGGTAAAGCCGGCCGAGATTGGTTGGCGCATAGGGATGCCCGCCGTCAGACGCGCGGCGGAACAAATCCGCCGCGGCCTTCAGATCACGCGGCGCGCCTTTGCCATTGAGATGCGCAAGGCCGACATTGTTGAACGAATAAATATCACGCCGCGCCACACCGGAGCGGTAAAACCGCATACCCCGCTCGGTATCCTGCTGCACATTGGCGCCCTGAATAAACAGATAACCCAGTTCATTCATCGCATAGGTATGGCCCATGTCAGCCGCCCGCAGCATCAGGCGCAGGCCCTGCGCCACATCCTTTTCCACGCCCAGCCCATAAAACAGCGCCTTGCCATAATCATAAATGCCATAGGGATCACCGCGCTCGGAGCCGCGCCGGAAATAATCGACAGCCGCGCTCTGCGATGCCGGGCGGCCCACGCCCAGACGGTAAAGATAGCCAAGCTGATACAGGGCGCGCACATGGCCCGCATCCGCAGCCTTTTCCACGCTGCGCCAGGCCACATCGACACCCCGCGCCGCCAGCTGGGCGCGGCCGAGCTGGAACTGGAACCGTGCCACCGACGGATAACGCTCCGTCGCTTCCGTGCAGGCTTTAAGCGCCACCGGCGCATTGATTTCGCTGGGCAGCTTGCCCACCGCCACGCCCTGCAGATCAAACGGCTCTGCTGCTTCCACATCACAGGTGTGGAGTGTGGGTTGAATGGTAAGACTGCCGGCTGTGCGCTTGTCACCCGTATCGAGGGCAAAACGCACCGTCTGCGGCTGGCCCTGCGTGCCGATCTGCGGCTCGAATGTCAGCGCTGGCATTTCCGCCAGCGGCAGCGCCGTGCCTTTCTCGATGCGCTTGCCATTGGCATACAGTGCGCCGGTGCCAGGAATATCCGTGAATGTCACATTGAGCGTATCGACCGGCTCCAGCCTGGCCGGTGCTGGCAGGGCAAGCGGCCCCGCACCCACTCCAATGATGGGCCTGGGCGCGGCGCGTGACAGGCCAGCAATATAGGCGTGGGCTTCACGGTTGCGCACCGGCACGACCGCATCAGCGACGCGCACAGCCGGTTTGGATGAGCGCGCGGTCTGCGCGCCATCATTCACGGCAATCGCGACAGCACCTTGGGCTGATTGTTTCCAGCTGTCAGTCACCGAGTAGGTGATGAGTTCAACATGGCCATTGGCCGCGCCAGCCGGATCATAATGCAGCCGCGCCAGATCGGCGACCTGCAACGGCGCGCCCGCTTTCAATGGTTGGTTGCCGAGCATCAGGCGGCCGCGCTCCGGCCCCCGGTCAAATTGAATCGTCAGCGGCGAACCCGCCGGGCTGCGCGGGGCCGGCAAATCAATCACACTGGGCGCACCCATCGCCACGCTGACCCGGTGAATCGGCGTCGGCACCGGACCTGATGGCAATTTCACCATGAAAAAATCATCGACCAGCGATGAATTTTCCCACGGAATCTGCTGGCCGTTGGTGGAGGTAATGACATCGCGGCGCACCTGCGTGAGCATCTGCCGCACTTCCTGGTTGGGTGTCAGCGCACGCTTGATAAAAGCCTGCGTGTAATGGCTGAGATCACCCGCGCCATCATAGGCAACCTTGTCCGGCTCTGTTGAGAATGCAAACAGGCTGCCCATGCCAAATCCGCGCCGCGCCGATGTGGCCAGTGCCGTGGGCGGCGCAAGACCCACCGATTTGGCAGCCTTTTCGAGGCGGTCAGCAACCCAATATTGATCGGCCCGGAACGGATTATCGCGGCAGGCATCAAGAAACACCAGCTGCATCCGCGAATTTTCGCGCAGATACCCATAAATATTATCGACATTGACTGATTCAATTTCGACATCATAAGGCGTCGATAATTTCGCATCGACGGGAACAAGATAATTCTTGCCGCCGATCTGGATGCCGTGGCCGGAATAATAGACAAGGCTGACATCCGCATTTTCCACAGCGCGCAGGAATGTTTTCATCAATTCTTCAAAATCGATGCGGCTGAGATCCCGGCCGTTGAAAACCTCAAACTGGGCAGCGCGCAATGTATTGGCCACCTCGCGCATGTCATTGGTCGGATTTTTCAGTTTCGGCAGATGGGCATATTCCGAATTGCCGATCACCAGCGCGACACGTTTCTGCTTGCCCTGCGCCTGCGCGGGCGATGTGACAATGAGGCCAACAAAAACGGCCGATGCGGCTGTGACGCTGACAGACCGGATCAATCGTGAAAACCGGGAAGCGAGGGAGCGGCGTTTTGACATCTTGGTCCTCATGAAGCTGAACAGAACAATACGGCATGCGTTCTGGAGCAACACCATCCAGCGGCATCATACCTGCCAGGAGAACGTCAACCGAGCGTGAGCCGGTCGCCTTCCCCTGTCAAATCGCTTTTATGCAATGGATCAATCAGGCACTGTGCGTTCAGGCACATAAGGCGCTATAATCAGACGATAGAGAAGAAGTGATATTCACCGGAGGACGGGGCCGCCCCGCAACGCCAGTGATCGGACCGGTCTTTTCCGGCGCGATGCACAGCAACGCAGCACCCCGGTTTCCATTGTCAGCACAGGCAATCGCATTTGCTCGGAGGCTGCCCATGTCAGTTCGACGGTCCTCGCAAAGAGTGGCCAGACGCAAAGCGGTTCCGGCAGCGCCGGCGGCGGTGATGCAGCCTGCCGTGCCGCGCCGGGATGCGGGCAAGACAGCGCACCGCTCCTTCAGCGGTGTGGCGATTGCGCTGACATTTGCACTGGCCCTGTTCGCGGTCTGGGCTGTGGGAGCTACCTATCTCCTCGTATCCGGCAACCGTCTCGCCGCCAACGCAGTCGACCGCACATTCCAGGTGCAGGATTATTACGAGCAGCAGGGCGCAGAATTTCGCCGTATACTCAATGCCAGCAAGGCGGAATATGAGCGCGTCCAGCGCGATCTGACCCGGCTGGAACAGGTCGCCAATGAACGGACCGGCGTTGAAGGCCGTCTCGTCGAACTCGTCCGCCGTCAGACCCAATTGGAATCGCGCCAGTCCGCCATGGTCCGCCTCGTCGAGCAGGTCAGCGGCGCACCGGTGGCTGCCGTGCAGGCTGCGGCCTCCGCGCCGATTCCGCCCCGCCGCCCGTCGGTTCTGGCCGAGCGCACCCGCTCGATTTTAGGAGAGGCTGCGCCTGATCCTGCCGAGCCGGACATGGATTTCGATCTCGATCCGGATGCTGAACTGCTGGCCGCACCGCCCGATGAGCATGGCGCGCTGGAACCGCCAGCGGCGGAAGCTGGCATGCTGGCTGACGGCGCTTCGGCCAATCCCAAGGCTGACATTGACGTTGCATCGGACCCGCTTGGCGAGTCCCGCGCCGTGCAGCGCAAGCGCACTCCGCCCCGGCCGGCCCAGGCCAGCCTCCGGCCAGCCGGTCCTGTGCCGCAACTGGGTGAGCAGAGCATCACCGAACTGGCCAGCCTGTTGCTGCGCCGTGTGCAGGATCTGGAAGCCAGCCAGATGCGCGATGCCCACCTCATCAACAGCGGCACCGCCCAGCGCGCCGCGCTGCTGAAGCAGGCTGCCGAAACAGCCGGGCGTGAATTGGCCGACATCGTCGAGCCCACCCGCATGAAGGCGGTGCGCGCGGTCATCAAGATTGCCAAACCGGCGGCGGAAGATGGCAGCCCGTTTGGCGTCGCACTCAGCAACATCCGCACCAATGTTGTGGCTATCAAGCGCCTGGCACCCGTGGTCAATGGTCTGCCGCTGCGCCAGCCGGTCAGTGCCAGCAGCCGCATTTCCAGCCGCTTCGGCCCGCGCAGCGACCCGTTTCTGCGCACCGCGCGCTTTCATGCCGGACAGGATTTTGCCGCCGCGACCGGCACACCGATTTATTCCACCGGCGGCGGCGTGGTGCTCAGCGCCGGCTGGGGCGGCGGCTACGGCAATCTCGTGCAGGTCGATCATGGCAATGGTCTGGTCACCCGCTACGCCCATTTGTCGGAGCTGAATGTCACCGTTGGCCAGCCTGTGGCTGCCGGGCAAATTGTTGGCAAGGCCGGATCGACCGGGCGCTCCACCGGCCCGCACCTCCACTACGAAACCCGCCTCAACAATGTGCCCAACGACCCCATGCGCCTGATGCGTGTCGGCGCGCAGCTTGGCCTGAGCGGCGGCCCGCCGGGCATGCAGGCCAGCCTGCTGAATTAAACCGGCGGCGCATGGTCCTGCCCTTCCAGCACCACCCGCGCGGGCTTCGCCACCTGGCAGACACCTTCACTGTCCGCCCACAGGGTGTGAATATAAAATCCCGTCGCCTCCGGGTTGCGCGCCTCCATCACCGGTGATGGCGCGGAAATAATCTTGAGGCCGCCGCATGACCCCATCCAGTCGATATGCCGGTGGCCATGCAGCGCCACCGCCCGTGACGACACGCGCCGCAACCGCCGCAAAAACCAGCTGCCATTGATGAGAGCTGTGCCGGCCCGCTCGGAAAAGGCCGCGCGGCGCATGGGATACTCGACCAGATGGTGATGCAGCGCGATGATCCAGAGCGCATCAGGATAACGCTCCATCGCCGCAATCATTTTATCAATCTGCCGCTCCGACAGAAGGCCAAGCGCGTTGGTGAAGGAAAAATGCGCCTCTGCATTGGAATTGAGCAGCACCACACCGAGCCCGCGCCCGGCCTGCGGCGGCAAAATCATGGGAAAACAATTTTCCCAGACCTGCGCCAGCGGCAACGACAGCCGCAGCCGCCCCGTATCAGCAAACAGCCGGATACGCTGGCGGAACGGATCAAGCGCATCATTCAGGCTTTGCAACGGCACATCGCGCGGCAGGTCGCCGACCTGCACCCGGTCCCCCTGAATATCGGCGATAGCGGACAAACACCGCAACTGCCGCAGGCGCTTTCCGGGGCTGAACGGCAGATCAATGCGCGCCGGATTGGCCCGGTCGACAATATTCACATCGTGATTGCCGGGCAGTACGAGCATGATGTCCTGCAGGCGCGGATGGCGCGCCACCACATCCATGAATTCCGCCCACTCCGATGACAGGCCGGAATCGGTCATGTCCCCGCTGATCAGGATGAGATCGAGCGGATGGGCGGCATGAATATCTTCCAGCTTGCGCATGACCAGAGCAAAACGGCCATTGCCCTGCGGCCCGTTGCGGCCGCTTTCAATGCGAAATCCAAACCGCTCGCCAACCACATGCACATCCGACAGATGCGCAACACGCCAGGCCCGCCTCCGCTCCGGCACCGGCTTGAAAATCAGCGCATCAATTGTCTGGTCGGTGCGCACATCGGCAAAGGCCCAAAACAGCACAGCCACCGCCAGATAACCGCCGGTCAGAAAAATGCCATTGGCGAGGGTCGGGAAAAACAGCGGCCACACGGCGGCCAGATCCCACACCGTGCCGATCCACCGCGTGCCCGGCCATGCCAGACCCGCAATCGCAAGACCTGATCCGCTCAGCAAAAGCCCCGCAGCAACCGCGCTGCCGCGGCGCAGGTGATCCGGTGCAAGCCCTGGCCAGCGATCCCCCAGAAACCGCAGCCATTCACGCAGGAAAATATAGGCGGGCTGCACAGCCACAGCATTCAGGGACCAGAAATTCTGTTCCAGCGATTGCACGAACACGCGCCAGCCAACGGTCCACGCAATCAGCGTTGCCAATCCCGTCAGCAGCAACGCAAATGTGAGAAAACCCGTGGCAATACTGGAAAAACTTTCAAACCATGCCGTGACCAGCAAGGGCGCGATGCCAATCAATAGCGCTGGAATGACCAGCGTCACGAGGATCGACAAAGCCAGTTTGGCAAAGCTGATTTCTGTCAGAAAACGGCCGGCCAGCCACAGCGTCGATTTCTGGGTTGTGCTGGAGGTGTCATCATCCACATCACCCCGGCGCGGATCAATCAGCGGCTCCTCACCGGGATTTTTTTCATCGCCCTGCATGCGTGTCACACAACAAGGGGCAAGAATAGAACAAGTGGCAAGGCGAGATTGAACGGAATACCATCAATCGGGACATCATGATGCGGTGATCTCGCCGCGCACCGTCAAGGCGTCAAAGCGGGCCAGAAAACGCGTTTTGGATTCATCAACCGTCCATGGCTCCAGAAATGCGAAGACCGATTGCGGCAAGGCGGCAGGGCGTGGAAAAAACTGCGCCGCCTCATCCAGCGAAAATCCCGCCAGCCGCGTCGCTTCCAGAAAAGCGGCCGCGCCATCAGCCCGCTTGGCCAGTGTCTGGCAGGCTTTGGCGGCTTGCGCCGGCAAACCAAAGCGCAGATGAATGGCGGCGAGAATGCGGTTTTCCACGCCCTTGTAGCCATCCCCGAGCACCGCCTTGAAGGGTGAAATAATATCGCCAATCACATATTCCGGCGCATCATGCAGCAGAACCGTCAGCCGCCAGCGGTTGGAAATATCCGGATTGAACACGCTGGCAATCGCTTCCACCAGCAGGGAATGTTGCGCGACAGAATAAATATGCGCCCCTTGTGTCTGCCCGTTCCAGCGCGCCACACGCGCCAGCCCATGGGCAATATCCTCGATTTCCACATCCAGCGGCGACGGGTCAAGCAAATCGAGCCTGCGCCCTGAAAGCATCCGCTGCCAGGCGCGAGGCGAAGCACCACGCATCGAGACCCTTGCCATTTATCCAACCGCCAGCTTTTCACATTCCGCATGGCGGAAGCAGCCGGTCATATGATCATTCACAAAGCCTGTCGCCTGCATGAACGCATAAACGATGGTCGGGCCGCAAAAGGTGAAGCCCAGTTTTTTAAGATCTTTGGAGATGGCGTGTGATACCGGCGTTTCCGCCGGCACTTCTTTCATGGTCTTGAAAGCATTGCGCCGCGTGCGGCCATCCTGGTATTTCCAGAGAAAATTCGAAAACCCCTCGCGCTCCTCAATCGCCAGATAAGCCCGCGCGCTGGGGATCAACCCCTCAATTTTCATGCGGTTGCGCACGATGCCCTCATTGCCCATCAGCTTTTCGATTTTCGCCGGCGTGTAACGCACAATTTTTTCCGCATCGAAATCATCGAACGCCTTGCGGAAATTGTCGCGCTTGCGCAAAATCGTGATCCAAGACAGCCCGGCCTGAAATCCGTCCAGCACCAGCTTTTCAAACAACGCCCGCGAATCCAGCTCCGGCACGCCCCATTCCGTATCGTGATATGCGATATAAAACGGATCGACGCCGGGCCAGCGGCAGCGCGCCTTGCCATCCTCATGCACGATGAGATCGGGGCGCGGCTCTGCCGGCACTGCCGGCTTTTTGGCCACAACCGTTTTCGCTGCGGCTTTTTTTACGGGCTTGTTTTCAGCAGGCGATTTTTGGGCAGCAGTTTTTTTCGGCACAGGCATGGAGCATCTCGGACAGAATTCAGCCCTGCACCGTGCCTGATTCCGCCTCGCCCGGAAAGCGGAACTGCGCCCAGTCTGGCTTCACCAGCGCAAAAGAAATGCCGCCAGCGGAAATGGCGGTGCCGGATGCCACCGCATCTTCATATTTATCCAGCCGCAGCGTCATCAGCCCATGGCCATGGGCCTGCGAGCCGGAGGTGCCGATGACACGGTCACCCGCCATCACGCTGGTGCCTTCAACCGGCGCAAATCCGCCTTCATAACGCACGGGAACAATGCGGGTGCGCCCGCCGGAGGCCCGGTGCGCCATGCGGCTCACCACCTCCTGCCCGATATAGCAGCCCTTTTTGAAATCAACGCCGCCAAGCTGGTCCATGCCAGCCTCATGCGGGAATGTATCGCCATAGACAAAATCCTTGCCGCCCTCCGGCACGCCCAGCATGACCCGGTGGGCGTGATAGTCTTCAGCATCGGGAAACGCAGCCGCATCCGCCCGGTCGACCAGCACGCGCACACCGAGCGGCGCGTAACGCGGGTCTTCAAACACCACGCCTTCCGGCACGCGGCCATCATGCCAGACCGCCACCACCGCAGCGGCGTGTGACAGATTTTCAAGCGTGATTCTGGCCCGCAGCCGGTAACGGCCGAGTGCATGCAGGAAATCATCCGCCAGCGCCAGCGGACAATCCACCAGAAATCCGCCGCCATCATCAGCCGGTGCCTCGATGACAAGGCCATCGGCCTGAATTTTGCCCTGAGGCGACAGCAGCGCAGTAAAGGCCGCCTTCTCAGGCGTGACCCCGGCCATATCGCCCGTGAGAATATTTTGCAGAAATCCGCGCGCATCTTCACCGGCGATTCGCAGGACACCACGGTCGGACAGAAAGGCAGTGGTCATGACGGCACCTTGCTTGGATGGAACAGAACTTGACTTGGATGGAACAGAACTTGACTAGGACGGAAAAGCACTTGGCTCGAACGGAAAAGCACTTGGCTTGGACAGAAAAATACTTGCCTTCGCGGCAAGGCCGGTATGTCAGGGGACACTTGAACCCATCGCCATGCAATGTCACTCCATCCCGGCAAAGACACTATGATTTCCCTCAAGACGGATACGAGCCATGCCCGCACCCTATGACGTGATCCTGTCTGGCGGAACAGTTGTAAATCACGATGGCCGCGGCCAGACCGATATCGGCATCGCCGGCGGCCGCATCGCGCGCATCGGCGATCTCGCGCAGGCTAGCGCCGGCGAGCGGATCGACGCCCGCGGGTTGCACATCCTCCCCGGTGTGGTCGATACGCAGGTGCATTTTCGAGAGCCGGGGCTGACCCACAAGGAGGATCTGGAGTCCGGCTCGCGGGCCGCCGTGCTGGGCGGTGTGACTGGCGTGTTTGAGATGCCGAACACCAATCCGCTCACCACATCGGCAGAGACGCTGGCGGAAAAGCTACGCCTGGGCCATCACCGCATGCATTGTGATTTCGCCTTCTGGGTTGGTGGCACCCACGACAATGTCAAAGACATTCCGGAGCTGGAACGATTGCCGGGGGCTGCTGGCATCAAGGTCTTCATGGGTTCATCGACGGGTTCGCTGCTGGTCGAGGATGATGCTGGTGTGGCCGCCATTTTGCGCCAGACACGGCGCCGGGCAGCCTTCCATTCGGAAGATGAGGAGATGTTGCGCGACCGCATGGGGATGCGCATCCCCGGCGATCCATCCTCCCACCCGGTCTGGCGTTCGCCAGAGGTGGCGCTGACCTGCACGAAGCGCCTCGTTCGTATCGCTCACGAAACGGGTGCGCGTATTCATGTTCTGCACATCTCCACAGGCGATGAGATTGCGTTCCTGCGCCATCACAAGGATGTCGCCTCCTGCGAGGTGACGCCGCACCATCTCACCCTCGGCTCGGACGCTTATGCCCGCCTCGGCACCTATGCCCAGATGAACCCGCCGGTGCGCGATGATGCCCACCGTGCCGCCATCTGGGATGGTGTCAGTCAGGGTATCGCTGACATTCTCGGCTCCGATCATGCGCCCCATACCCGCGAGGAAAAGGACCATGAATACCCCGCCACCCATTCCGGCATGACCGGGGTGCAAACCCTCGTTCCGGTCATGCTCGACCATGTCAATGCGGGCAGGATGACGCTGGAGCGGTTCGTGGACATGACCAGCGCCGGCCCCAACCGCCTGTTCGGTATGGCCAGAAAGGGCAGGCTGGCGGTGGGTTACGATGCCGACCTCACCATCGTCGACATGAAGCGGCGCGAGACCATCACCAACGCATGGATCGGTTCGAAATGCGGCTGGACGCCCTATGATGGCGATGCGGTCACGGGCTGGCCCGTCGGCACGTTCGTGCGGGGCAAGCGCGTGATGTGGCAGGGTGAGATCATCACGCCAGCCACCGGTGAGGCCATCCGTTTTGCCGAAAGCCATCGTCCGGGCTGATGGCTGACTGCAACGCCGGCCTGAAACGGGTCGGCGCTGCACAAATCCGGTTCATTCTTTCGCCTGAAGCGGCCGCAATCCGCGTTTGCGCGTTTGACTCAAGGGGACCGGGTGCTATCAGACCGGCGACTTATCCGGGCTGGTGTGGCTCAAGCGCGCTGGCCGATTCTTTTTTGCGCGCCAAAGGCCTGACCATGTCCCATTCCGCCCATCTCTCCATGGCCAACGCCATCCGCTCCCTTGCCATGGATGCAGTGGAGCAGGCCAAATCAGGCCACCCCGGCCTGCCCATGGGCGCTGCCGACATCGCGACAGTCCTGTTCAGCCGCTTTTTGAAATTCGATGCCAGCGCGCCGAAATGGCCGGACCGCGACCGCTTCGTGCTCTCGGCCGGACATGGCTCGATGCTGCTCTATGCGCTGCTCCACCTCACCGGCAATGGCGAGATGACGCTGGATCAGATCAAGAAATTCCGCCAGATGGATTCCAAAACACCCGGCCATCCGGAGAATTTTGTCACCTCCGGCGTCGAGACAACCACCGGGCCGCTCGGCCAGGGCCTCGCCACCGCTGTTGGCATGGCCATGGCCGAGAAAATGCTCGCTGCCGAATTCGGTAAGCCGCTCGTCGATCATTACACCTATGTGCTTGCCTCCGATGGCGACCTGATGGAAGGCATTTCGCACGAATCGATTGCGATGGCCGGCCACTGGAAGCTGAACAAGCTGATTGTGCTGTTCGACGACAACGGCATTTCCATCGACGGTCCGCTGTCGATCGCCGACTCCGTTGATCAGGTCAAACGCTTTCAGGCCTGCGGCTGGCGCGCCGAGCGTGTCGATGGCCACGATCCCGAAGCCATTGCCGCCGCCATCGCCCGCGCGCAAAAATCCGGCAAGCCCAGCCTGATCGCCTGCAAGACGATCATTGGCTATGGCGCACCGACCCGCGCTGGAAAATCGAAAGCCCATGGCGAGCCGTTGGGCGCGGAAGAATTGAAGGGCGCGAAGGAAAAACTTGGCCTCAGCGCAACACCGTTTGATGTGCCTGCCGATGTGCTGAAGGCCTGGCGCGCGGTTGGTGCAAAAGGCGCGGACGCGCGCAAGGCCTGGGAGGCCCGCCTCGCCGCTGCCGCGCCACGCAAGCGCAGCGAACTGGAGCGCCGCCTGAACAATGAGCGCCCGGCAAAACTGAAAACCGCATTGGCCGCCCACAAAAAGAATCTGCTGGCGAACCCGCAGCACATCGCCACGCGCAAATCCTCCGAACTGGCGATTGAAGCGATTGTGCCGGTGATGCCGGAATTTCTCGCCGGCTCAGCCGATCTTACCGGCTCCAACAACACCAAGGCGAAATCAGCCATCGCCTTTTCCGCCAAAACACCCAAAGGCCGCTATATCCATTACGGCATCCGCGAGCATGGCATGGCCGCCGCCATGAACGGCATCGCCCTGCATGGCGGCTTTGCACCGAATGGCGCAACCTTCCTTGTGTTCACTGATTATTGCCGCCCTGCCATGCGCCTGTCTGCGCTGATGGAACTCGGCGTTGTCTATGTCATGACCCATGATTCCATCGGCCTGGGCGAAGATGGCCCGACCCATCAGCCGGTCGAGCATCTCGCGGCCCTGCGCTGCATCCCCAACATGCGCACGTTCCGCCCCGCGGATGCCATTGAAGCGGCGGAATGCTGGGAGCTGGCGCTCAACCGCACCGATGGGCCGACAACACTGGCGCTGACGCGCCAGAACCTGCCACAGCTGCGCACCGACATTGCCACCAACAAATGCGCCACCGGCGCCTACGAATTGTTTGGCACCGATGGCAAGAACGCCGAGGTTGCGTTGTTTGCCTCCGGCTCGGAGGTGGAAATTGCGGTGGCTGCCCGCAAGCTGCTGGCCGAAAAGGGCATGGCCGCGCGCGTTGTTTCCGTGCCGTCACTGGAATTGTTCATGCAGCAGTCAGCCGAAACGCGGCAGAAAATTGCCGGTCATGCGCCGGTTAAGGTGGCGATTGAAGCAGGTGTGCGTCAGGGCTGGGATGCTCTCATCGGCACCGATGGCATTTTCATCGGTATGACCAGCTTTGGCGCCAGTGCGCCTTACAAGGAACTTTACAAGCATTTCGGCATCACGGCACAAGCCGCCGTTGCGGCTGTGATGCAAAAGAAGAACGCCTGATTTTTCTCGTACAGAAGGAAGCCTCCCATGGCAGTGAAAGTTTTCATCAACGGTTTTGGCCGCATCGGCCGCAATATCCTGCGCGCCATCGTTGAATCAGGCCGCACCGATATTGTTGTTGTCGGCGTCAATGATCTTGGCCCGGTGGAAACCAACGCCCATCTCCTCCGCTTTGATTCCGTGCATGGCAAATTTCCCGCCGACGTGAAGGTCGATGGCGATTTTCTCGTCATCAATGGCCAGAAAATAAAAGTCACGGCCATCAAGGACCCGGCACAGCTGCCACACAAGGAACTCGGCGTTGATATTGCCATGGAATGCACCGGCATTTTCACGTCAAAGGACAAGGCCTCCGCCCACCTCACCGCAGGCGCCAAGCGGGTGCTTGTATCCGCGCCCGCAGATGGCGCTGATCTGACCGTTGTTTTTGGCGTCAATCACCACAAGCTGACGAAGGATCACCTCGTCGTTTCCAACGCTTCCTGCACCACCAACTGCCTCGCCCCGGTCGCCAAGGTGCTCAACGATGCCATCGGCATCGAGCGCGGCATGATGACCACCATCCACTCCTACACCGGTGACCAGCCCACGCTCGACACC
>JBOFCU010000203.1:0-3525 GCA_051646285.1 Beijerinckiaceae bacterium
CCAGACCGACATGATCGTCACGGATCGACTGGTATCCTACGGAGCCGCATTGAAGCAGATCGGCGCCGCCGCCAAACGCGAAGTCGGCCGCTGGTTGAACAATCGTGCAGAAAATTCCCACCAGCCATTCCGACGGCGATAATGGGCCATACTCCGTTTCCGGCGCATGCGAAGTCTCCAGAAATTCGCCGGCCTGCACGGCTCCATACATAACCACTTCAATCAGGAGCGCACGCCTATCAGCCGGCAGATATTCAAGGTTGGACGCACCGCTGCGCTAACCGTTTGGCGTCAGCTTTGCGCTGCCTGATCAAAGCGGGTTGGGGCGAAGTGTGAGAGCATTCTTGTTTGTTTGAGAGGACTCGTCTGACAGCATTTCTTATTGGATGAGATGGCAGGCGGTGGCGCGTCCGTCACGTTCGCGCATGACTGGCGGCTCTGTGCGACATCGCGGCATGGTCGCAGGGCAGCGCGTGTGAAACAGGCAGCCTGATGGTGGAGCGAATTGGCTCGGGACGTCACCGCGCAGGATGATGCGACTCCGGGCGCGGTCCGGATCGGGCTGCGGCAGAGCGGACAGCAGGGCCTGCGTATAGGGATGCTGTGGGCTCTCGAACAGCCTGTCCGTCGGTGCTGTCTCAATGATCTGGCCAAGGTACATCACCGACACGCGATCGGCGATCTGTCGCACCACCGCGAGATTATGAGAGATAAAAAGATAGGCCAATCCGAGACGCTGTTGCAAGTCCTGCATCAGGTTGATGATCTGAGCCTGAATGGACACATCCAACGCCGAGACTGGCTCGTCGCAGACCACGACTTTTGGTTCCAGCGCCAGCGCGCGCGCGATTCCAATCCTTTGCCGTTGCCCGCCGGAAAATTCATGCGGGTAGCGTCTGAAATGATCTGGTGAAAGGCCGACGAGCGCCAGCAATTCCTGAACTCGGGCCATTCGTTCAGTCTTGTCACCGACTGCATGAATATCGAGCGGCTCCCGGATGATTGCCCCGACGGTGAGCCGCGGATTCAACGATCCAAACGGATCTTGAAAAATGATCTGCAGATCGCGCCGGCGCTTCTTCATCGCTGTGTGGTCAAGGCTCGTGATGTCCTCTCCTTGGTAGAATATCTCCCCGGCCGTTGGCTCAATCAGACGCAACAGAAGCCGGCCGGTTGTTGACTTTCCGCAGCCCGACTCACCCACTAACGCGAGCGTTTCTCCCTGCCGAAGCGCTAGCGAAATTGAGTCTACCGCCTTGATTGTCGCGCCGGAGGCATGATGGCCGCGTGCAAGAAAATGTTTGCTGAGATTGCGCGCTTCGAGAATGATGGGTGGATTACTCATGCCGCACCTGCGGTAGGTGCCGCATGAAGCAAGCAATGCACCTGATGGTCATTCGCCAGCATCACAGGGGCTGGGACAGCCTGTGGGCAGGCTGGAATCGCGTGCATACACCGCGGTGCAAAGCGGCACCCGGGCTGCATCGCCGCCGGCTGCGGCACGGCACCTGCAATCGCATTCAGTCGCGTGCGCGGGCCGGTGATTGGCGGGATCGATGCGAGCAGCCCGCGCGTATACGGATGCGCGGGATTGTTGAACAAGGCGCGCACAGGTGCGCTCTCCACCGCCCGGCCCGCATACATCACCACCGCACGGTCGGCGAATTCCGCCACGACGCCAAGGTCGTGAGTAATCAGCATCACAGCCATTTGCAGATCGCGCTGGAGGTTGCGCAAAAGATCGAGAATTTGCGCCTGAATGGTGACATCGAGCGCTGTCGTTGGTTCATCGGCAATCAGCAGCTTTGGCCGGCAGGCCAGCGCAATGGCAATCATCACGCGCTGGCGCATGCCGCCAGACAGCTGGTGCGGATACTCATCCAGGCGACGCGCACCATCCGGGATTTCCACCATTTGCAACAGATCGAGCGCACCCTTTCGCGCTGCCTTCCGGCTTAGGCTGCGATGCTGGCGCAGTGGCTCGGCAATCTGGTCACCAATGGTAAAGACCGGATTGAGTGATGACATCGGCTCCTGAAAAATCATCGAGATCGCCGCGCCTCGGAGCCGATGCATCTGCGCTTCGGATTTTTCGAGAATGTTCTCATCCGCGAAATAGATTGTCCCGCTGGTCACCCGCCCGGGGCGGGCAATCAGCCGCAGGATGGACAGGGCCGTGAGTGATTTTCCGCTCCCGCTTTCCCCGACAATTCCAAGAACCTCGCCAGCCGAAATATCGAGATTGAGACGGTCTACCACGGCGCGCGGGCCTGCCGCCGTAGGAAAGGTGATTGTCAGATCGCGGATCGACAGCAGGGCCTGATCACTCATCCGCGCACATCCCTTCGCATGCGCGGGTCAAGCCCGTCGCGCAGCCCGTCGCCCAGCAGGTTGAGGCCGAGGACCGTGACCATGATGGCAATCCCCGGCCAAATCGTGATCCACGGCGCTTCGGCAATATAATTTCGGCCATCAGCGATGATATTGCCGAAGGTTGGTGATGGCGGCGGCGGGCCAACGCCGATAAAACTCAGCACCGCCTCGGCCAGAATTGCGACTGCAAAAATAAATGTTAGCTGCACCAGCAGCGGGCTTAAACTGTTCAGCAGGATGTGACGGAATAGGATTCGGGCATGGCTTGCACCCAGTGCGCGCGCCGCCTCGACATACTCGCTCTCTCGCACCACAAGCACCGAGGCGCGCACAATGCGCGCGGTACGCGGCGTGTAGGCAACCGTCAACGCAATCACAGCGTTGAGCAGGGAGGGGCCGAGGACAGCGCCGATCGCAATGGCCAGTAACACTGGCGGAAAGGCCATAAATCCGTCCATCACGCGCATAATGACATTGTCGAGACTCCGCACATAACCCGATAGCGCACCGATCAGCGTGCCGAGCAACCCTGTGAGGATCACCACCATCAACCCGATAATGAGCGAGGTGCGGCTGCCATGCAGGACGCGGCTGAAAATATCACGGCCAAAACTGTCTGTGCCGAACCAGTGCGTGCCATTGGGCGCGCCAAGACGGTAACGGAAATTATTCTTCAAAGGATCGAACGGTGCGATCAGATCCGCGGTCAGCGCCACCAGCACAACCAACAGGAACAATCCGAAGCCGATAATGAATGATTGGTTACCCGTGTAGCGGCGCACGCTGGCCCAACGCTCATCGCTCACCTGATCGATTGCGGACTGCGCGGTGCTCTCACCCATAGCGCACCCGTGGGTCGACATAGGCATAAAGCAGATCGACAATGATATTGACGAACACATAAATGAAGGCGAGCAGAAGAAGCCCGCCCTGAATCACCGGGTAATCCCGTCGCAGCACAGCGCCGATAATCAACCGGCCGACGCCGGGCAATGAAAAAACCTGCTCAATGACGACGGCGCCACCGAGCAGCACGCCCACAATCACGCCGGTCACCGTAATGACCGGAATCAAGGCATTGGCGAAGGCGTGCTTGGCGACCACGAGAAAAGCCGGCACGCCCTTGGCCCGGGCGGTGCGCACATAGTCCTG
>JBOFCU010000239.1:0-14979 GCA_051646285.1 Beijerinckiaceae bacterium
TGAAATTGATGTCTGCTGCTTCCAGCGCCTCACGCTCGATGCTCCGCACCTTGCGCACGGCATGACCGATCAACTGCGCCGCACGGAAAACTGTCGGCACATTGCCAAGCGTTTCAATCTCGCCAGTATCGGGATTTTCAATGCCCTCGGACAAATAACCGACGACCGATTGTGTGATCGACAAATTGCCAGCTGATGCCAGGATCAGCACCCGGTCAGGATATTGGTCCAGCACATTCAATTTGCGGAACGTCGAAATGTTATCAAGCCCTGCATTGGTGCGCGTATCAGCAACCACCACCAGGCCCTCGCGCACCAGCACACCAGCACAATAGGTCATGCACCCATTCTCATCTGTCGAACAAAGCTATGCGTTGCTTAGCGCCGGGTGGTGCAGGCGTCGAGTCATCATTGCCGCATCATGACTGCGATTGCCATTGCCCCTGCATGCGCGCATGAACCTGCGCCTGCCATTCCGACACACGCAATGATACATGCATCTGCTCATCACTGCCGCCCGTGTGGCTGCCGCGCACCGGCGATGCCCCCAGATAATCCAGACCAATGGCGACCCGCACATGCTGGTCCGTCGCGCAAATGCCGTTCGCCGGATCAAATGAAACCCAGCCCAGCCCCTCGATAAAAGCCTCGGCCCACGCATGGCCGGCATCCTGGTCAACCACATCATCACCGCGGCGAAAATAGCCCGAGACATAGCGCGCGGGAATGCCGCAATGGCGGGCCATGCCGCAAAACACCTGCGTCAAATCCTGACAGACACCCTTGCGCATGGCAAAAGCCTCCTGCGCCGTTGTCGCCACATGGGTCGGATTGGTGTCAAAGACCATATCGCGATGCAGCGCCTGCATCAGCGCATGGAGAAAAGCCAGCCGGTCAGACTCCACATGATGCCGCGCCTGCAAGTCCCGCACATAGGCGATCATCGCCCCATTCAGCACCGTCATCGGCGTGTTGCGCAAATAGAAAAATTCCGGGAACCGCTCACGCACACCGCGCACAATGCCGGCTGTATCAAGCGTTTCGACCTCGCCTTCCGCCGTGACAGTCAATTCCTCGATCGGACCGGAAGCATCGAGCGTGTGCACGATATTGCCAAGGGAATCCTCACTCTCGCGCAACCGCGCATTGACATCGACCTCGACGCGCCATTCGAAAATATGCAGGCCTTCATGATTGCGCGGCGTCAGCCGCAGCACCTGGATGACGCCCCGTGCCGGTTGCAAATAACGGTAGTGCGTCTTGTGAAAAATCTTGATGTGCATCGGTTCTTGCCGCCGGCTTCAGGTGAGATACTGGTCGTGGATATGCGAACCGAGGGTGTTGTTCGATGCGATGAAATCCGTGATGAATTCATGCAATCCATTCTGGAATATTTCTTCCATGCGCAGGGATTGCATCTGGTTCAGAACGCTGCGGGCATGACGCTGGCTTGGCCCGATGCGCCCATATTGCCGCGCAAGCTGATCGAGAAACCGCACAAGGCTTTCGTAGCAGGCATGCAGCGAGCGCGGCATTTCGCGGTTCAGTGTCAGCAGATCGGCAACCAGCCACGGTTTGACGCTTTCCTTGTAAACCCAGTGATAGGCCGTGAGCGCCGACACAGAGCGCAGAATGGCAGACCACTGAAAATAATCCAGCGAACCGCCAACCCGCTCGGTATCCGGCAGCAGCACATGATATTTCACATCCAGCAGCCGCGCGGTCGAGTCGGCCCGCTCCACGTAAAGCCCAAGCCGTGTGAAATAATATTCATCACGCCGCAGCATGGAGCGGTAGGCTGATCCATCAACCACAAGCGAGACGTTTTTCACCCAGTCGAGGAAGCCGATGAATTCTTCCTGATCCATGGTGCGGCTGTTGAAATTCTTCATCTCCAGCCAGGCGCCATTGATGGCATCCCACATTTCCCCGGTGATAGCCGTGCGCACGCTGCGCGCATTGGTGCGTGCGACCTCAATGCAATTGCGGATGGACGAGGGATTATCAGGATTGAAACAGAGGAAATCCCGCACCGTTTTTTCGGTCGCGTCCTTATAGGTCTGGTAAAAAATATCGCTGCATCCGGCGGTCGCGACGGCACTCTCCCAATCATTGCGCGCACCGGAATAGGAGCTGGGCATACTGGCCAGCCGCGTCGATGCATCGAGAATGCGGGCCAGATTTTCCGCACGCTCCATATAGCGTGCCATCCAGTAGAGAGAATCGGCGGTGCGGCTCAGCATGCGGGCAAACCTGACAGGGCGCAAAAACACATCGTACGGTCACACAATAAAAATGGCGCTGGATTATTCATCGAGCACCCATGTATCCTTGGTGCCGCCGCCCTGACTGGAATTGACGACGAGCGATCCTTCCTTGAGCGCGACGCGGGTGAGGCCACCGGGCACAATCCGCACCTTGTCAGCGCCGGATAAAATAAATGGCCGCAAATCCACATGGCGCGGCGCCACGCCATTTTCAACAAAGGTCGGGCAGGTCGACAATGACAACGTCGGCTGCGCGATATAATTATCCGGGTTTGCCGTCAGCAAAGAGCGGAAAGTATCGATCTGCTCCCGCGTGGCATGCGGCCCGACCAGCATGCCGTAGCCGCCCGATCCATTGACCTCTTTCACCACGAGCTCCGGTAAATTGTCGAGCACATATTTCAGCGAATCTGCTTCGCGGCAGCGATGGGTCGGCACATTTTTCAGGATCGGCTCTTCACCAGTAAAAAACCGGACAATTTCGGGCATGTAGCTGTAAACGGCCTTGTCGTCGGCAACGCCGGTGCCAACCGCATTGCTGAGCGTGACATTGCCAGCGCGGTAAGCCCCCATGATGCCCGGCACACCCAGCGCCGAGTCAGGGCGGAAAACCAGCGGGTCAAGAAAATCATCATCAAGCCGCCGGTAAATCACATCAACGCGCTTGGGCCCTTCGGTGGTGCGCATATAAACAATGTCATCACGCACAAACAGATCATTGCCTTCGACAAGATCAATGCCAAGCTTGTCGGCCAGAAATGAATGTTCATAGAACGCTGAATTATATTGGCCGGGCGTCAGCAGCACGCAGGTCGGCTCCCCCACCGTGGCGCGCGGCGCAACAGAGCGCAGCGTTGCCAGCAGGCTGTCGGCATATTGATCAACAGGCTTGACCCTGTGTGTCGTGAACAATTCCGGGAAAAGCCGCATCATCACTTCGCGGTTTTCCAGCATATAGGATACGCCAGAGGGCGTGCGTGCATTGTCTTCCAGCACATAAAATGTGGTGGGATCCACCCGCACGATGTCGATGCCGGCAATGTGCGTGTAAATGCCATGCGGCACGGCAACGCCGTCCATCTCCGGACGGAAATAGTCGTTCTGGTACACCAGATCCGCTGGCACGATGCCGGCGCGAATACATTCCTTCTTGCCATAGACATCGCGCAGGAAGGCGTTGAGCGCGTTCACGCGCTGCGTCAGCCCGCGCTCCAGCAGTTTCCATTCCGCGCCCGTCAGCACACGCGGAATCATGTCAAAGGGAATGAGCCTTTCGGTTGCGTCCGCTTCGCCATACACCGCGAACGTAATGCCGATGCGCCGGAAAAAAAATTCAGCCTGCTTGCGCCGTGTCGCCATCAATTCCGGCGGCGCATTTTCCAGCCATTGCGCAATTTTCGCATAGGGTGGGCGAACGCCGCCCCCCTGCATCCGCATTTCGTCAAATCCGACCTGCACGCGCACCTGCCCTGCTGAACAGCCCCACAACCACCCGGATCGGGCCAGGCGCGGGGCCTGTCTTGTCACACGCTGTTTGCATGTATCATGAGCAAAGGCAGGGGGTTGGCAAGCCGCATGGCGATTGATGATGCCACGGCGGGTCATCCTTTCGGATTGGCGCTTTTGATTTCGGCAGAATGCTCACGGCATAAGCAGCTTGCTGCCGCAAAAATAACCGGCAGCGCCGGTGAAACCTGCGTCACATCAGTTGCAGGCCCTTGAGGCTGGCATGGCCATTTTTGCCGACGATGATGTGATCATGCACGGTGATGCCCAGCGGCTTGGCGATGCCAACAATATCGCGGGTCATGCGAATATCCGCCTGGCTTGGACTGGGGTCGCCGGAGGGGTGATTATGCACCAGAATGATGGCTGTGGCGGACAGTTCCAGCGCCCGCTTCACCACCTCACGCGGGTAAACCGGCGTGTGATCCACCGTCCCCGTCTGCTGCACCTCATCGCGGATCAGCGCATTGCGCTTGTCGAGAAACAGCACGCGGAATGTCTCGACATCAGAAAAGGCCATGGATGTGCGGCAGTAATCAATCACCTGCGTCCAGGATGACAGCATGGTGCGGTCAGCCACAGCGCCCTTGGCCATGCGCGCGGCTGAGGCAGCCACGACCTTGAGATTGGTGGCGGCAATTTCGCCGATCCCCTCAAATTCAGTCAGCCGCTGGACCGGCGCGCCGAGCACTTCGGCAAACGAGCCGAATGTCTTGAGCATGTCCTTGGCGAGTTTTTTGACATCCCGGCGCGGCACCACCAGCGTCAGCAGCAACTCCAGCAGCTCGTAATCCGGCATCGCCTCGGCACCGGATTCTACGAAACGGTCACGCAGCCTTTGCCGGTGGCCAAGGTAGTGGGGATCGTCAGACTTTCCGCTCATGCAGCGGCAGAATACGGCGGCACGGTATGGCCGCGCGGCGACAGGGTGAAAATCTCCACGCCGGTGTCGGTCACACCCACCGTGTGCTCATACTGGGCGGAGAGCGAGCGGTCCCGCGTCACCGCCGTCCAGCCATCGGCCAGCACCTTCACCTGCGGCTTGCCGAGATTGATCATCGGTTCGATGGTGAACAGCATCCCCGGCTTCAGTTCCGGCCCCTCGCCGCGCCGGCCGTAATGCAGGACATTCGGCTCATCGTGGAACAGCCGGCCAAGGCCATGGCCACAGAAATCGCGCACCACAGAACAGCGCTCGGCCTCCGCATAGGTCTGGATGGCCGCGCCTATGTCGCCCAGAAATCCGCCGGGCCGGACGGCCTTGATGCCGCGCATCAGCGATTCATAGGTCACTTCCACCAGCCGTGTGGCTTTGCGCGGCGCCTCACCAATCACATACATGCGGCTGGAATCCCCGTGCCAGCCATCGACGATCAGCGTCGCATCGATATTGATGATGTCGCCTTCCCGCAGCGGCTTGTCATCGGGAATGCCGTGGCACACCACATGATTGATGGATGTGCAGATGGAATGGCGGTAACCGCGGTAATTCAGGGTTGCTGGCAGCGCCTTGTGATCAAGCGCGAATGTAAAAGCCAGCCGGTCCAGCGCCAATGTGGTGACGCCCGGTCTGGCGTGGTCTGCCATCAGATCGAGCAATTCTGCCGTTAGACGCCCGGCCTTGCGCATGGCTTCAAAGGCCGCTGGCCCATGGATTTTGATATGGCCGGTCTGGCGGCGGTCAGTGGCAAGCATGTCGGTGGTCATGGCATGGATTTGGCCTCGTCCGCGCAAGGCGTCAAGCCATGCTTGACAGCCAACCACGGGAACGTCATCGCCTTGGCCACGATGACATCTTGAAACGATGGCATCCTGAAAACACCGCTCAATCCCCTCCCGCCACCAGCACGGTGCCATGGCACGCGGTGCCCGGCCCCTGTTTTGGACCTGTAACGCGATCATGCCCGCGCCTGACCCTTCGCCTTTCGGCACCTACGCTCCGTCCGCCCTGCTGCGTGGCCTGATCCGCGTGACACAGGTGATGCCGGACCAGTGGCTGACCCGGCGTCTGGCGTTTGTGCTGCGCGGCATTGGCCTCTGGCTGATCGGCAACCGGCCTGTGGACTGGACCAGCATTGGTGTGCGCTGGCGGCTGCACCCACAGGATAATGTCACCGAAAAACGGTTGCTGTTCACACCGCATTATTTCGATGCGGAGGAGCGCGCCTATATCGCCCGTCTGGTTGGGCCGGGTTTTGTGCTGATCGACGCCGGAGCCAATGCCGGCGGCTATGCCCTGTCGATCGCAGCGGTTGCCCCTGCCGATGCCACCATCATTGCCATTGAGCCGCAGCCGGAAATGGTGCGGCGGCTGGAAGGCAATTGCGCGCTGAATGATTTTGGCACCGTGCATGTGGCCCCGGTGGCGCTGGCCGCCGAACGCGGCACGGTGACGCTCTCGATCCACCGCGATGATCTGGGCGGCACCAAAGTGTCGGCCGCATCAGACGGGCCGGTGACCGGCAAGAGCGTGGACGTGCCGGCCGTGCCGATGCTGGATATTGTGCAGGACCATGGCCTCACCCGCATCGACGTGCTGAAAGCCGATGTCGAGGGCTATGAGGAAGCCATTCTGACGCATTATTTCACCACTGCGCCGGAGCATCTGTTTCCCCGGCATATTCTGCTGGAAAACAACCGCCGCCTGTGGGGCGCAGCCTTCGAGCCGCTGCTCGCCAGCAAAGGCTACCGCATCGTGCAAGAAAACCGCATGAACATTTATTTCGAACGCACCGGCGCATAACTCGCGCCCGCCCGTTAAAGCCGCGCCAGCACCGGCACGGCGCGTTCCAGAACAATGCGCTCGGCATTGATGGCGCAGACATAGGCGATAGCCTCAACGCCCGCTTTCCGGGCCAGATCGAACGCTGCGCCATAGGCCGCATCCATATCGCGTGCGAATGTCAGCCGCTCCGCCTGCATCTGGATGACATACAGCATCATGGCACGATGGCCCTGCGCCACCATGGCCGACATTTCCGCCAGATGCTTGGCACCACGTGCCGTGCTGGAATCAGGAAATTCCGCCAGCCCGGCGGTGCGCATGAAATGCACATTCTTGATTTCCAGATAACAGGCCGCCTGACCCGGCCCGGACAGCAGAAAATCAATGCGGCTGTTCGCGCCATATTTTACTTCCGGCCTGAACTGGTCATAACCGCGCAGTTCCGCGATGGCTCCTGCCTGCAAGGCCTCCGCCACCAGCCGGTTGGGCAAGGATGTATCAATGCCAACCATCTGGGGCGCGCCCGTGCCGAAATCGGTCTCCACATACAGCCAGCTATAGGCGAGCTTACGCGCGGGATTATCCGAACGTGTCAGCCACACCCGCGCGCCGGTCGCTGACAGGCCCAGCATCGCGCCGGGATTGGCACAGTGCGCAACAATCTCCTCACCGCTGTCGAGGCGGATATCAGCCAGAAAGCGCTTGTAGCGCTGGATCAAGGTCCCGGACATCAGCGGCGGATTGAGCATGGGGCTGGTCTGGCGGCATTTTGCGCGGCCCGCAAGGTGCCCCGCCCGCGGGTGCGCCTTCTGTGAACAGGCCCTTTGCAAAACGGCGGCTAGGGCCGATAGAAGAGCCAACCTCTTTCACAGCACCGGACCTGTCATGACCAACCCCGATACAGCCGCCGCCGATACACCCGTGACATGCGCCATTCTCGTCATCGGTGATGAAATTCTCTCCGGCCGCACCAAGGACAAAAATATCGGCTACATCGCCGAATATATGACGAATATCGGCATTGATCTGAAAGAAGTGCGCGTCGTTTCTGATGATGAGACTGATATTGTTGATGCGCTCAATGCCCTGCGCCACCGTTACACCTATGTGTTCACCACAGGCGGCATTGGCCCGACCCATGATGATATTACCGCAGACTGCGTGGCAAAGGCCTTTGGTGTGCCGATTGATGTGGATGCACGCGCTGTCGCAATGATGCGCGAACGGTTCAAGCCGGAAGAATTGAATGAGGCGCGCCTGCGCATGGCGCGGATGCCGCACGGCTCGGAGCTTGTGCATAACAGCTACAACAAGGTGCCTGGATTTCGCATCGGCAATGTCATTGTCATGGCCGGCGTGCCGGTGATCATGCAGGCGATGCTGGATGGCGTCGCGCCCACTTTGAAGACCGGGCGCAAGCTGTTGTCCACCACCGTGCCCTCAACCCTCAAGGAAGGGGATATTGGCACGGCCCTGCGCGCTCTTGCGAAGGAGCATCCCGGCACGATGATCGGCTCTTATCCCTATTGGGATGAGAACGGCCAGCCTCGCACCAATCTCGTCGTGCGGGCGCGCGAGGAAGAGGCGATGAACGCCGCCGTTGCAGCCGTCAAGACAATGCTGGACGATGTGGCCAAAACCCTCGACGGATAAAAATCGCGCGTTTATTCCAGCTTGAGCCAGCCTGAATCCGCCAGCCAGCGATGGAAGGTCAGGATATGATGGCGGGCCGCGCAGGTGTGATACAGCCCATTGCAATCACGCAGCAATGTCAGACGTTTTTCAAACACCGGATCGAGCGGCAGGCCAGCCGCCTTGACGACGATGGTGGACAGAAATGGCACTTCCAGCAGAGCTGGCTCATTCTCGATCACGTGCGGTTTGATGTTCTGGCCATCAAGCGCATAAAAGGTTTCAAATGCGATGGATGATGGCGGCAGAACGTCAGACCGGCCATCATTTGCCACCTCCACCACGCCTTTCAGCGGAATGGCACGCAGCGCCGGCTGATGATCGCCGTAGGATACGAACAGGATTTTTTCGCGCGGCAGCACCTTGGCAAGTTCCGCGCGGAAGGATTTGCGGTCACGCTCGCCCAGCACGAGGCGCCAGAGATATTCATCAAGCTGCGGATCGTTGTTCCAGTTGGTCTTCTCGCTGGCATTGGTATTTTTCGCGTCAAAGCGGAAATCCCACGGGGAATGCGGCCCCATGTTGGACACGGCAATAAATTGCGGGCGGCCAGCCGCAGCACCACGCTTCAGCGCATCCGCTGCCAAATTCAGATAAAAGGCATCACGCTGTTTTTCATCCGGCGCGCCATGCACCGAGCGGTCAATCAGATGATCGAAACCAATGGATTTGTAAAAAAGATCCGACCCGGCAAAATCAGCCTTCGAGGGATAAATCATCGTTGTCTCATAGCCGCAGGCCTTGAGATATTGCGGCAGGGAGTGCGACAGCCGGCCGGTCATGAACGGCGCCACAAAATTCCGCATCGAGCCGAATGACCAGGTGGACAAACCTGTCAGCGCCGAAAAATCTGTCAGCCATGTCGCGCCGCCAAACGTTTCCACGCGCAGCCGCCGCTGCTTGCCGTCGAAGGACGTGAACATCGGCTTGGTTTCTTCCGGGAAAACAATGTTGGGATAGACCCCCGGCGGCATGGTCGATTCATTGAGGAACAGCACGATGGACGGGCGCGGCCCGCCGGCTGCGCATACCGGCGTGCCATCACCGGGAACAGCATGCGGCGCCGGTTCTGCATTGGCTTCAATCAGACCGCCGAATTTTGCCAGCGCTGGCAGGTCACCAAACGAGAAAATGAAACTCGACAGATAATACCGCCGCGACGTGAAAAAATCGGCGTGATTGGCAAACAGCGTGCGCGCGCTGGTGAAAGCGGCCAGTGCCGCAAGCCCGGCAATCATCATCTTGCGGCCCAGCGACAAGGACCGCACCGGCGCTTCCCGCCGCCACACGGCAACAAGCGCAACAATCATGATCCCAAGAAGCCCGAACGCCATGGCCGCGACATTGGGAAACGTCGTCACGAAAAAGAAAAACTGCGTCGGCGAGACACCGTGAAACACCAGATCATAGACATGGAATTTCATCGCCACCATGGAATATTTCACCCATGAGATGCCATAAATGCCCAGAAACAGCAGGGCAGCAGCCATCAGCGAAAACCGCCAGCGCGAGGATGGCATGAAAAACAGCGCCGCGACAAAGGCGAAAGCTGCCATGGTGGGAATGAAATAATACCAGTCCGGCTCGGAATCCCCGATGAAGGCCACCCAGGCGACCAGGCCCGCGATGAGCACCCTGTCCCACCAGCGCAGCCGATGCCACGCCGCCTCAATCCGTTGCCGGAAGGTCAGCAGGCCCGCACCAGTGGCAGCGAAATCGCTCAACGCAGCACAACCTTTCATGATCGCCCGCCATGATGACGGGCAGATGGACAGCCCATGACATCACCGTGACAGTGAACATGGCATGAAGTCTTTCATATAGAGAAACTTTGCTGGCTGTGGATGCGTTCCCATGGCTAGCCTGCAAAAAAATTTCCATGCTAAACGGAGCGCTCCAAGCCCCGCGCGCCCGCGCCAACCCCACAGAGCGACCATGGCAGCCTCCGGCCAACCCAAAATCTATCCCGTCTCCTGGGATCAGTTTCACCGCGATGCCCGGGCCTTGGCCTGGCGGCTGGCTGAAAAGGGCCCGTTCGAGGCCATCGTATGCATCACCCGCGGCGGGCTGGTGCCGGCAGCCATCGTGGCGCGCGAGCTGGACATCCGCATGATCGAAAGCGTCTGCATCGCGAGCTATCACGACTATAAAAGTCAGGGCGAGCTGATGGTGCTGAAAGACATTGCCCCCAGCATCAAGGCCATTGGCGACGGCAGGGGCAAGGGCGTGCTCGTGGTCGATGACCTGACAGACACCGGCAAGACCGCCCGCATTGTGCGCGACATGCTGCCCAACGCCCACTTCGCTACGGTTTACGCCAAGCCGCAGGGTGTGCCGACGGTGGAAACCTTCATCACCGAGGTTTCACAGGACACATGGATCTATTTTCCATGGGATATGGGACTGACCTTTCAGGAACCGATCGCAAAAGGCGCGGCAGGCTGAAAAAGCTGCGCCGAACGCCCCGGCCCCTCTAGCAAAGCAACAGGCTTTGCCTGTTAGATGGGCCCATGACACAGTTCGACATCGCGCTCACCCACCGCACCCTGTTCACCGCGTTTCTCGATGCCCGCACCACGCACGGGCCGGGAAAACCCATCGTCGAAGACCCGGAGCGCGCGCCCCTCACCTATGACCGCCTGCTGCTCGCCAGTCTGATCCTCGGCGGAAAAATGCGCGCTGTCAGCGCGCCAGGTGAAGCCGTGGGCGTGCTGATGCCCAACATGAACGGCACGGTCGCGCTGCTGCTCGGCCTCACCGCCTATGGCCGCGTGCCGGCCATGCTCAATTTTACCGCCGGCGTCCGCAACCTTCAGGCCGCCTGCCGCACGGCGAAAATAAAAACCATTGTCACCGCGCGCCGTTTTATCGACACCGCGCAATTGTCGCCGGTGATCGAGGCGCTTCAGGCCAATGAAGGCGGCGTGGATGGCCCTCGGCAGATCATTTATCTGGAGGATGTCAGAAAATCCCTCACCAGCCTCGAAAAAATCGGCGGCGTTGTGCGCAAAATGTTTGCCCGCCAGATTCATGCACGGCAAAAAGTCACACCGCAGGATGCCGCCATTATCCTGTTTACCTCCGGTTCAGAGGGAACGCCGAAGGCCGTGGTCTTGTCCCATGCCAACCTCAATGCCAATGCCGCACAGATATTCGCGCACGCCGATGGTATGCTCACCACTGCCGACACGGTATTTAACCCGCTGCCGATTTTTCATTCTTTTGGATTGACCGCCGGTTTTCTCACCGGCCTGTTCAATGGCATGAAGGTTGTGCTTTATCCCAGCCCGCTGCATTTCAAACAAATTCCCAAACTGGTCGGTGAAACAAAATCGACGGTGCTGTTTGCAACTGACACATTTTTACAAAGCTACGCCCGCGCTGCCGACAAGGATGATTTGACGGCCGTGCGCTATGTGATCGCCGGCGCAGAAAAGGTGCGGGATGAAACACGCCGCATCTGGGATAAATTCGGCACAACAATTCTGGAAGGCTATGGCTGCACGGAATGTGCGCCGGTCATCGCCTGCAATCTGCCGCGCAGCAACACACCCGGTTCAGTCGGCGAAGTGCTGCCCGCCATTGAAATGCGGTTTGCCGATGTCGAAGGATTGACGGATGCGCGCCGCCTCTCCGTGCGCGGCCCCAATGTCATGATGGGCTACATGCTGGCTGAGGCGCCGGGAAAAATCCAGCCCCCGGCCGATGGCTGGCACGATACGGGCGATATTGTTTCCATCGATAACGGTCTCATCACCATCCGTGGCCGCGCCAAGCGGTTTGCCAAAATCGGCGGGGAAATGATTTCCCTGGCTGCAGTGGAAACGCTTGTCTCCGGCATCTGGCCGCACGCATCCCACGCTGTCGTGATCCTGCCAGATGCCAAAAAGGGCGAACAGATTGTGCTCGTCACAGACAAGCCCGATGCTGAACGTGACACGCTTTTGCAGGAGGCACGCAAGCAGGGCTACCCGGAATTGTGGGTGCCGCGCGCCATTCTCGTGGTCGATTCATTGCCGGTCATGGGATCGGGCAAAATCGATTATCCTGCTGCAACGGAAACGGCGCGCCGCCTGCGCAGCATGATGTGACATTCACAGCCTTTACACCCGAGCCACAACCGGAACGCGTACACGCCTTGCATCTTGGACCAACCAGTCCGTGGCACTTTTGCTGCGGGATGGTGTTAAGTCATGCAACACAAGCGTTTGCTCACCGGAATCATCGCAGCCACAATGCTGGCCGCCTGCACGGCCGATACGCCGCAGCGTGAGGACATTATGGCTGCCATCGAGCGCACCCAATTCATGAACTTCAAGATAGGCGCTGACAATATTTCCGATCTGCGTTGCGAGGAACGGGGAAAATTGCATCATTGCAAAATTACCTATCTTCTGCCGCGCAAGAAGGCCGCAGGCACCATTAGCCTCGACAAGCAGGGCCATCTGAATCTTGAAATTGAGCGGGTTGGAAAAAACTGGCGTATCAGCCGCATCGCTGATTTATAAACGACCACTATTGGCGACGCACCGGGCGAACACTGCCTGTCTGAATATCATCGTCATTGGCAGGTCGTGCAGCAAACATCGTTGTCTCGCCGAAAATCAATTCCGGCTCGACACCAGCCAGCCGCAAAACACTGGTGGCCAAGCCAGCAACCGCACTTTTCAAAATCGACGTGACATTGGTCGGCGTAAACATTCCGGCAACACGCACCTTGCCGTAAATCGGGAAACGCGGCGCACTCTCATCAATTTCAATCCGCATCACCTGCTGGCGCTCGACCGAGCGGAATGACGATTGAAATTCTGGCGGGATCGCCTCAGCCATCGATTCAATCCGCACGACCCGACCGCGTGTGCGCATGGTGCCGTCGGTCACAACAACTGAATCCCCGACATCAACAGAATAAAGCCGGCTCGTCGGCATATAGCCAACAATATAGGATTCACCCTTATAAATTTCCAAAGCAGGATCGCCAGGCTTCAAAATCTGGCCAACATTGGCAACCTTCGGTCCTACCGTACCATCGGCCGTTGCCAGCAGCGCGCCCTCATTAAACATGCGGCGAATGGATTCAAGCAGTTGCTGCAACTCGCGCCGTGAGGACGTGGCGGCCTGCATTTCATCACGCAGAGAAAATTCCTCTGCATTCAATTGCGCCTCATCTTTTTCCGATTCGAAAAGCTCACGGGTTGCTTCTGAAACGCGCGCGTTTGTTGTGAGTTGCCGCGCAATCAGCGAACGCATGCGCTGCACATTCTCGAGCGAGCGGGTCCGCCGCTCCCGCGCAACCGGTAACAATGTTGCAATCGAAGCTGCACGTGATTTCAATTGCGCCTCGCGCGATGTCATCTGCGACAGGCGTGTGGCCAGATCAGCAATTTTCTCCACCGTTTCGGCCGAGTCAACCGATACGATTTTTTGACCTGCCTTGACAGCATCACCCGGCTTGACATGCACAGCCGTCACACGGGCAATATAGTCGGTTGAAACAACAGAACGTTCTTTCATCACCAGCCCGTCAGCTTCCAGAAACAGGATAGGGCCAATAAACAGCCAGACAAGTCCGCCAAGAATGGCTGCCACACTCCACAGGTAAAAGCGGCGCGCAAAGCTCTGCCCGCCTGCACGCACCTGATTGTGCAGGTTATCGGGGCGAACCCTGTTTTTCAGCGCCTTGATCATCACCAGCCTTAACGGTCGTATCCAACGACAGGTTGTAAGGCGGTTGTCCTTTCAGACCGGTTACAGCGGGAATAAAAAACGAAGAAATAGCTTAACAGATTGTTGAGCTTGCCGTTGCGTCCACCGCTCCTATTTCCAGCGGATCCACGCATTGACCTTCGGCGGCGCAAAGCTGTCGCCGCGCGAGGTGGAATAAATCCATTCCTCGGTACAGGAATACAGGCGCGCAAACCGCATCACATAACCCTTGAATGGCCCATAAATCAGCAAGAATGGCCAGTACCGCCAATAATACGACCGCCCGGAAGCGAGAACAGCACAAAAAAAGGTAAATAAATCAAGTGTCAGGGTCAGAACGTAAAGCACGAAGAGCATGAAAAACCCGTAGGACGCTCCAAAATGCAGAAATATATAAGCCAAAAAGAATGGAAAGATAATCGATGCCAATACGTCGAACAGCAGAAAATCAATCTGGTGCGGCAATTCCTTGAGCGGAATATCTTTCCGGAACGGGTTCAACGTCCAGGCATATTTGCGGTATCGGATCCAGATCGCATCCCGCTCCCAGCGCGCCCGCTGGCGGAACAGGTTGAACAGGCTGACCGGCACATCCGTGTAGCAAACCGAACGCAGCGCGTAGCGGATTTTATAGCCGGCAATCCGCAGGCGGATGGTCAGGTCAAAATCTTCCCCCGGCCCCGGATCCATACCGCCAACATGGCGAAACGCCGCAGCGCGGAATGCGCCAAAAGCGCCGGAAATAATGGATAATTGGCCGAACATATCCAGCGCCGTCCGGCCCAAACAAATCGACACCATATATTCGATGGACTGGAGCGAGGCCGTGATGGTTTTTTCACCATTGCGCACCAGCACTGTGCCGCTGACGGCCGCGACCTGCCCATCCGCGAAGGGGCGCAGCAATTCCTCAAACGCATCCTGCTCAAACGAGCAATCGCAGTCGATCACCACAACAATATCGCCGGAGGCCAAGCGCATGCCAAGATTGATTGCGGAGGATTTGCCGCCTCTTATCTGGCACTCCGCTACTTTATCAACCAGCCCCTCCCTTTGCAGACGCGCCATGATCGCGAATGTCTC
>JBOFCU010000257.1:0-1510 GCA_051646285.1 Beijerinckiaceae bacterium
CACGCTGGCGCGCAGAAAGCGTGCGACGCCGGGCCGCATGTGGCAGATGACAGATGCGCAGATGCAGCATCTGCGCCACGGCCTCTATCCCGTCGCCGACGCGCGCGAGGATGGCATCCACACCATCGTGGTCAATGCCTGGATCGGCGGCAAGGCCCAATGCGCCCTTGGCCCGGGTCGTCGCATCGTGGAAGCTGAAAGTCAGGCCCGCACGCAAACCCCATTGGGAATTCTGGCGCACGGCGCTGACCTCGGTCGGGGTCAGTTCATCGCGCAGCAGCTTTTCTTCAACCCAACGCCAGGTGCAATGACCCTCATTGTCGACAGCCCAGCGGTAGAGTGCGGTGCGCGCGTAGAAGCCGCCGCGGAAGTAGAAGTTGCTGTAACCGGCCGGAAAGCTGGTGAGATAAATTGCATCGTCCGGGTCGCCAATAGAGCCGGCGACGCGAAAACGGGTCAGACCATAGTTGGCGCGCGAGAAGCCATGCGAAGCAAAGTAGCCAACGGCCAGCTCCCACACTGTGCTGACACTGGTTTCACGCGCAATCCGGTTCAGCAACTGCAGAACATCAGACATCAAACTACCCGTAAATGCTTGTAAGACAAATGTTCCTGCGTGTTTGAAAGATCTGACGCAGGCCGCCCAATTGCTATCGTCATACCGGTGTTACACGCCGCAGTCGAGTGGCTGCAGTGGTTTGCGCGACATTGGGGCAGGGGGAGGCGTGACGGCGCTGAAAAGCGTAAAAAATGGCCGGGCGATTTGCCCGCCAACACTTCAAATCTTCAGCCGTATGGCTGTTCAGGTGCCCGTTTCAGCGAATCGCAGACTCCGCAGCCACGCGAATGGCCCGGATGTTGTCGCCATAGGCTTGCGGCGCGTTGACCGAGCCGCCCTTGAATACGGCGGAACCTGCAACCAGCACATCGGCGCCCGCAGCGGCGACCAGCGGCGCTGTTTCAGTCGTCACACCGCCATCGATCTCGATGTGGATCGGCCGATCTCCGATCATCGCCCGCAGCGACTGCACCTTGGAAATCTGCGAATTGATGAACTTTTGTCCGCCAAATCCGGGGTTTACGGTCATCACGCACACTAGATCGACCATGTCGAGAAGATGCCCGACGGCATCAAGCCCGGTGCCGGGATTGAGCGCAAGGCCCGCCTTGATCCCATGCGCACGGATCGCCTGCAATGTGCGGTGGATATGCGGACCGGCTTCGAGATGCGCGGTCAGGACGTCAGCTCCGGATTGCGCGAACGCGTCGATATAGCTGTCGACCGGCGCTATCATCAGGTGCACGTCCATGACGCCCTTGATGTGCTTGCGGATCGCCGCGCAAGTACTTGGCCCGAAAGTGATGTTCGGAACGAAATGGCCATCCATCACATCGACATGAACCCAGTCCGCGCCTTGAGCCTCGATGGCATCACACTCGGCTCCGAAGTTGGCGAAATCTGCCGACAGGATCGACGGGGCAATCTTGATCGCGCGTGAGAATGACATGC
>JBOFCU010000277.1:0-22710 GCA_051646285.1 Beijerinckiaceae bacterium
CCGCTTCGGCGCGGCGGACCTTGAAGGCGCCAGAACCGGCCACATTGGTGCGCAGCCATGTCTGCCCATCATCAGCGCCAACATTGGCCTCAACCTGCTTTTGGGAGACAATCCATACCCATGGCAAAACTTGCAGGAATGCCGCGAACGGTTTCGCCAGCGTGATTTTGACAGTTGCTGCATCAACAGCCTCAACGCTCTTGTCGGTGACAATGCCCTGGATCATCCAGGCATTGCCCTTGTTGAGGCGGATGAGGCGATTGAATGAAAAACGCACATCCTCGGCCGTCACTGGGGAGCCATCATGAAATTTCGCGCCGGCGAGTTTGAAGGTGTAGACCATGCCATCCGGCGATGATGTCCAGGATGAGGCCAGATGCGGCACGGGCTTTGGCGGATTGCCTTCCACACGCACAAGAGAGTCATACACATTGCGCAGAAAAAAGCTGGCCGAATATCCGGTCGCAAAATGCGGATCGAAATTCGGAATATCCTGATTGGATGCAATAACAAGAATCTTGCGCCCTGCCTGTGCAAAGGCCATGCGATCCAGCGTGGTGCTCGCGGCCAGCGCTGCCATGACACCCAGTGTCTTGCGCCGTGTGATTGTCATAGTGGCCTCCTCTGATCAGCCCTGTTATCTCGGTATATTGTCTCAGCTATGCTGTCTTGCCGCCGGGCGGTCTGTTGCCCCAACCCGTGTGACAATGCCTTCTTTCAAATCATGCTGATGGTCTTGCAAGGCACGTGCCGCAGGATCACCAAAGCCTGAGCCACCGGCCAGCACGAGTTCAACAATCTCCTGCGTCGTGTGCAATTCCACAAGCGCGCCCGTGCCGCAATCGCGCACAACATCGCCTGCTTGATCCAACACCTTGCCGGAGGCTTCGCAGCCTGCTTCCCCACCAAACAATCCCTCGATCGGGTTGGCGACGCCTTCTGGATAAATCGAAACCATTGTGGTGCGGTCATCATCATGCAGCTTGCGCAGCCGCACACGCTGGCCCATCCCGCCACGAAATTCCCCCCGGCCGCCGCTGTCGGGAATATATGATTTTTCCAGCACCAGTACGGGTGCACGCGATTCAAACAATTCAATGGACGTGTTGGCCGCTGATGTCGGCCAGAGCAGCCCTGATTTTCCATCTCCGCTGGCGTATGCGCCCTGCCCGCCGCCAGCGAACAGCAGGTCGGAATAAAGCCGCCCCTGCGCATCCGTTCCGTAAATATTCATCGCCACCGGCAGACCGGTGAATGCCTGCACCTGACTGCGCGCCGCATCACTCAATGTGCGGAAAATGTTAGGCGCAATATACCAGCCGGTGCGGGTGCGGATATTGACGGATGCCGGACGGGTGCAATTCAGGATGGAGCCTTCAGGCGCGGTCACGCTGAAAGGGCGATAGCAACCGGCATTGCCGCGCACATCTGGCGTCAACATGCATTTCAGCGGATAGGTGGCATGGGCCGCCGTATAATTCAGCGTCGAATTCAGTCCACCCTGCGGCAATTGCGGCGGAGCACCATCGAAATCAATATCAATGGCGCCATCCTTGACCGTGATCGCCACCGGATAATTCAGCACGGTGCCAAGCGGATTGTTGCTGATTGTGCCACGATAGACACCGTCTGGAATTTTGCGGATAGCCGCGCGCATGGCCTGCTCAGAGCGGTTTTGCACCACCGCTGCCAGGGCGCGCACATCATGCATGCCATATTCATCCATGAAAGCCGTCAGGCGTTCTGCGCCAATAGCATTGGCCGCGACGAAGGAATGGATATCGCCAATGACCTGCTCGCTGTTGCGGACATTTTCGGCCAGCAGCCGGAACAATGTTTCATTGGGTTTGCCCGCCTCAAACAGCTTCATCGGCGGAATCTGGAAGCCTTCTTCATAGATTTCGCGCGCGCGCAGTGAATCCTTTGTGCCGCCAATATCCGAGACATGGCCGACAGTGCCCATCAGGCCAACCACTTTGCCCTCACGAAAGACAGGGGTCACCACGGCAATATCAAACAAATGCCCGGCACACAGCCATGGATCGTTGGTGACAAGAATATCACCCGGCTTCAGCGTCTCGGCGGGATAGCGTTCCAGCAATGCCTTCACGGCCCGCGGCAAGGTGAGATTGAACACCGGCATGGCGCGGGGCGAATGGGCCAGCGTTTCCCCTTCCGGGTCCAGCAGTTCGCAGGCAAAATCCTGAGCTTCGGAAATCACCAGTGAAAAGGCGGTGCGGCATACAGTCAGCCACATTTCCTCCACCACATTGATGAGGCGGCTCCACATGATTTCCAACGAAATCGGATCGTCCTCGATCACCTGCATGGCTTTTTCCAGCGGCATATCGGGCGTGATCAGCGCTGGCGCCTTGCGATTCACGGCAACCCGGATGCAGATATTCAAACTGGCATCAATTGTAGCATGATCGCCCGGCGGAATGATTGTGGTGGCCTCACGCTCTTCCACAATTGCGGGGCCGGGTATCATGTCTCCGGTGCGCAGGGCATAGCGGTCATACACCGTGGCTGCAGCCGCACCGCCTTCAAACCAGGCCATGCGCTTTCCCTTGACGCGCGGCGCATCATCCGCGCCGCCGGTCGCACCACGCAGCGACAGCGTTGGCTGCGGGCCGATGCAGCGCACCCGGAAACTCACCGCTTCAATTCGTGCGCCCTCATAGACACTGGTGTAACGCGCTTCATAGGCCATGCGGAACGCGGCGCGGATAGTTTCAAGACTGCCGCTACCAATGGTTCCCGCTGGCAATTCGACCGCGATGTCGTGCATCTGCCCGACAAGGCGCATATCGGCGCTGCGCTCAATGCGAATGTCCGTATCATCCACGCCGGCCGCATTCAGATGCGCGCGGCCATCCCGCTCCAGCGCCGCCAGCAAGGCATTGAGCGCCGTTGCATCAAATTCATCGCGAAATTCGACTGGCAGGGATTGGGCAATTTCAAACGACAGCGGCGCGACCAGAAATCCCAGTGCGGATGCGGCACCGGAGGCTGGCGGAATGATCACCCGCTCCACGCCCAAGGCGCGCGCCACATTGGCAGCGTGCGCCGGGCCGGCACCGCCAAAACCGACCATGGCGTAGCCACGCGGGTCCTTGCCTTTTTCAACCAGATGGACACGGGCCGCCGCCGCCATACTTTCAACGACGACCTTGTGAATGCCAAGCGCCGTTTCCTCAATGGATAATCCCAACGGCCTTGCCAGTGTCGCCATGGCCGCCCGCGTGGCTGCCATATCCAGCTTCATGCGGCCGCCGAGAAAGAATTTCGGATCATAATAACCGAGCAACAGATTGGCATCCGTCACGGTTGGCTTCGTGCCGCCCAGCCCGTAGCAGGCCGGGCCGGGATCAGACCCGGCGGAGTGCGGCCCCACTTTTAACAGGCCGACATTATCAATCGCTGCTATTGAGCCGCCGCCTGCGCCAATTTCGATCATGTCGATGACAGGCGCCTTGATTGGCAGGCCGGACCCTTTGGTGAAGCGATGCACCCGCGCCGCTTCCATCATCGGCGCAATATCAGTGCGGCCATTTTCCACCATGCAGGCCTTTGCGGTGGTGCCGCCCATATCGAAGGAAATCACATCCTTCTCGCCAGCCTTTTCGCCGAACAGGGCTGTTGCAAGGCCGCCACCGGCCGGGCCGCTTTCCAGCAGGCGAATGGGAAACGCCCGCGCGGTTTCCGGCGAGACAAGTCCGCCCGCCGAATGCATCAGCCGCAAGTTCCCAGAAAAACCACGCGCCGCCAGCTCTGTTTGCAAGCGCGCGATATATGTATCCATCAATGGCTGCACATAGGCATTGGCACAGGTGGTGACGCAGCGCTGATATTCCCACATTTCCGGCACGACAGCACTGGAGATGGAAACGGCGAGACGGGGAAATTCTGCTGCGGCCAGACGCGCTACCGCCTTTTCATGGGCATCATTGCGATAGGCATTGATGAAACAGACTGCCACCGCCTCGCAACCGGCATCCACCAATGTGCGCAAGACCTTGCGAATTTCGTGATGATCAATGCTGGTGATGATGTTGCCATCGCGATCCATCCGCTCGGCCATTTCCAGACGCAGCGCGCGCGCCACAAGCGGTTCTGGAAATTTTAGGAAAAGATCATAAATATCGTAGCGCTGCTCTGTGCCCATTTCCAGAACATCGCGGAAGCCGCGTGTGGTGATGAGGCCAAGCCTGGCACCCTTGCGTTCGATAATCGCGTTTGTGACGAGGGTTGTGCCATGGACAATTTCATGAATATCGGCAAGGGCAATGCCGGCCATGCCGACAATCTCTTCAAGGCCTTGCAGCGCGGCTACCGATGGATCAGCCGGGGAAGTCAACGCCTTGTGGAGGATAATTTTTTCCTGCTCAGCATCATTGAGCACAAAATCCGTAAATGTGCCGCCAATATCAAACCCGATGCGCCAGCGCTTTGCGCGCTGCGCCTTTGATAATGGGCCGGAACGCTCAGCCATGACGTGACCTCAGGCCGATTTGCGCGGCAGGCTGACGGGCAGATCGCCAAAATCTGATGCAATGACATTGGCGCCATTGATGAGCGACTGCAATATTCTGGCCCGCTCGTCAGGTGTGATGGCGGAGGCGGGAAAAGCAATGCACAGGCTCACCACCTCCAGCGTCGAGGGATCGCCGACAGCGACAGCCAGCGCACCCACGCCACGGTTGGCTTCGTCATTTGATTCCGCATACCCGTCCTGCCGCACGCGGGCGATGCGCGCCATCAGCTCGGAAAAATTCTGCGGCGCGTTGGGTGATGGCGGCTTGAGCGGGCCGGGATAAAGCGCGGCAATATCCTCGTCACGCATCCGAGCCAGAAGGCTTCGGCCGGTGGCGCTGGCGAAAGCCTCCAGCCGGCGGCCGATAGAATTGACGACGCGCAAGGTATTGCTGCCGGTGCGGTCCGCGACCACGGCAACATCCGTACCCTCGCGCTTGCTGACATAGCCGGTGTGGCCGGTTTCTTCGCTGATGCGGCTGACGATCTGATCTGCCCGCACAATCAGCGGCACGGATTGCTGATAAACCCGGCCTGCGTTCAGCACGAGGGATGATGGCCGGTAGAGCTTGGTTGCTCCCACCGTTTCCAGAAATCCGGCATCCCGCATGGCCCGCAACAGCCGCGAGGCATTGCTCTTGGGCATGCCCAGCAAGCGAGACAGATCGGAGACCGTGAGATGCGGCCGTTCCAGGGAATAGGTGCGCAAAACCTGACTGGCGCTGAACAGAATCGACATTGGCGTTCCATAAAATGAAACTTACGTTTCTTGAAATGCAACTCTAGACAGCGCCGCGCACAGTTGGCAAGCCTGATGATCTGGACGGATTGTTATCGCGCCATGTGGCGCCACCGAGGGTCTTATGACAGCACAGACACCTGCAGAAGCGGCGGTTACGGCATGGCTTGCCGGGCATCAGGACGCGATGATTGCCCTGCTGCGTGACCTCGTGAACACGGATTCCGGCAGCTATGACAAGGCCGGCGTTGATGCCGCTGGCGCGGTGCTGGCCCGCTTCTTTGCGCAGAATGGCATGGAGGTGCAGTGGCTCGCCAACGCCACCCACGGCGATGCCGTGCAGGCCACTTTGCCAAGCACCCAGCCTGAGCGGCACGGTGCCAATGACCAGCGGCCGGTACTGCTGCTGGGCCATCGTGACACGGTTTTTCCGAAAGGAGAGCCTGAGCGCCGCCCCTTTACCATTCAGGGCAAGCGTGCCTTCGGACCCGGTGTTGCCGATATGAAGGCCGGGCTGGTGATCAACGCCTTTGTGGCTGCCGCACTCGGTGCCAACCGGGCCAATAGCCGGCCGATCCGTTGCCTGATCACCAGCGATGAGGAGATTGCCTCACCAGACTGCCGCCCGCATATTGAGGCGGCGGCCCGCGAGGCGCTGTGTGTGTTCAACAGCGAACCCAGCCGCACACCCAAGGGCACCGTGACGAGCGGCGGCTGGAATGAGCAGCACCAGATCATCACCAAAGGCCGCAAGGGCGGCGTGTTCATGCGCCTTGATGTCACCGGCAAGGCCGCCCATTCCGGAGCGCGCTATGAACAGGGCATTTCGGCGATTGTCGATCTGGCCACGAAAATTCCGGCGCTGCAGGCGCTGACGGATTTAAAGGCGGGCACAACCGTCAATGTCGGGCTGATCGGCGGCGGCCAGACGGTCAACACCATCGCACCCCATGCCTGGTGCGAGATTGATTTGCGCTATGTCGATCCGCCCCAGCGGTCGGCGATGATTGATGCCATCCGCACCATAGCCGAAGCACCGGCCGTCCCCGGCACACAATCCGCCCTCACCATCAAGGGCGAGTTCCTGCCGCTGGTGGAAACGGCCGAAGCAAAGGCCATGTTTGAGGTTTACCGCACGGCGGCTGGTGCCATCGGCTTTGAGGTGTCTGCCGCCTTTTCGGGCGGATGCGCCGATTCCGGTTTTACCTCTGCCATGGGTTGCCCCACCCTGTGCAGCGTTGGGCCTGCCGGTGGCGGCGGTCATACGCCGGAGGAGTGGATCGAGATCGACAGCCTTGTGCCATGTGCACAGGCCCTCGCGCTGACCGTGATGCGTGTCGGCAACGTGCTCCCTTCCGCCCAGAAAAGTTAGACGCCGGCCCGGCCTTTCCCCATCGCGGTGAATTGTTGCGATGCAAAAAATTTCAGCGCCGTATTTGCCGGGCTGCTTTGCAGTGCCTGATTTTTCTGCAAAACATCTGGGCATGGGAACGGTGCTGCGCGGGTTTCAGCCACATGGTGACGTTCGCTGATGCAAAAGAACACGCCCTGCCAACGGCCTCTATTTATTTTAAGCCTAAAATAGATTGACACCTGCGCGCAGATACGCACGATGGAACAACAGACATGTGACGGATGGCGGGCCAGACCCATGCCACGGATCACGACAGGGGAGGAAAAGATGAAATCGCGATTTTCGCTTATGATGGCAGCCGCGTTGACATGCGGCGTTGCAACCGTTGCGCTGAACAATGCCGCTCTGGCACAGGCGAAACTGAAGGTTGGCATCATTGTTACCCTGTCGGGTCCGCCAGCAGTGCTTGGCGGGCAGGCCCGGGACGGTTTCAATCTCGCTGTCAAGTCACTCGGCGGTAAACTCGGCGGTGTCGATACCGAGGTAGTGGTTGTCGATGACGAACTGAAGCCTGACGTGGCGGTTCAGAAGGTCAAGGGCCTTATCGAGCGCGATGGTGTATCATTTGTTGTTGGCCCGATTTTTTCCAACGTGTTGCAGGCCATTCACAAACCGGTGACAGAATCGAATGCCATTCTCATCAGCCCCAATGCCGGCACCTCGAATTTTGCGGGCAAGCAGTGCAACCCGAATTTTTTCGTGACCTCCTACCAGAACGATCAGAACCACGAGGTGCTTGGCAAATATGCACAGGACAAGGGCTACAAGCGTGTTTTCCTGATGGCCCCGAATTATCAGGCCGGCAAGGATTCGCTCGCCGGCTTCAAGCGCCATTTCAAGGGCGAGGTGCTTGACGAAGTGTATACGCCCCTCGGCCAGCTCGATTTTTCGGCTGAGCTGGCAAAAATTGCCGCTGCCAAACCAGATGCGTTTTTTACCTTCATGCCCGGTGGCATGGGTGTGAATCTGGTGAAGCAATACCGGCAGGCCGGGCTGGCCAATATTCCATTCCTCTCGGCCTTCACGACGGATGAATCAACCTTGCCGGCACAAAAGGATGATGCCATCGGCTTCCTTGCCGGTGCCAACTGGGCTCCCAATTTCGACAATCCCGCCAGCAAGAAATTTGTTGCGGATTATGAGGCGGCCTATGGCAGCGTGCCCGGTACCTATGCCATGCAGGCCTATGATGCCGCGATGCTGATCGACAGCGCGCTGAAAGCAACTGGCGGAAAAACCAGCGACAAGGCCGCCGTGGCTGCTGCCTTGAAAAAAGCTGACTTCAAATCCCTGCGTGGACCATTCAAATTCGGCACCAATAACTATCCGATCCAGGATTTTTATCTGGTCAAGGTGGCGAAGCGCGCTGACGGCAAATATCAGACGGAAATCGAGCAGAAGATTTTCACCAACTATACGGATACCTACGCGGCGGAATGCCCGATCAAGTAACCGGACGCCGCCGCGCCGGATAAAACGGGCGCGGCGGCATTTCTTTGTCTCCTCCGACACACAAGGCTACCATGTCCTCCGCCCTGTTTCTCGTTCAAACCCTGAACGGCCTCCAGCTGGGCGTGTTGCTTTTTCTGATCGCTGCCGGCTTGACACTGGTGTTTGGCGTGATGGATTTCATCAATCTCGCGCACGGCGTGCAATATATGATTGGCGCGTATCTGGCTGCGATGTTCACTGCCTATACCGGCAGCTTCTGGACCGGACTGCTGCTGACGCTGCCCACCGCACTCGCCTTCGGGTTATTTCTGGAGTGGCTGATTTTTCGCCGTCTTTATGAGCGCGATCATCTCGAACAGGTGCTGGTGACATTCGGGCTGATCTTATTTCTCAATCAGGCTGTGAAAGCCTTGTGGGGCGCCGCGCCGCTGAGTGTGCCGATGCCGGATGCCCTGGTCGGCAGCATCAAGCTGATGGATGGCGTGCTGTATCCGATTTACCGCATCACGCTGATTGGCATTGGTTTGGCTGTTGCAGCCCTGCTGGCCTATCTTGTCAGTCAGACCCGCGTCGGCATGCTGGTGCGGGCCGGCGCAACAGACGCACGCATGGTATCGGCGCTTGGGGTCGATATTGGCCGGCTCTTCATGATGGTGTTTGGCCTTGGCGCGATGCTGGCCGGATTTGCCGGCGCGATGATCGCGCCGATCCTGTCGGTGGAGCCGGGCATGGGCGATAATCTGCTCATTCTCACCTTTGTCGTCATCGTGATTGGCGGCATTGGCTCCATCCGCGGTGCTTTCGTTGCCGCGTTGCTGGTGGGATTGATTGACACGCTTGGCCGCGCCTTCGGCCCGCAGATTTTGCGCTTTGTGCTCGATCCGGCCGCAGCCAACCAGGCAGGACGTTCGATCGCGCCGATGCTGATTTATGTGCTGATGGCTGGTGTGCTGTTTTTCCGCCCTGCCGGGCTGTTTCCGGTGCGGCGATGAGTGATCGCGCAACGCGCACAGTCTGGGCGATTGCTGCGCTTTTTCTGATATTGGCGCTGTTGCCGCTGCTTGCCCAATTCGGCGCGCAGGCCTTCATTCTTGGCCTCGTCACGCGCGCCATGATTTTTGCCATTGCCGCGCTCTCTCTGGATCTCATACTTGGGTATGGTGCGCTGGTCTCTTTTGGTCATGCCGCTTTTCTTGGTATTGGCGCTTATGCCGTCGGCATTCTTTCCTCGCATGGCGTTGAAGGCTTTTTTGTGCAGGCGTTGGTGGCTGTCAGCGCTGCGGCGCTTTTTGCCCTGCTGACGAGTATCATTTCACTGCGCACCAGTGGTGTTTATTACATCATGAGCACGTTGGCCTTCGGCCAGATGCTGTTTTTCTTTGCCGTATCCCTCTCCGCCTATGGCGGCGATGACGGCATCACCCTGTCCAACCGCTCCACAATGTTTGGCGAAAAGTGGCTGCGCAACGACATCGCCTTTTATTATCTCACCTTCGTTATTCTTGCGCTCATCTATTATGCAGCGCGGCGGGTGGCAGCCTCGCGGTTTGGGCGTGTGATCACCGGCATCCGTGAAAATCCGCAGCGGATGCGCGCGATTGGCTTTTCGCCTTTTCCCTATCAGCTCGTGGCGTGCGTGCTGGCCGGCATGGTGTGTGCTGTCGCGGGCGTGCTGCTGGCCAATCAGGCAGAGTTTGTTTCGCCCGCCTACATGTCATGGCAGCGCTCGGGCGAATTGCTGATCATGGTGGTGCTTGGCGGCGTTGGCACGCTGCATGGGGCCATTCTTGGCGCGCTGGCTTTTCTCCTGCTTGAGGAATGGCTGTCGGGCCTGACCGAACATTGGAAGCTGATTTTTGGCCCACTGCTGATCATCATCGTCCTTCTGGGCAAAGGCGGCATCACCGGCCTGATCCAACGGATGGCAGGAGGCCGTCATGGATGATGCCAGGGCTGCACCACCGCTCCTCGCGCTGCGCAATCTGCGCAAGGCCTTCGGTTCTTTTGTCGTGACGGATGATGTCTCGCTGGATGTGAAGCGCGGTACGTTGCACGCGCTGATCGGGCCGAATGGCGCGGGAAAAACCACACTCATTCATCAAATCGCCGGCACGCTGACACCTGACAGCGGGCACATTCTTTTGAATGGCGATGATGTCACGGCCATTCCCGTGCATTTGCGGGTGCGCAAGGGTTTGGCACGGTCTTTTCAGATCACCTCGATTCTGCCCGCGTTCTCTGTACTCGAAAATGTGGCACTTGCGGCACAAGCGCGTGATGGATCGAGTTTCCGATTCTTCAAGGCGGCAACGTCCGAACACAAGCTCAATGATGCAGCCATGGCTGCCCTTGAGGAGGTTGGCCTTCATCAGCGCGCCGCGACGCGTGCTGGGCTTTTATCCCACGGCGAAAAGCGCCTGCTGGAACTGGCGCTGGCGATTGCGACACAGCCGCAATGCCTGGTGCTGGATGAGCCGCTGGCAGGGCTTGGCCATGATGAATCCGAAAAGGCCATCACCATGCTGGCCGGCCTGAAGAAGCGTTACACGATCGTGCTCGTCGAACATGACATGGACGCGGTCTTTTCATTGGCCGATCAGGTCAGCGTGCTTGTGTATGGCCGCGTGATCGCGACAGGAACACCGGCCGATATTCAGCGCAATGACGAGGTGCGGAAAGCCTATCTTGGCGATGAGGAGATGGTGTGATGCTGACCATCGACAATCTTGACGCCGGATATGGCGAAGCGCAGGTTTTGTTTGATGTCAGCTTTGACGTGCAGCGCGGTGAAGTTGTTGCACTGCTGGGCCGCAATGGTATGGGCAAGACGACAACCATCAGCACCCTTTTTGGGTTGGTGCCGGCTCGGCGCGGGCGCGTGGCGTTTGATGGCCGCACGCTGACCGGGCAAATTCCTTATCGCATCGCCCAGCATGGTCTTGGCCTTGTGCCGGAGGGACGCCGGATTTTTCCGACACTGAATGTCGAGGAAAATCTTGTCGCCACCGCAGCCGCCCGCTTTGGCCCTGCGAAATGGACCCTGCAACGCGTCTATGGTCTTTTCCCGCGCCTGAAAGAGCGGCGCATGAATATGGGCAACCAGCTTTCCGGCGGCGAGCAGCAAATGCTGGCCATTGGCCGGGCATTGATGACCAACCCGAAACTGCTGGTACTGGATGAAGCAACCGAGGGGCTGGCGCCGATTATCCGGGCGGAAATATGGGCGTGTCTGCGCGCCCTGAAAGCGGATGGGGAAGCCATCATCATCATTGACAAAAACATTGCGGCGCTGACGCAATTTGCCGACCGGCATGTGGTGCTTGAAAAAGGCCGTGTGGTGTGGCGTGGCAGCAGTGCAGAGCTTGTTTCTGACCCAACCGTGCAGGATCGCTTTCTGCATGTCGGCGCGGCCCATGAGGCAGCCCATGAGGCAGCCGATGCATGACAGGCCGGACCGTGCACGCCGCAAAAAAATTCCGCTGTGCCCAAACAGGCGCAGGCACTATTTGTCATCCATCACAAAAACCTGAGGAGACGTGGCCATGAAAATGACACCAGGCATAACCCGCGCCGGCGAGGGAATCGATAATATTACCTGGAATATTCTTGGCCAAACCTATGTGCCGAAGCAGGTCAGCGAAACCTCCATGTCATGGCACGCCACGTTCCCGCCCGGCACATTCGTGCCTCCGCATATCCATCCCACACAGGATGAATTTATTTATATGCTGGAGGGAGAATTTGAATTGATGCTGGATGGCAAGATGACATCGGCCAAAGCCGGCGATCTGGTGCGGATGCCCATGGGCATCCCCCATGGTATTTTCAACAAATCCGACCGCACCGTGAAATGCTTTTTCTGGGCTTCGCCAACCCGCAGGCTGTATGATCTGTTCTGGGGCATCCACAATATGGCCGATCAGAACCCCGCAGCTGTTGTGGCGCTCTCGGCCAAGCATGAAGTTGATTTTCTGCCGCCGCCTGACGAGCAGCAATAAATCATAGTGGTGTAAGGGCAGGAGTGCGCGATGAGTGTTTTGATTGCAGGTGCCGGCGTAGGCGGATTGACACTGGCGCTGATGCTGCATGAACGCGGCATTCCCGCTGTCATTTTTGAACAGGCCTCCGAGGTGCGCGAGCTGGGTGTGGGTATCAATACCCTGCCCCACGCCATCAAGGAGCTGGCGGAGCTGGGCTTGCTGCCGGCCCTTGATGCGGTTGCCATTCGCACCAAGGAACTCATTTATGTCAATCGCCTGGGGCAAGAGGTGTGGCGCGAGATGCGCGGCACCGATGCGGGCTTTGAATATCCGCAATTTTCCATTCACCGCGGCCGGCTGCAAAAGGTTCTGCACGATGCGGTGATTGCCCGCATGGGGCCGCAGGCCATCCGGACCGGCTTGCGCCTCTCGGGCTTTATTCAGGATGAAGGCGGCGTGACGGCGCATTTTGTCGATGCCCGCTTTGGCACGTCAAGCCACACCGTGCGCGGCGAGGTGCTGATTGGCGCCGATGGTATTCATTCTGCCGTGCGCAGACATTTTTATCCGCATGAAAGCGGCCCAAGCTGGCAGGGCGCGATGATGTGGCGCGGCGCAACGGACTGGCCGGATTTTCTCGGTGGCCGCTCGATGTATATCGGTGGCGGCATGGGCCTGAAGCTGGCGCTCTATCCGATTGCCGATGGCGCCACACCCGGCACGAAGCTGACGAACTGGGCAATTGTCGTACGCGTTGCGGATGAAAAAAATTCACCGCCGCCGAAAGAAAGCTGGTCGCGCGTGGGCCGCATGGATGATTTGCTGCCCTATGCGCGGCGTTTCAATATTCCCGGCGTTGATGTTGAAGCACTTGTGCAGGCCACAAAGACATTTTTCGAATATCCGATGTGTGACCGCGATGCCTTGCCGCGCTGGAGTTTTGGCCGCATCTCGCTTCTCGGCGACGCGGCGCATCCGATGTATCCGGTCGGCTCTAACGGCGCTGCGCAGGCTATTCTCGATGCCCGCTGTCTGGCCGATGCGCTGAAAAAATCCGACCATCCGATGCAGGCCCTCGGCCTGTATGAAGATGAACGCTTGCCGAAAACGGCAGAAATCGTCCGGGTCAACCGCACGGGCGGACCCGAGCGGGTGATCGACGAGGTGGAAAAGCTGGCACCGGGCGGCTTTGAATATGTTGACCGCGTTCTCAGCCGCACCGAACGGGAAGCCATTGTTAAAGGCTATGCCGGCAAGGCGGGCTTTACCCTGCAACAGGTCAACCGCCGTGTGTCATGAGCCGACCAGGCACGTATGGTGTTTGATGTTGCCGTCAGTGCTGGTATAATGGCCTTGCAGAAACAGGATATACCCCGTGGCCGTCACAGCCTCATCATCCACGCATGTGCCGCCTGCCAGCAGTAGCAGGCTTTCCCGCACAGGCGTAAGTGCGGTGCTTGTTGTGGCTGTGCTTGCCGCGCTGGCCTGGCTGACCCATGCCGATGCCATTTTCATGGAACTGGCAAGCGCGGCGCTGGCGATGTGCCTGTGAGACTGATTTTCTGAAGCTCCGGCAGGGATGACGCTGCGCGCTGGCGGGCAATCCCGTGATCGGTTTTGCGCCAGTGATGCGGCTGCACCAGAAATTCCACCAGCCCCCACCAAGCCGCAACGCTGATGAGCAGATAATAGACCGGGAAGGCGATGATCCATGGCGCAAGCCGCATCAAGCCCCTCCGGTAAGCCCCTGCCAGCCCAAGCAGAAACATGGTCGCCATACCGACAAGTGATAATGTGAGCGCGAAGGTCCAGATCAGGAATTGCACTGGCCCCTGAATGGAATTGAGCCACCCGCCAATCAGTTCATACGCAACCATGGTCATCAGCAATGGCCCGAACAGGGCGGAAATCACCGTCCCGCATGTCAGCGCATGGGCTGCGGCCCAGGCGAAGGGCATGGTGCCTGCCGCCATCAGCGACGGCGCGCGCAGATGGACAAGACTGGTTTGGATCCAGCCCTTCATCCAGCGGGTGCGCTGGCTGAACCACATGCCAAACCGCACCGGCGCTTCTTCATAAGTCGTGGAATCGAGGACGCCGACGCGAAAACCCTTGCGGAAAAGGCGCATGCCCAAATCGGCATCTTCCGTCACATTCCATGCATCCCACCCGCCGGCCGCGCGCAAATGGGTGACACGGAAATGATTGGAGGTGCCGCCAAGCCCAAACGGCAATTCCTGGGCGGCAAGGCCCGGCACGATGACATCAAACAGCGCAGCATATTCGAGCGCGAATAATCTTGTGATCCATGTCTCATCGGCATGATCGATGGCGAGCTTTGCCTGTACGCAGGCATAGTCACGCGGCAGAACAGCAAACAGCGCTGCCGCCTTGCGCAACTGATCGGCGGCAGGACGGTCCTCTGCATCATAGACGGTGCATAACGCGCCGCGCGCCAGCGCCAATCCGATATTCAGCGCGCGGGGCTTGGTTTGCGGCCTGCCAGCCGGAATCACTGTGGCCTGGATAAAGGGCGGCAAGGACAGGGATTTTAATGCGGCCCAAGTCTCCCGATCATTTTCTTCGACAAGAATACGGATATCAAGTTTGGCGCGGGGATAATCGAGTGCAGACAGAGCATCGACAAGAGCGGGAATAATTTTTGCCTCGCGATACAATGGCACCAGCACCGAATAAACCGGCAAGGCGTGATCGGGCAAAGGCGGCACTGACGGGTTCGACCGGTCACGCACGGCAATCAGGGCCGACAAGCGGATCGACACATTCAGAAAAAACAGAAATCCCAGTGCCAGACTGATCCAGCGCAGGACACTGCCCTGCGTGGAAACACCGGCCAGAAACATCAGCAGCACGCACATCATGAACAACAGCATCGTTGCCGGACGCCGTAAGGCATGGGCGGTATCATCAGGAGATTGCTGGGCAAGGGCAAAGCTGGCCTGCTGAACCACTGATGCACGGTTGGCGCGGATCAGCGCCTGCTGAAACGCATGTGGCGTGGTGATTTCTGCACCCGAAAAAGCAAGATGATCAAACCGTTGCAGCACCTGGCTGAGAGCCTGCCCACGCGGGGCCATGATGAAGCGGGTTTGTGGATTTTGTGTTTGTGCCGGCGCAATGCCGCTTCTGAGCGCATCCACCCCATCGCGCATGGGTGCCATTTCAATCGTGGCGCGCACAAAGGGAACACGCAACGTGTCGGCCAATGCCTTATACAGGCTGACATCATCCACAAGCCCGTCTGCCAATGCCTGATCAATAACCGGCACACCGTTGCGGCCTGCGCGCACCTGCAGGCCGTTCATGTCATGAGATGCAACACCGGCGGACAGCAGTAACGCCATTTCACGGGCAAAGGGCTTGAGGGGCGATTGCGCGTTCAGTTCACAACTCCACAGCAGGCAATGGATTGGATATCAATGCTCAGTATTCAAAACAAATATGGTCGGCTGGTCCGGCAATCGGCTGCGCGTCACTGTCATCGTGCTCGATTGCGGCCGGGATACTTTGAATGATGCTTGCGCCTTGTCGAGAAAACGGTTGAGGGAATGGGCGCTGAAATAATGCATCGGCACCATGACCGGCGCATTGATCTGCTTCAACACTCCTATCATGCCATCAATGTTCAGCGTCCAGCTGCCATCAACAGGCACAAGCACCACATCAATCGCACCCAGCGCTTTCAAATGCTCGCCGCTGAGGCTGTGATGCAGATGCCCGAGATGGGCAATGCACAGGCCTGCGGCCTGAAAGACAAAGATGGAATTGCCATAATAATCCGTGGCGCCACTGCCGTCGCGGATGTTGGTGGCGACATTGCGCACGCGCATATCGCCAACCTGCACATCATGACGGGCCGGCGCGCCGCTGTCTGTCCAGCCGCGCAGCACGTGCTGGATGGCCGGATCTGGTGCAGCGGTAAAATGGGTGGAATGGGCGCGGTTCATGGTCGCGACCACGGGCATCACCGCTGGCCGCACATGATCATTGTAATCCGTCGCGGCGGTCACCCCGCCCGGGCTTTCGATCAAAAACGTGGAGTGGCCGACAAAGGTGATCCGCGTATCGCGTCCCGCCTGCACGTGCCGGAAGGCTGCCGGGATAATGCCGGGTGCGGCCATCACCGGATCGCGCCATGGCGCGCGGGCCACGGGGCCGAGGCAGCGTTCGTCTGGATCAGCCTGTACCTGTTGCACCGGAGGAAAGGCGGTTTGCGCCCATGCAGGCGAGCTTGCCGTCAGCAGCACCAGGGCCAATGCGGTCAGGCCATGACGCAGAAATGCTGAAACCATCTTCACCATTTGCCCTGTCCCTGCGGAAGTTATGATCAACCATAGCGCGGGAATACGCTTTGGCGAGACGCAAAGCGGGATTATGTTCAGGATCGCAGTCATTTTGCTGCGGTTTGTGCATTGGACCGGACGATGAATGCATTTGCCACCAAATATCTGCGCGGCCTGCTCTCGGGCGCCATGGCGGTCTTGCTGTTTCACCAGACCATGATTTTCCTGCTGGCCATGACTGACTTTGTGCCGAACGCCGTTGCCTGGAACATGGCACCTGGGCCGCATCCGGCTGTGCCTGCGCTTGTCAATGCGATGTTCTGGGGCGGCCTCTGGGGCATGGTCCTGGCCATGCTCTGGGAGGATCTGCCCGGTGATATGCTTGTGGTGCGTGGCGCACTCGGCGGTCTGATCGGGCCAGCCATGATCGGATCGTGGGTTGTTTTGCCGCTGCTCAAGCACACGCCGCTGTTTGCTGGCGGCGATATGAAGCGGATCATCATCTCCGCTGTCATCCATATGGCTTACGGCATCGGATTTGCGATCATCTACACCGTGCTGACCCGCAGCCGGGAGGAAATGGCACGCAAGACGGGCCGTCACATCGTGGTGTGAACTGCGCTCAGAGACGGCGCAGTGCCACTTCCTCAATCGCGTGCAAAGCGCCCTTTTTCAGGATGAGGCTGGCACGCGGGCGTGTGGGCAGGATATTCTCGCGCAGATTGACGAGATTGATTGTGCTCCAGAGCTTTTCTGCCGTTTCCAGCGCCTGTTCCTGGGTCAATTCCGCATATTTGCGGAAAAATGAGCGGGGATCGCGAAAGGCCGTGTTGCGCAGGCGCATGAAGCGCGTGACGTACCAATGGTGCAGCAATTCCTCCTCGGCATCGAGATAGATCGAGAAATCGAAAAAATCCGAGACAAAGGGAATCGCCTTGCCGTCTTTTGGCAGGGGGGCGGGCTGCAACACATTCAGCCCCTCGACGATGAGAATATCGGGACGGTCGATCACCACCGATTCACCTGGCACACGGTCATAGACAAGGTGCGAATAAATTGGCGCGCTGACATGGCGCTTGCCGGCCTTGATATCGGCCATGAAGCGCAGCAGCGTTGCGCCATCATAACTTTCGGGAAAGCCCTTCTTCTGCATCAGTCCGCGCTTGTCCAACTCTGCGTTGGGCATGAGGAAGCCATCCGTGGTGATCAGATCAACCTTGGGGGTGTTGGGCCAGCGGGCGAGCAGGGCCTGCAGGACGCGGGCGGTGGTGGATTTGCCGACCGCCACTGAACCGGCCACGCCGATGATGTAGGGAACCTTCGCCTCCTCCTCCGCGAGCAGGAAGCGCTGCGTTGCCTTGAACAGCCCTTGGGTGGCGGCCACATACAGCGACAAGAGACGCGACAGCGGCAGATAGATCGCCGCCACCTCTTCCAGCGACATCGGATCGTTGAGCGACTGAAAGCGCAAAACCTCCTCCCCGCTCAGGGTCATGGGCTGGTCAGCACGCAGCTTGGCCCATTCCGCCCGCGAGAAGATGCGATAGGGAGCGATGGCCCCATCAGCTGGAATATCAACCCGCTGATCCATAATTCCCCCAAATCTCAGGCAGGCTTCCGGCCCGCTTTCTCGCTGATGCCGGATTGCGCCGTGCGGCGCTCAAGTTCTGTCATGACGTCCTGCACCGTGACACCACGGGCGCGCAAGACGACCAAGAGATGATACAGCACATCCGCACTCTCGGCGGTTAACGCCACCTTGTCACCCTCGACAGCGGCAATCACGGCCTCCACAGCCTCTTCGCCCAGCTTCTTGGCGGCACGGGCCGGGCCACCGGCGAGCAGTTTCGCCGTCCAGGATTCTTCAGGCGGGGCCGATGCCTTGCCGGCAATGATGCGTTCAAGATCGTTCAGCGAAAAAGACATCAGAACACCTTTCGCACCGGCACGCCGGCATCACTCATGGCCTGTTTGGCCTGCCCGATGGTGTAGGTGCCGAAATGGAAAATCGAGGCGGCCAGCACGGCGCTGGCATGGCCATCACGCACACCCGCGACCAGATCCTGCAAGGTGCCAACGCCGCCTGAGGCCACCACCGGCACATGCACGCTGTCAGCAATCGCGCGGGTCAAGGCCAGATCGTACCCCGATTTCGTGCCGTCCTTGTCCATCGAGGTGACCAGCAATTCACCGGCACCCAGCGACACCACCTCCTGCGCAAACGCAATGGCATCCAAGCCGGTGGCCTTGCGGCCACCATGGGTGAATATCTCCCAGCGCGGCGGGGCGCCAGCGCTGGAAACACGCTTGGCATCAATCGCCACAACAATGCACTGGTCACCGAATTTTTCGGCAGCCTCCCGCACAAATTGCCGGTTGGTGACGGCTGCCGTGTTGATCGACACCTTATCCGCGCCAGCCAGCAGCAACTGGCGAATATCATCGACCTTGCGCACACCGCCGCCCACTGTCAGCGGCATGAAGCAGGCCTCTGCCGTGCGCGTCACCACATCCAATAAAATACCGCGGTCTTCATGGCTGGCGGTAATATCCAGAAAAGTCAGTTCGTCGGCACCCGCCGCATCATAGGCCTTGGCCGCCTCGACCGGATCGCCTGCATCAACCAGATCGACAAACTGCACGCCCTTGACGACGCGGCCATCTTTCACATCCAGACAGGGAATGACGCGGATTTTCAGCATTGTTCAGGCCGGCACAAGAATGGAACGGAGGGGCAGCAATTTCTTTGTTTCATCATCAAACAGATGATAATGTGCCGTGATGGCTGCAACCAGCCCTTCAAAATCCAAAAGCTTCATCGGAATGGGCGCGCGTTCAGCCTCGAATTCCGCTTCCTTGGAAAATCCGCCGGTGCTGACATACAGCCCCTTGTCGCGGGTATGGCGGCCACCCAGAAAACTGCGGATTTCAGGCGCACCCATTTTACCACGGCGGTGTTTGACCTCCACGATGATGCGCGGCTCCTGAAAACCAAACCCATCCGGCGAGGCAATAATATCCTTGCCCTTGTCCGGCCCCGGCGCGGACACTTCGGTCTTGTAGCCCATGGCACGCAGCAAGCCGGCCACAAGATTTTGCATATCATTCCAGCTCAGCGCGGCAATCCGGTCCGAAATCGCATCCATCGCCGGCTGCATCAGACTTTCCGCCGTCATCTCGGGAATGGTTGGAATGAAATCCTGCTTGTGGCGGTGAAGCGGCGCTGCCGCTGTTTCCTCGCGCCACAATTCTGCCGAGACATCGTCCGTGATCAAAAACAATGTCAGCGTTGAGCCAAGCTGATTGCGTGCGAGCTGTGACAGGTCATCACGGCTTTTTTCGTGCAGCCAACGGACCTTGCGCTGATTGCGCAGCACTTCATCATCCTCATCGCGGTGATATTCATAGTCACCGGTGATTTCACCACAGGCATAACGGCGCGCGCCAGGATCATAGGTGATAACGCGGTCGCCAATTTTCAATTCCTTGCGGAAACGGAGAAGCTGACCGGCGGAATTCAACACCGCCTGTTCCGGATCATTGGGATAGGCGGCGCGTGTCAGGCGCGTCATTTCATCGCGCGTGATGATATGCGTCAAATCGCCCACTTCAAACCAGCCGATGGCAACGATGCCGCGCTGGCGGAATGTGTCATACAACCGCCCGCGCCCGCCGCTGCGCACCATCCAGGTTTTCATGATGATTGATCCGCCTGCGCGGCCCTGATCATCGCCAATGCCTCGGCTGGATCAATGCGGCCATCATACAGTGCACGCCCGGTGATCGCGCCTTCGAGTTTACGCGATTCCGGCGCAATCAGCGCGCGTATATCATCGAGTGAGGCAAGACCGCCGGATGCAATCACCGGAATATGCGTTGCATCCGCCAGCGCAATGGTGGCATTCCAGTTCACACCCTTGAGCACACCGTCACGGTCAATGTCGGTAAAAATAATCGCTGCCACACCGGCATCTTCAAAGCGTTTCGCCAGATCATGGGCATGCAGGGTTGAGGTTTCCGCCCAGCCTTCGACGGCAACCATGCCATCGCGCGCATCGATGCCAACGGCAATGCGGCCCGGAAATTTTTTCGCCGCCTCTTTGACAAATTCCGGATCGCGCACGGCGGCTGTGCCGATGATCACACGGCGCACACCGCGTTCCAGCCAGCCCTCGACCGTTTTCAGATCGCGGATGCCGCCGCCAAGCTGGACCGGATTTTTTGTGGCCCGCACAATATTTTCAACCGCATCTCGATTGACCGGCTTGCCGGCAAACGCACCATCCAGATCGACCACATGCAGCCAGGAAAACCCCTGCGTCTGGAAATCCAGCGCCTGCGCTGCGGGATTGTCATTAAAAATGGTCGCCTGCGCCATGTCGCCTTTGACGAGACGCACGCAGCGGCCTTCCTTCAGATCAATGGCAGGAAAAAGGATCACGGCGACCACTTCAAAAAATTGCTGATGAGCTTCAGGCCAAGCGCCTGACTTTTTTCCGGATGAAATTGTGTGCCGGCGATATTGCCGCGCGCGACCATCGCCGTCACCGGCGTGCCATGATCGGTGGTGGCCACGCAATCGGCCGGATCCGCAACAGTGAAATGATAGGAGTGCACGAAATAGGCGTGCAGGCCATTTTCCCCGGTGGGAATATCCCTCATCAGCGCGTGCGGCCGCTTCATTTCCAGCGCATTCCAGCCCATGTGGGGAATCTTGCAGGATGCATCGCACGGCTTGATCAGGGTGACATCCCCGCCAATCCAGTCCAGCCCCCGCGTCGTGGTGTATTCCAGACCGCGCGTGGCCAGCAATTGCATACCGACGCAGATGCCGAGAAATGGCTTGCCCCTTTTATGGACCGCCTCTTCCAGCACACCGACCATGCCGGGCACCGCATCAAGCCCGCGGCGGCAATCGGCATAGGCACCGACACCGGGCAAAACGATACGCTCGGCCTTGGCCACCACCTGCGGATCGGACGTCACAACAACAGCAACCGAAAGGCCCGCCTCGGTAACGGCTCGCTCGAACGCCTTCTGGGCGGAGTGGAGATTGCCCGATCCGTAATCAACGATGGCAATGGTCATCGGTGCTGCGCCTCGGGAAACAGCCCCAGCACATCAGGCGGCTGTGACACGGCTGATGATGTCATCCCCCGTGGCGCAACAGGTACGGATGCATACCGGCCGGCCGCCAGAGGAGTCACTGGCCATGCCGGCAGTTGCGTGAATGCCATCACGGCCCGCTCTTCAGCCTCGGCGCGATTGCCCGCAACAGCGATTCCCGCCTCCTGCCATCCACGCCGCGCCAGCGTCCAGCGCTCGACCGAGTGGGCTTCCAAGCCGATCAGCAGAAGAAAGGCCGCCCAGCTCAGGGCGATCACTGGCGCTGCCACACCAGCCCAATACAGACCCACATTCAGCGCAATCCAGACGCCATAAACGACCATCGCCCCCAGCCAGAGGCGCTTGGCAAAAAACCATACCGGCCACAGCAGCATCGCCCATGGTGACAGGCCATCGCGCACCAGCCGGAACCGTTCCGCTGCCGAATCAGATTGCCCTGCCGATGGCGGAATGTGAATGGTGTAGCTCGCCATGCTTACAAAGCGCCTTTGGTCGATGGCACACGCCCCGCCTCACGCGGATCTATCGCAACCGCAGCGCGCAGGGTCCGCGCCAGCCCCTTGAAGCAGCTTTCCGCAATATGGTGCGCATTGTCGCCGTAAAGCGTTTCAACATGCAATGTAACGGCAGCGTTCGATGTGAATGCCTGGAAGAATTCGCGCACCAGCTCTGTATCGAATGTGCCGATCTTCTCGCGGGCAAATTCCGTGCGGAAGACCAGAAAGGCACGCCCGGAGATATCAATCGCAACACGGGACAGTGTCTCGTCCATCGGAATCATTACGCTGGCGTAACGAGCGATGCCCTTCTTGTCGCCAAGGGCTTTTAGAAAGACCTGGCCGAGCACGATGCCGACATCCTCAACCGTGTGGTGATCGTCGATGTGGGTATCACCTTTGGCTTTGACAGTGAGGTCAAACAAGCCGTGGCGGGCGAGCAGGTCGAGCATGTGATCGAAGAAGCCGACACCGGTGGCAATGTCTGCCTTGCCAGTGCCATCGAGATTGATCGAAACGGTGATATCGGTTTCGCCGGTCTTGCGGCTCAGGCTGGCGCTGCGCATACCAAACTTTCCATGATGAAGGCGCGGCTTCTCTAGCCCGTTCGCCTGCAACAAGAAAGTGCGGTTTTGCAGCATGGTGAGTGCTGGCCCTTCCG
>JBOFCU010000327.1:0-2019 GCA_051646285.1 Beijerinckiaceae bacterium
TGATATCATGTGATGAGGTTAAACCGAGAATGCTTGTTGAAACAGGCGCCGTTTCGGGAAACTAATTTGCGGTAATGTTGAGATCGAGGAATCCGACATTGCCGCTGAGCCGCTGCCGGTCCCAAGTTATGTCAAAGAAACAGCGATCTATTCTTCAACTGTCGTTCTGATGCCAATTTTCCTTCGTATCTCACGAGATGGCGAAAAGTATTTTCCTCATCAATTTGGTGATGGACAATACCGCATGGCTAACCCGTCGCTTGGAAAAATAAAGCATCACGCGGCAAACCAAATCGCAGTTCCCTACGGTGAAATACTGCATTATCTAAAAAAAGGATTCATGTTGCGCATGCGTGGCGAGTACTCAGGGCAAGTCAACCTCATTTCGCCATCGCAAATTTCAATTTTATCTTAGTCAAGTATTCGTGGCCTGTTTATGCTTCACCCTCACCTCCCCAGCAACCTTCTCACCTTCTGCACCCGCGTCTTGTCATCATCGTTGTCGGCAATTGTGCCGACAAGCTGGTTTTTTGAATCCATGAGATACACGGCGGCCGTGTGGTCCATGGTGTAGCTGCCTTTTTCCAGCGGCACCTTGCGGGCAAAGACGCGGTAGGCGCGGATGACCTTGTCAGTTTCCTCGCGTGTGCCGGTCAGGCCAATCATGCGCGGATCGAACGAGGAGAGATATTGTTTCAGCAGGGGTTGTGTGTCGCGCTCGGGATCGACGCTGACGAAATAGACACGGAAATCTTTGGCTGCGTCACCGAGTTCTGTCAGCGTCGCTGTCATCGCCTGCATCGTTGTCGGGCAGACATCAGGGCAATGGGTGAAGCCGAAGAACACCGCGTGCGGCTTGCCCAGCGTGCCGGTGTTGATCCTGCCGCCATTGTGATCGGTCAGCTGGACCGGGCCGCCAATGCCATTGATCGTGCCGCTGTTCTGCGGGTCTATCAGCGGGTTGAGCATGCCTGATAAATACAATGTGCCGCCGATGCCAATGATCAGCAGGCCAAGCAGTGTGGAAGCAAGCATGCGGAATTTGCGGCGCGGGTCCATGGTCGATCCTTGTGATGCTTTATTCTTGCGGTGTTTCTGCCTGGCCGGTGAAAGCGGGCCGGCGTATGGCCAGCCCGCCTTTTGATTTAATGTTTGTGCGCAGAGCCGGCGCTTGCCGCGCCGATCGGTGCGATGATGATGTCCACCTCGACCGGGCCGGCTTTCTCGAAAGTCAGCGTGCCTTTCAGAGCTGCGCCCTGCACCAGCGGCTGCTTCAGGTCCATGAACATCAGGTGCAGGCCGCCGGGTTTCAGAACCAGCATTTCGCCAGGCTTGATGTCCAGCCCTTTCAGTTCGCGCATTTTCATCACGCCCTCGGCCATGACCATTTCATGGATTTCGCCGTGGCCGGCGACGGGCGTGTCGAATTTCACGAGGCGGTCCGGTTCCTTGCCGGTGTTGGTGATGGTGACATAGCCGCCCGCGACCTTCGCGCCGCCGGGGGTGGCGCGGGTCCAGACGCTTTCGACCTTCATCGCACCGACCATCCAGCTTTTCGCGACCGGATTGGTGGCAGCGGGGGCTGTGGGCATCGTGTGGCCGGCATGCGGATTGGCAGCCTGCGCTGCGGCAGGGTGTTGGGTAAACAGCAGGGCCAGCGCGCTTAGCGCCACAGCGGCTGCGATTTCGGATTTCGACACCATGGGTGCCTCCTTGCAAACGGATGACCGGAATGTGCGGCTGGCCGGACACTCCGAGGAAAAGTGGAATTTATGGCAGGTTCAGCCGCGTGGCGGCGGCGCGCGCGGGCCACTGCTGCGCACATCCGGCTTGGATGACGCAGTGATGGCGGCAGGCCATGCCCCCTGATCCCCGTCTCGCAGGTGCGGAATGGAAATAGCCGCGATTGCTGGATTGGCGGGCGTGAGGGCCGCGCCCGCTGCATTGTGCGGGCAAATCTGGCATGCGCCGTGGGTGTGGTTATCCTGCGCCGGGGTGCCGCTCTCACCCGGCTGGCAC
>JBOFCU010000338.1:0-5675 GCA_051646285.1 Beijerinckiaceae bacterium
TGGTCGGGCATTCGACGCCGCCGAGACTTCATCTCAGCGTCGCGGCTGCGCCGCAGCCGCATGTCACCCCTGTTTGGCTGGCGTATTCACCACAAGCCCGTCAAGCTCCGCCTTCACCTTGATCTGGCAGGAGAGACGCGAGGTCGGGCGCACATCGAAGGCGAAATCGAGCATATCCTCTTCCATCGGCACCGCCTTGCCGGTTTGCGCTGCCCATGCCTCATCAACATAGACATGGCAGGTGGCGCAGGCGCAGGCACCGCCGCATTCCGCATCGATACCCGGCACACTGTTGCGGATCGCGGTTTCCATCACGGTCGAGCCAATCTCGGCATCAACGGTGCGGCGGGTGCCATCGGCATCAATAAACGTGATTTTCGGCATGGGATGAACTTGCAGTCAGACGGAGCAACTGGAATCGGCCTTGGAAGGCGCGCAGGGTGAGGCCCATGTTTAGAGCATGCCGCGAAAAACTGGCAACGGTTTTTCATGCACACCACGTCAGCAGTCCAAAAGACCCCGCCTATATAACTGCCCTACAGTCAGCATGCGGCAAGGAGCCGGTCGATCAGTGCGCGTGCATCGCGAACCGCCTCTTCAAGGCGCTGGATAGCCTGGCCGCGATTCTCTGGCTGGGCCTGCTCGAAAACGGCGGCAGCCTCGGCCACGCGATAGGCGCCAACCCCAAGGGCAGCCCCTTTGAGCGTGTGGGCGGCATTCAGCCCCGCCAGCCCCTCATGCGGCTGTAAGATTATGGCCAGCATCCGGTCGCACTGGTCACGGAACAGGCCCAGAACGTCACGCTCCAGCCCCCTGTCTCCAGCAGTTTGCCGGGCCAGATGCCCCATGTCGATGTCGCGGGACTGGCTGTCAGCGGACAAAGCCGGGTCAGCCGAAGGGGCAATGCTGGGCGTCGAAGCCATGGAATACTCACTTGAACGGGATTGCAGGGGCCACTGCACGCCAAACTGCGCGCCCATGGTAAATGAGCCGTTAACGACGTTTAATGAATCCTGAAGACCCGTGTTCCCTCATTCCGGCCAAGGCTTTACATTGGCAAAAGGTTAATGGGCGATAACCATGCCATTGGCATGGCCAACGCTCTAAAATCTCCTGCGCGCCGGACCGGCTGCGGCGCGCCTGCGGACAAGGCCAGCGGAAACAGCAAGTGAGGCAGACCATGGCATCGGACAAAAAGGTCAAGGACGCGACCGAAGCGGCGCTCTCCGCCATTGAGGAAGCACTTGCTGCCACCGGCACTGATGGCAGCCCGCCCGCGCCCGGCGCAAGGAAAACCACGGTTGAAGCAGGCAGGGAACTGTCATCTGCCGCCGAAACCGCGAAGGATACCGCGAAGGATCAAACAAAGGAGCCGGCATCCTCGATCAAATTGCCGCGCGCTGTAGATCAGGCTGCCGAGACTGTGAAAGCCCAGATACAGCCTGCACCATCAGCGGCATCCGATATGCGCCAGAATATCCAGCGCCCGGCCAATGATGAGCAGACCACGCTGGCGCCCCTGATTGCAGCAATGCAGAAAAAACCGTCGCGCCGTCCGTATGTCTATGCCTTTCTCGCAGCGATCGCATGGGTCGCGGCACTTGCCGTCTTTATGATGTGGCGCAACCAGCTTGAAACGCCGCAAGCCCTGCTGGCGTTGCCGGCACAGCTTTTGGCCGTCAGCGCATTCCTGTTGTTCGCCCCGATTGTTTTCTTCTTCGTCATTGCCGCAATGGCATGGCGCGCGCAGGAAATGAAATTATCCTCCAATGCGGTAGCGCAAGTCGCCATGCGTTTGACCGAGCCCGAAGCGCTGGCGTCTGACTCCATGGTGCGCCTGTCACAGGCCATCCGCCGCGAAGTGGCCGCAATGGGCGATGGCATTGAGCGGGCCGTCGCGCGCGCTGGTGAACTTGAAACCATCGTGCATTCGGAAATTTCCAACCTCGAACGCGCATACGCCGAAAATGAAATCCGCATTCGCGGCCTTGTCGATGAATTGATCACCCAGCGCGAAGCCATCGCTTCCAATGCTGATCGCGTAAAATCAGCCATCACCGGCGCCCATGAAGGGCTGGCAGCAGACCTGCAAACCGCATCAAGCCGCATCACCACGGCGATGAACGAAGTGGGAGGGCGCGTTGCCGAAACCATAGAATTGAAATCCGGCGACATCGGCGCAACACTGGACCGGGCCAGCACGGATCTGATCACCCGCCTGACCAGTGCGGGCGATGAGCTGCATGGCCGCGTCGCCGGTGCAGGCGAAAATTATATAGCGTCGCTGGCAAACACGGGCGGCGACCTGGCGCAAAAACTGATTGCCGCTGGCGATAGCTGGCATGCCCGCGTCGATGGCGCGAGCGGCCAATATATCGCGCAGCTCACCGCCAACGGCGCACAGCTGACACAAGAGCTGGCATCGACTGGCGAGGCGCTGAATGCGAAGCTGTCACTGACAGGCCAAAGCGTTGCTGAAACAATTACAGCGCGAACCAGCGATGTGGCAAAAACGTTGAACGATGCCGGCGACCGCGTGATCGGCGCCAGTGATCAGCTCACCATGCGCCTGACTGATGCCGGCGAAACGCTTGCAAGCCGCATCGAAACATCGGGTGCCGCATTCAATGAGCGCCTGTCACTGACCAGCACGGATCTGCACAGCAAACTCGACACCACGGGCAACACCATCATTGCAACGCTCACCAGCCGTGGCGATGACGTCACCCGCTCCATGGGCGAAACCGGCAAGTTGATTGTGGAAACCCTCACCACGCGTGGTGACGATATTACCCGCTCCATCAGTGAAACGAGCAGCGCGCTGGTGCAAACATTATCTGTGCGCGGGGATGATATTTCCCGCACCATGGACATGACATCCAAGGCGCTGGTGGAAACACTGACAAGCCGCAGCGGCGAAGTGACGCGTGCCATGGATGAAACTGGCCGTTCGCTGATCGAGACGCTGACAAGCCGCGGCGGCGAAGTCACAAGTACCATGGATGAAACCGGCCGCACGCTGATCGCAACGCTGAGTACACGCGGCGAAGAAATGAACCGCAATCTCGGTGAAACCGGCACCCGGTTTGCAACGGAAATTGTTGAGCGCGCCACCCATGTCACCGATGTTTTCAAAAATACCGGCGACGTACTGTTGCGTGGTCTCACCGATGGTGGCCGCCACATCACCCAGTCACTGGCAGAAACCGGGACAACCGTGGCCTCCACCATGGCCGAGCAGGCGCAGCGCCTGCATGAAAGCTTCCGCAGCACCGGTGATGCACTTGTCATTGATCTGAACGCTGCGGGTTCGGCCATCAACACCAAATTCGATGAGACTGGGCTGAATATCATCAGCGCCATCAGCACGCGCAGCGATGATATTGCCAGCCGGATGCGTGACAGTCAGGAGCGCATGCACCAGACCATCACTGTGCACGGCGAAACCATGCATCAGCGTCTGGCTGAAACCGGTGACCGCATTGCATCAAGCCTGGTCAATCAGGCTGATGATCTGGAAATCCGTTTCACCACGGCGGGGCAATTGCTCGCTGCAAAATTGTTTGATCACACCAATGCGCTGGAATCGCGCATCAACGATGCCGGCCATCTTGCTGCCGGCCTGATTGAAGCCAAGGCCCGTGAATCGGGTGAATTGTTTGATACCCGCACCGCCAGCCTGACGCAGAATTTCGTCGCGCGCATGGGTGATTTCGAACAGGTCATCACCCGCGAAGGCGGCGCGCTTGCCGCAAAAATTGCCGCTGACGCGATGCTGTTTACATCGACCGTCAATGATCGTTTCGGTGCGATTGAAGCGGTCATTACCAATCATGGCAGTGACCTGGCATCGCGCCTCGAAGCACAGACGAAAAATGCCGCTGAGCTGTTTGAAAATCGCATGATTGATTTCGAGGCCCGCTCAGCTCAGGCTGTGCAGGATGTGTCCTCCGGTATCGACGGCATCTTCGGGCGTCTCGACCAGACATTGCAGCGCGGCTCCGGCCTCATCAACGAAGCGCTGTTGCAACGCACCCGCGAAATGGCGCAGACCATGGGCGAAGGCGGGCGTGAAGTGACACGCGCGCTTGAAGCCAAGGCGAATGAAATTTCTCAGACCCTTGGCACGCAGAGTGAAGGTGTCATCAACGCTATTGGCTCGCGTGGCCTTGAAGTCACTGAGGCACTGGCAGCCCGCAGCGCAGAGGTGTCCCGTGCGCTGGCCAGCAGCACCGCAGAAGTGACGCAGGCCTTGACGTTGCGCAGCAATGCTGTTGCCGACGCGCTGGCAACCCGCAGCACCGAAGTTGTTGACCTGCTGGCATCGCGCAGCGCGGCAGTGACGGATGCGCTCGCAACACGCTCGGAAGAACTGACGCAAGCCCTGGCATTGCGCAGTGAAGAAGTGACAGAAGCGCTTGTGGGCCGCAGTGAGGCTGTCGCCAAAACCATCACCGACAATGCCGAACGTGCCGCGATCCGCATAACAGCGCGGGCTGAGGATGTGGCGCGCAAACTTGAAGCCGGTGCCGATTCCGTTGATGCCAAACTGGGCGCGCGCGCGCAGGAATTGTCAGAAACACTCGATACGCGCATCGTTGATTTTGAAACGCGTATTGCCAAGCTCGATGGCATCGCCGGTCATCTCGGCAGCCATACGCAATCCTTCGCCAGCCTGTTTGATAATCATGCGGAAAATCTGGCAACGACGATTGCCGATCGCGGGCGCGATATTGTGCGCGACATTGCCAGCGTCGGCACCACCGTTGCCCGCGCGCTGGATGAGCGGGCCAATGGCGTGACGGCTGCCATGCAGCGCACCTCGGAAAATGTTCTTGCCACCTTTGAACAATCATCTGGCTCGTTGCGTGATCTCGTCGAAAAAGGTGCCACCGAAACTGTGGCGGCGCTGACCGAAACCAATGCGCGCCTCAAGTCGGATATTGTCGGCCTGCTCGAGCGGGTGAACGACTCCAACCGTATGCTGCAGCAGATTGTTGCCACCGCCAGCACGAACCTGTCCGGTGTCGAGCATGGCCTCAGCGAGCGGATGAAAGAGCTGGAAGGCGTTGTCACGATCGTGTCGGGCGAAACCAGCCGTGTCACGAATGAAGTGGCCGCGCAGGTGTCCCAATTCCGCAGCGCCTCTACCGGCGCGCTGAAAGACGCAACCGATCTCATCGTGCAACTCGACCAGCATGGCAAATCGCTGGTGGAATCCACCCGCACCCATGCAACCGCCCTTGGCGACGCGGCACAAATGCTTGAGCGCGTCGAAGAGAAAATCGGTGCAACGCTGAGCGAGCGCCATGCCTCGCTGTCGCACCTGTCGGGTCTCATCGACCGCCGCACGGAGGATGTGGAATCCATCACCCGCGCGTTCAATTCGATGGTCGAAGACTCCCTGCGCACCGCCGAAGAGCGCGCGCGCGCCATCGGCTCGGTTCTGGCAGAATCCGCGCAGGCCACATCGAATGAGCTTGGCAACCAGTTCCAGCTTCTGCGCACGGAAACGGGCCGCGAGCGGGAGCGCACCGCAGCCGCCTTGCGCTCAGCCTATGAGGGCGTGGTCGGAGATATGGGCAAGGCTCTTGGCGAGGCAACCGAGCGCTTCCGTGGCGCGGCTTCGGAACTGCGCGACATGACCTCGGAGATTCAGCGCGAACTCGAAACCA
>JBOFCU010000346.1:0-14499 GCA_051646285.1 Beijerinckiaceae bacterium
AAGGCGTCTGTATCAGCACACAATTAACACCTGTTTTGTAGATTGCCCTCCATGGATATGAGGGCAAAATCGATGGCCAACAGTGCAAAGCGCAGACTGCATGCGCTCAAAACATCAGTCACAGCGTTCAAGCGCGACAATCGTGGTGTCACCGCTCTGATGTTCGCCGTATCGACGGTAATGCTTCTCACGGCTGTTGGCGCCGGCGTTGACATGTCGCGCGCCCTCCATGCCAAGACAAAACTGCAAGCCGCCGCCGACGCAGCCGCCTTGCTCGCCAAGCGCCGTGAAATCGAATTGCGCAAGACCAAGACGCCGGCCGAAGCGCAGGCGCTGGCAGCGGCAGCAGCCCGCCAGCTCTTCGCCGCCAACGTCCAGGATTTGGGAATGCTGGAGGCCGGCACTGTCAGTGCTGCCGTGTCATTTCCCAACGCGGCTGATGCCGAGGTTATGGGTTCAGGCCGCGTCAATTACGCATTTGCCAAATTTGTTGGCGCTGATTTCGCAGTTGTTCAGGCCAAATCCGTTGCGACTCTGGGCGAGGCCTTGCCGGTCGAAGTCGCCCTCGTGCTCGACAACACGGCGTCCATGTTCGCCACAGACGGTCGCCCCAAGACGCGCTTCACCCTGCTGCGCGATGCGGCCAAAAGCTTCACCCACAAGCTGTTTGATGCAGCCCAGCTGACCAACCAGAACTTTATCCGCGTGTCTGTTGTGCCATGGGCCACCACCGTCAATATCCTGTCGGAGGCACCAGCCGCTGCCGATTTCACGGGTGCAGCATCGGTGACATCCATTGCCGATTACGGGTCCCGGACAACCATTGCCTCACCCATCGACCGCACACCCAATCTCGGGACGAAGGTCAAGAATTCAGATTTCTCGCCAACCACATGGCGTGGCTGCATCGAAGGCACCAACGAAAAGATTGACGATTACACCACCAACATGATCGGCGGCCAGAAATGGGATGCCCTCTGGATCCAGCCGCGGCCAGCGACAAATGCGAGCTTTGAAGAAGGCAAGAATGTCTGGGGTGACGTCACAAGCTGCACCTATTCGCCCGATTGCTACGTCTCGCCACCGCCCTCACCGCCACCGCCCGGCACCCAGGGATTTCTTGATCTGCTCAAGCGGGCCGTGCCACAGGTCAACCCGGCGATTATCACCGGCAAGACCACTGCGGCCGTGCAGCAGGCCGCATGCACCACCACATGCTCGACCGTAAAAGGCAATGTTGTTCAGTGTGACGGCAAGAAAATAGAAACAGCGCCCTATTGCTGGCAGGACATGGGCGCTGGCCGCTGGAACAAATACCGCCCGGCCGATACCAACTGCACCTGGCAATGGGGCTGCTATGCACCCGGCACGAAACTCGTGACGGAAACGGCAAGGGCTTGCGTGGCCGATCCCAATGAAGACAACTTTCTGAAAGTGGATCGCACCAGCCGCTGGTGCTCCTACGCAACCGTATCGGACTGGACCAAGCAGGATGCGATTGCCGGCCCCAACGTGAATTGCCCCGTGCCGATGCTCGGCCTGTCCGGCAACCGCAAGCAGATCCTGGCCTCGCTCGATCGCATGTATCCCGTTCCCGGCGGCACCCATGGCGATGTCGGCTTGCGCTGGGGCCTGCGCACCCTGGCCGGCACAGATGGCTGGGACAGTTTCTTCAAATTGACCAGCAAACCCGGCGATTTCAAAACCGGCGCATCGAAGGTGATGCTGCTGATCACCGACGGTGAAAACACCCGCGCGGTGGATTATCTCGGCTATTGGGGCTGCGGCAGTGATGATGCCGGCGATACCGATCCGCAGAATCCCGGCTGCACCGGCGGTGTGAAATCAAAAAATCCGCTCAAGAGCGATCTGGATACGCACATGCTGAAATGGTGCGAAAGCATCCGCACAACATACGGAATCCGCCTGATTACGGTTGCCGTCAACATTACCAACATGGCGGCAGTTGATCTTCTCAAGCAATGTGCCGGCGGCGCCAAGGATGCCTATTCGGTCGATGCGGCTGACCTTGACAAATTGCTGTCAGATATTGCCGAAGGCTCAATCCTGAATTTGCGCCTGAAATCGTAACTGTCAGTTCAACGTAACGCGCAACAGGCGGGGACATTCCCCGCCTGTTTTGTTATGGCCATGCTTGGTCAACGGGCCAGACAAACACAAAGCATCGCCGCCATCCCAATATGAAATGTTCATAAAACGGACCATTGGCCAGGTTGCAACCGACAGTAACACATTATCAAGTATAGCGGCGAAATCACTTCAAATAAGGGCTATTCCCAGTATTAAGACGGCAAATATCGCATCTGTTAATCGATTTTAACGACAAGTTGCAGCAATTATTCGGCGCAAATTTACACTCGGCCTGTAAGTTGATCCGATCAGTTCAGAGTAACGGCCATGTCGAATACATCGAAAACCAGCAGCTTCAGCCTTCGCAAGCATATGCAGCGTTTCAAGAATGATGAGCGCGGCGTGACAGCGATTACATTTGCCATTGTTGGGACTTTGCTGACAAGCAGCGTCGGGGCCAGCGTCGAATACTCACGCACACTTGCTGCAAAGAATGCCTTGCAGGTCGCTGTTGACGCGGCTGTGCTTCAAGCCAAACGCCGTGAGATGGACCTATCCAGCAAGATGACCGCGACAGCAGCGCGTGAAAGCGCCAAAGCAGCCGGGAAGAAAGTGTTCTGGGCTAATATCAATGGCGGGGCTTCCAACCTCAATCCTGACACGATCACGATTGATATCGAGTTCAACAATGCAACGGGTGAAGCACTTGCCACTGGCAAGGGTGACGTCAATCTGATTTTTGGCAAGATTATCGGCCACACACAAATGAAGCTTGCTGCACAGGCAGAGGCGACATGGTCCAACACAACGCCGGTTGAGCTGGCGCTCGCGCTTGATGCGACGCCATCCATGTTCTCGACAGACGGGCGATCAGAATCGCGGTTCACGCTGCTGCGCAACGCGTCCAAGAACTTTGTGACAACACTGTTCAATTCAGCAACCGATCCGACAAAGGAATTGCTGCGCATTTCGGTTGTGCCTTGGGCAACGACGGTCAACATCCGGTCAGAGGCGCCCCGCGCACCAAGTTCAGCATCTTATACATCGCCTGGCACGATCACGGACGCCGGTTCACAAATTCCGATGACGAACCAGATGGACCGCAGCGGCGAAGTGGATATCGTCGATGATTTTGCCCCCGTTGGCTGGCGTGGCTGCGTCTCTGGCGCGAATGAAGCACCCAACACCTATGATGATTCCAAGCCTGTAAGCCGCTGGAAGGCACAATTTGTTCCGTCGGAAACGCTGGCAACACTAAAGAATGTGGAAATCGAATCCGCCTGCACGAAAAAAGATTACATCAAGGAAGATCAGGACATCAGCACGTCTGCGAGCTTTTACAGCAAGACCGCGTTCCAATACACAACACTGTCAAAAATCAAAAAAGATACATGCTACGCAGCTGACAAGATTAAAAACAATCCCGCTTGCGTCAGCGATCCGAACGAACTCGTATACAACGCCGCAAATGGTGATGCGGGCTGGTGCCCGTGGCGCAGCAAGGTGAATTGGACAAGTTACACTGGCATTGGCGGGCCCAATATCAACTGCCCGGCCCCGATTGTCGGGCTGACCTCGAACCGTTCCCAGGTGATGGAGCAGCTTGACCGCATCGCGCCAGTGTCTGGTCACACCCACGCCGATGTCGGCTTGCGCTGGGCGCTGCGCACATTGTCGCCGAAAACGGAATGGAAGAATTTCTTTGGCGTCACGACACCGATCGCTGAATATAATTCGACCACAACGAAGAAATATCTCATCCTGATCACGGACGGCCAAAACACCGTGTCCAGCTCATTCCCAGGGTTCTGGGGCTGCTCGACCGGCAGCCCGGGATGCACCGGCACCACAAGCGATGCGGAACTGGATACCCGCATGAATGGCTGGTGTGCCGCGATCAAGGATACCTACAAGATCAAGATCATCACGATTGCGCTGAACGTCACTGACACCAACGCCGTCAACCTTCTCAAGAATTGCGCCAGCCTGGACGATACCGGCAAGTCCATGGCCCACACCATCGACGCCGCCGATGTGGACAAGGTCTTGCAGGAAATCGCCGTCGGCGTGGCCAACAATCTCCGCCTCAAATCCTGAGCGGAAAAGATAAACAACACGAAACCGGCCACGCCTCAGGTGTGGCCGGTTTGGTTTTGGGCAGCCTCTCGTCCACAGCAGATCCCATGCAGGCGCCTGGGATGATCAGCCATCAACACTGATGGCTTCCCCTCGCCGGTTCCCCCGCCTATAAGCCTGTGAGTGCAAAGCCTTCGCCCCGCCCCGGGGCGCTGGCCCAGCGATGACAGACTGAGCCGCCATTGGCCCAACCACAGGATGATACGGACCAAACTGGCTGATTTGCCTGCAAAGACCGCCAGAAAGTCCTTCAAAACCCATCATGGCTAAAAACTCTCCGATCGACACAGACTTTATCCGCGAGCTGGCTGCCCTTGTTGGCGAAACCGGCCTTTCAGAAATCGAAGTGGAAAAAGGCGATCTCAAGATTCGCGTCGCGCGCACCATCACGGCTGCCCCGCAACAGGTGATGATGGCGGCTGCACCCGCGCTGGCGGCCGCTCCCCGGCCATCCCTTGCAGCAGATGCGCCTGCCGCCGGCGACGAAGCCTCCTACAAGGATCACCCCGGCGCGGTGAAATCCCCCATGGTTGGCACGGCCTATCGCCGCCCCTCGCCGGAAGCCAAGCCTTTCATTGAGGTCGGCACGGTGGTGAAGGAAGGCGAGCGCATCCTGCTTGTGGAAGCGATGAAGACCTTCAACGACATCGTGGCGCACAAGAGCGGCACAGTGACCGCTGTTTTTGTTGACGACGGCCAGCCGGTGGAATTCGGCCAGCCGCTCGCCGTGATCGAATGATGCGGGTGCTGCATGTTCGATAAGATACTCATTGCCAACCGGGGCGAAATTGCACTGCGCGTGCTGCGGGCTGCCAAAGAGCTTGGCATTGCCACGGTCGCCGTTCACTCCACCGCTGATGCGGATGCGATGCATGTGAAACTGGCCGACGACAGCGTCTGCATCGGCCCGCCAGCGGCGCGTGACAGCTATCTCAACATGCAGGCGATTATTTCTGCGTGCGAAATTACCGGGGCAGAGGCAGTGCATCCCGGTTACGGCTTCCTGTCGGAAAATGCCCGCTTCGTTGAAATGCTTGAAGCGCACAAGATCACCTTCATTGGCCCGCGCTCCGAACACATCCGCATCATGGGTGACAAGATTGAAGCCAAGCGCACCGCCAAGCGCCTTGGCATTCCCTGCGTGCCCGGCTCTGAAGGCGGCGTGACCGATGAGGTGGAAGCGCGCAAGATCGCGAAAGACATCGGCTTTCCGGTCATCATCAAGGCGGCAGCCGGCGGCGGTGGCCGCGGCATGAAGGTCGCGCGCGATGAGAGCGAACTGGAATTTGCGCTTGGCACCGCCCGCGCCGAGGCCAAATCGGCATTCGGCGACGATGCCGTTTACATTGAGAAATATCTCGAAAAGCCGCGTCACATCGAGATTCAGGTGTTAGGCGACGGCAAGGGAAATGCCATTCATCTTGGCGAGCGCGATTGCTCGTTGCAGCGCCGCCATCAAAAGGTCTGGGAAGAAGGCCCCTCACCGGCGCTCAACGCATCCATGCGGGCCGAGATTGGCGAAACCTGCGCCAAGGCCATGCGGGATCTGCACTATCTCGGCGCTGGCACCATTGAATTTCTGTATGAGGACGGACAGTTCTACTTTATCGAAATGAACACCCGCATTCAGGTCGAGCATCCGGTGACGGAGATGATCACCGGCATTGATCTGGTCAATGAGCAGATCAAGATCGCCGCCGGCGCGATGCTGACAATCAAGCAAGATGATATCAGGCTCAACGGCCACGCTATCGAATGCCGCGTGAATGCGGAAAATCCACAGACTTTCCGTCCCTCGCCCGGCACCATCAAATCCTACCATCCGCCCGGCGGACTTGGCGTACGCGTCGATTCAGCGGTGTATCAGAATTATAAAATCCCGCCTTATTACGACTCCCTTGTCGGTAAGCTGATCGTGCATGGCCGCACCCGCAACGAATGCCTGATGCGCCTGCGCCGCGCCCTTGATGAATTTGTGGTCGACGGCATTGAGACGACACTGCCGCTGTTCCGCAATCTCGTCCGCAACGCGGACATGCAGAACGGAGACTATAATATTCACTGGCTTGAGCATTTTCTGGCGCGTGAAAAAGGCGCCGAAGAATAATCGGCCCAGCGATCATTATATAAAAAAGCGGCAGACTGATCCGCCGCTTTTCAGTGTGAACCTGGCTTACGACGCGCGGCCAGCCGCGCCATAGCCTGCCTGAGCATAGCGCTTGCGGCGGCTGTTGCCGTACCAGCTATACACGCGGCCACCGACATCGACATGCACAGAACGGGTATGGCCGTAGGTGCCGACCCCGCCGACCGACGGGTGACTGCGGGCATAACGCGCAATCGCTCCTGGGCTGACACCAGCAATCTGAATATCAGCTGCCATGCACTTGCGGTGATAGGAGCCGCGCCGGCCGCCATGGCGATGGCCGGAAGTGACAATAACGGGCCGCCCGCCAAAATGCGCTGAGACATCTGCCAGCACGGCGCGCAGGCTTCCCGGAAAACAGCCTGTCACAACTGAAGCGATCTGCTTTTCAATGCCGCCACTGGTGCCATGGGATGTGTGCGTTGTTTCACGCGCGTGCGCGCCCTTTGGATCGCCACCCAGTTGCGCAGTCCCCTGATGCGCGGCGACTGTCAATTGAAGCACTTCGCGCTCCCCATCAGAGTTGCCGCCATCAGCCTGAGCAAGGGTCGCGGAATACAAAAGCGCGCACGCGGAAGTGCCCGCGATTAGAAATTGGCGAAACATGGGAAATCCTCAATCGGGAGCCCGGTTCCGCAATCTGCAGCGGAGCACTCAGGCAATCTGGAATGGTGGCGAGGCAGTCAAACGCACCAATCCGGCGATGAAAGCAAATACCACGAGAAACATGGCTAAAATGTGTCAAATCAATACGAGTAACAATCAGTCAGAATACAGGTAAAGTTCATCCTCCATTCATATGACAGTATTCGCTGCCAATACTGGACAAATAAACGTCTCCAAGCCGAGTTATATCACCTGAAATAAATGATTAGGCATATATGATTCCGTTGCATTGCTACTATGCGTAATTGTTGCGGCGCAGCAAGGGTTGTGATCTTCCAGATGCGGCTGCGATGGGCACCTTGCATCTAACGCTTCCGCCTGTTTGAGATGCAGCAGACCAGACATAACACATTGGCATGTCGCAATGAGCCGTGGAAATCAAAAGAGCCAGACCATCACGCCCGCGACAATTCTGCGCGCATACGCTGCTGGTATTTTCCCCATGGCCAACAGTGCGGATGACGAGGATCTGTTCTGGGTCGAGCCAGAACAGCGCGGCATTTTCCCGCTCGATGCCATCACCGTGTCTCGATCACTCGCAAAAGCCGTGCGGCAGAACCGTTTCTGCGTTCATGTTGATCGCAATTTCGACGCCGTGATTGATGCTTGTGCGCAGGCACGGCAAGACCGTCCCACAACATGGATCAACGGCCGCATCCGGGAACTTTACGGCGCGCTGTTTCGCATGGGGCATGTGCATACCGTTGAGTGCTATGACGGCGAGATGCTTGCCGGTGGTTTATACGGAGTCAGCATCGGCGGGGCCTTTTTCGGCGAAAGCATGTTTCACCGCGCAACAGACGCGTCGAAGATCGCACTGGTGCACCTAGCTGCCCGGCTGCGCCTTGGTGGCTATGCCCTTCTTGATGCGCAATTCGTTACAGAGCACTTGGCGACATTGGGTGCGATTGAAATTCCCCGTGACGCTTATCGCGCGCTGCTCAGCACAGCCGTCAGCAGTGAAGCCGATTTCACGCTGGCAGGAAGAACTGCGCCGCTGACCGGCGTTGAAGCCCTTGAGGCGCTAAAGGGCAGTCCGCCAGCGAACGGTCAAACAGCCTAGTTGGAACGGTCCGGGCTGAAGCCACCGGCACCGCCGCCGCCGCCGCCAGAGAATGGGTTGGTCGGGAAGAAACGCCGCGCCGGTGCGACAGGCGCGACAGGAACGCCCTGTGGCGGAGCCACGTCAATGCGTTGCGGCTGGCCGACAGCCGCACCAGGACGGCGCGCCTGATCAAGCCGCGCCGGCGTGGAGCCACCGAGCGCCGGCTTCTGCTGGACCTGATTGCGCTGCGGATAATCGGGAATTTCTTCCTTTTCCTTGGCTTCCGGAATAATCTCCGTGCCGCCTTTGCATTCCGTCAGCCAGAGGTCGTAAATCGCATGCTCCACACTGGAAATGCCGGGGCTTGAGGCAAACATCCAGCCGGAAAAAATGCGCCGGTACTCATTGTTGAAGGTGATTTCATCGACTTCAACAAAGGAGGTCGTATTGGCAGCTTCCGTCGGCGGGCGCGAATAGCACACCCGCGCCGTCAGTTGCAGCGCCCCAAATTGCACGGTCTCGTTGATCGCCGTTTCAAACGAAATGATGCGGCCCGTGATCTTGTCCAGGCCTGCAAATACCGCAACCGGGTTCTTGATCTTGTCAGCTGCTGCTGGCTGCATGCCCGCCAGCATGGCGGCAAGGACCAGCGCTACACCGGACGGCATGGCAGCGGCAGAAAAAGCAGAAAAAGGGCGAATCATGGTCACAGGACTGTCCGGCTGATCAAAGTCGCCGCTCGTTAGCATGTGAACGGGAGCGAAAAAAGGGCAACCCTTGCCATGCTGACGACGGGACCAATACGGCGCGCCCGCATAAGACAAGGCGGCATGCCACTGGCGCGCTGATCGGCCCGGCTATCTCAAGGGGGTGCGCCACCTGCCCCGCGCTGGCCCGCAGGCTCACTCGTAATGCGTCACCGCAATGAATTCCTCGTCGCCCTGATGCTGCCGCTCGAACTTCAGGAAATCATAATAACCGCAATGATTTTTGACCGGATATTCGTGGCAGACACCGGGCCGCGCGTCATAAACTGTGCAGCGCCGCGCATCGGTATCGAAAAAGCGGCATATCTTGCCAAAGACCGGATCGCTCTGACGGCGCAGCACTCGCTCTTTGTTGTGCTGGCGCGTGAAACGTTTTTCCGCGACGTCATAGGCCAGCCCAAAATGTTTCGCGAGGCGGGCAATATCACGCTTCTTGATCGGGATGATCGGATAGCTGCAACAGAAGCCCGGACATTTCAGGCAATTATATGTTTTGCGCACAGGCCATTCCGCTTGTTCAGGCACCTGCTTGAATCACAAGCGCACGAGGACACGCCTTCCTGTGCGAATTTATCCTGTGGCGCAAGGGTTTCTGGCTCTGCTTGAAAGCAGAATCCGCATCGGCCTGGCAGCGCCGCTTTTTGCTGCCGCAGCAATCCTCACCGTTTGAATTCAATTTCCACGAAGGCCATGGGCGCGTCGCCGCCATTGCGCACATTGTGCTCGATGCCATCAGGCCGCGCATATGTTGTGCCCGCGGCCATTGGCAATATGGTTTCACCGGCCTCTGTTTCAACCGCGAATGTCGAGTCCGTCAGCACGACGACCACATAATTCATGGCATGTTTGTGCCATCCCGTTTCTGCCCCTGGTGCAAAATCCCAGCGCGTAACCCGGCTGCGCTCGTCATCAACCAGAACCGTGGGAATGGCAGGCTCGCGGGCTGTGAATTTCTCGCGCATGGTCGTCTCCACAAAAAAGGCGGCCATCGCTGACCGCCTGACTGGATCGCTGATGAAGCACCATAACGGCGTTACGGGCCCGGGGTCCACGGCTTGTAATCACCTGTCGCTGCGGCACGTGGCTCATCGGTCACAATAGAACCGGCAGGCCTGTAGGCATAGGCCGTGCCTGTCATGTTGGCCTTGTGCGGCAGCTGCCACTCACGGGCCTGATAATTGGCCTGGGAGGGGGCAATATCTGTTCTGTGATGCATCCACCCATGCCAACCGGCCGGGATGCGGGATGCATCAGCCTCGCCATTGTAAATCACCCAGCGGCGCTCACGGTTGAGGGCCGGATCAATTTTGCGGCTGCGGTAATAGACGTTGCCCTGCTCATCCTCACCCACCCGCTCGCCAGCCCGGCGAATCCACAGGCGGGTGCCGATGGTCGCACCGTTCCACCATGTGAACACATTGATCAGAAAGGATTTCATGCTCATGAAGCGATCTCGCGGACATTCAAACCGGCACGCAAAACATGCACAGCGCGAAGCTGACCGTGCTGTACAGCGTGGCGTCCTTATGCCGCCCTCGACAGACGTTGTCCATGCGGCTGATGGCGCATGGGCAAATCCGATAGCCCGCGCCATAAAGGTTGCCGGCACCTGCGCCCTCGCCGCAGGACTGCACCGGCATGCCGCCTCATAGATGAGGTTGCCTGCGCGCCAGCACACCGCCTAGGCTGGCGATGCAAGCTGAGCGAGGCGCGATGAGCGCGATGAGAGAGTGCAATGACTTTGTTGAACCCGCCGGACGTAACCGGCGTTCTGCCCATTGAGAAAATCGCGCATCTGTCGGGGCTGGAAGCCTTGCGCGGGATGATTGCCGGAGAGTTGCCTGCACCGCCCATCAGCGCCGCGATGAATTTCTGGCTGTCTGAGGCCGATGAAGGGCGGGCGGTATTCACCGGGCTGGCCTTGCCGGATTACCGCAACCCGCTTGGCACGATCCATGGCGGCTGGACATCAACATTGCTGGATTCTGCCATGGCCTGTGCCGTCCATTCCCTGATCAAGCCGGGTCAGAGCTACACCACGGTGTCCATGACGGTGCAGATGGTGCGCGCCTTGCAAGGGGATGGTCAGCGGGTCACATGCGAGGGCAAGATCGTGCATATGGGCAACCGTGTCGCCACATCCGAGGGCTGGCTGCGTGATGCCAAAGGCCGCATCATCGCCCATGGCACCGAAACCTGCGTGATTTTTGATGTGCCAAAGGAAATGCCTACGCAAAACCGGCCTGCGTGAACACTTTATATATGATGCATATATGCTGCGCTATAATCAGGCATGCCCGGCGAAGGATATGCCCTTCATTAACCAATCCGTGGCAGGCTGCTCGTCACACAGTCGAGACAGACAATCGCTGCCGGAATGAATATCGAAAAATCCGAATCCCGGATTCGCAATGTAACGATGGATCAGCGACTGCAAATTTATTGCATCGATGACCAGACGCGTGCGCTGCTGCGAACCCTGCGCCCTGCTCTGCTTGAGGGCGTCGGCGCGTGGATCGATTTTCACAACAGCCAGATGGCAACGCACGAAGCATTCAAGGCACCCGTCGCTGAGTCTGGCGACATGCTCCGCCGCGAAGGCGAGACCTATGCCGGCGTTTTGTTTTCCGGCGCGTTTGATGAAGCCTATGCGCAGGCTTCACAGCATATCAATGCGGTCGAGCTTGAAACCTATTTTGGCTCCCGCGCCCGCTCCATTCTCTCTCTGTCGATCTGCCGGCAGGTGTTTCCTGACATTGCCCGCCGCAACCGGCTTTCGCCGAAGAAGACCGCACAGGAATGCCTGAAAATTGTCGAGGTCGTGCTGTTCGATTTCGTCAATGCCGTTGCCAGCGATCAGCTGATGCGGGACCGTTACGGCATCGAACGGCGCGAGACCATCAACGCCGAACTCGACCGGCTGGAGTCGCTGGTCGAGGAAACCGTAGCTTTGATCGGCCAGACCCGCGAACTGTTTCAGGGCCATCGCAGCCAGATTGATACGGCCATTGAACGGTCGAGTGCCAGCGCGCACGAGGCGCGCCAGCGCTTTGCCGAACTCAATCGCCAACTGACGTCCAGCGCATCAGCCGTTGCCGGTATTCGCGGAGCGATGGATGGCATCCATGAAGAATCGCGCAAGAGTGATGAGAGCGCTCAGGCTGCGACACGTGCCGCTTCCGACACCCACAGCATTGTCGAGACCCTGACGCTGCGTGTGCAGGAAATTCAGTCGGCAGCCGCCATGATTGGCGACATTGCCGCGCGCACCAACATGCTGGCACTCAACGCGACGATTGAGGCAGCGCGCGCCGGTGATGCAGGCCGCGGCTTTGCCGTGGTCGCGTCAGAGGTGAAAGCGCTGGCAGCCCAGACCACCACCGCAACAGCAGCCATTTCCAGCGCGATCAATGAAATCACTGCAGCCGCAGCCAGCGCGCTGCAAAACACCGGCAGCCTGCATGACGCCATGGCCATGCTGACGGGTGCCACCCGCGCCATTGCCGGCAATATCGACACCCAGAATGCGGCGACCCAATCGGTTGCTGACCAGTCCGAGACTGTGCTGGGTGAGGCTGGCGCGCTGTTCCAGACCACCGAACGGGCCAATGGCGATTTGGCCGCCATCGCCCATCTGGCCTCAAGCTTTGGCGAAGATGTCAGCCATCTGGATCAGGATGCGCGCCAGTCCGCCCAGCGGATCCGCACCTGCATTGAAGCCATACGCGCGGCATAATTATTTTCGCGCTGACGAGTCAGAATGGCCGGGCGACATAACGTCTGCCCGATTCTTGCCTGATTCTCGCCAAATTTCATTCCTTCGGCAGCCATAGCCGTTCACCGGCGCGGCCATGCCGTTTGGGCAGGGCATGTGATGGCTCCCGAAAATCCGCCAGCCACTATATCTGGTAGGGCCAATTCCCGGCATGGTAAAGCAAAGGTTAACGCCGCAGCGTTGATGCGGAGCTTGAAACAGATGGCGATTCTCAAAAGGGAATCCAAGGCTTAGCGCAGGCACCCGTGGCATTCCCCACAATCCACAGCCGCCTACCATATCTAGCGAAAATTCTGTCAAGCGCATACTATCCCTTGACGCCCAGCGCGGCCCCCGCCTAATGTTAGCCAACGTCGTGCGGCGCACGGCTGGGGCGGTTCCAACCCCTCCAAACAGCTCCCGGAATGGGCGTGCAGCAGGTCGCAGGACGGGTATCTCGGGGGAGATGCACGCTGGTGGCGCGCGTTCTTTTGACGGTGGGCGAGCCAGTGCGCCCCGATTTGTAACGAGCGGCAACCAAGCCGCCGCACGAGTTCACAGGTTAAGGCAACAACAGACTTCGGGGGCCAGGCGTTCGCGCGAATTGAGGCGCGGAAAACCTGAGCTTGCGGACTTTTTGTCCGCGCAACTTTTTGGGGATTAAAATGAAGATCGAACGCCGCTACACGCAAGCCGGGGCTTCCCCCTATGCAAGCATCCCCTTCCGCGAAGCGGTGAGCGAAATCAAGAATCCCGATGGTTCCATCGTGTTCCGTCAGGCCGGAATTCAGGTGCCGGAGAGCTGGAGCCAGGTCGCTGCTGATGTTCTGGCGCAGAAATACTTCCGCAAAGCCGGTGTGCCCGCCCGCCTGAAGAAGGTGGAAGAGAATGATGTCCCCTCGTTTCTCTGGCGCTCGGTGGCGGATGAGGCTGCCCTTGCGGGCTTGCCGGACAAGGAGCGCTATGGCTCGGAAGAAACATCCCAGCAAGTGTTTGACCGCCTCGCCGGCTGCTGGACCTATTGGGGCTGGAAAGGCAAGTATTTCTCCAGCGAAGAGGATGCTGCCGCATTCCACGATGAACTGCGCTACATGCTCGCCCGCCAGATGGTCGCGCCGAATTCGCCGCAATGGTTCAACACCGGCCTGCATTGGGCCTATGGCATTGATGGGCCGGGCCAGGGCCATTTCTATGTTGATTATCAGACTGGCAAACTGACCAAGTCGAAATCCTCCTACGAGCACCCCCAGCCCCATGCCTGCTTTATTCAGGGCATCAATGATGACCTCGTGAACGAAGGCGGCATCATGGATCTGTGGGTGCGTGAAGCGCGCCTGTTCAAGTATGGCTCCGGCACCGGCTCGAATTTCTCGCGCCTGCGCGGCGAAGGTGAGCGCCTGTCGGGCGGCGGCAAATCCTCCGGCCTGATGAGCTTTTTGAAAATCGGCGACCGCGCGGCGGGCGCGATCAAATCGGGCGGCACCACGCGCCGCGCCGCAAAAATGGTCGTGGTCGATGCCGACCATCCGGATATTGAGGCCTATATCGATTGGAAGGTGAAGGAGGAGCAGAAGGTTGCTGCCCTCGTCACCGGCTCCAAGACCGTACAGAAGCACATGAAGGCCGTGATGAAGGCCTGCATCAACTGCGAAGGCGATAATGATTCCTGCTTTGAGCCGGAAAAGAATCCGGTCCTGAAAAAGGAAATCAAGCTCGCCCGCCGTGCCATGGTGCCGGACAATTATATCAAGCGCGTCATCCAGTTCGCCAAGCAGGGCTACACCGATATTGCGTTTGATACCTACGACACCGACTGGGATTCGGAGGCCTATCTCACCGTGTCGGGCCAGAACTCCAACAATTCCGTGTCGCTCAAGGATGATTTCCTGCGCGC
>JBOFCU010000065.1:0-4359 GCA_051646285.1 Beijerinckiaceae bacterium
AATGTCAATACACCGCTCTGCGCCAGGCCGATGCTGCCGGCGACCTTCGCACAGAGATAACTCACGCCCCGCGACGCCATTGCTGCCGCCACCTGCGCCGACGCGGCCGGCGAAACGGTGGACAGATCGCAATAGAGATGGCCGGGCCGCGCGCTGGCGATGACGCCATCGGCGCCGCAGGCGACCGTCTGCAGAATGGCGTCATTCATGATGATCGACAGCGTCATGTCGGAATGGGCCGCTGCCTCCGCTGGCGTTGCCGCAATCGCGCCGCCCAGCACGGCAAGCGCGGCGCAGCGGTCCCCATCAAGATCGCAGCCGGTCACCGCAAAGCCAGCGCGAATGAGATTGCTGGCCATGGGCAGGCCCATGCGGCCAAGCCCGATGAAGGCGACTCTGGTCATGGCGTTTTTCCTGACGCGCCGATGGGCGCGCACCGGCAGGGGGATGAAAGGATTTTGGGTCGCGTGGCGCAAGCATGGTCGGCGCAGGGCCGCGTGTGGCTGCGGCATGGGCGCACGCGCGCAACAAAAAACCCGGCATCGCTGCCGGGTTTTTCACTGGCGCTGTCGCGGCGCGTTTACGAATTCACGCTCGCCAGATCGACCTTCACGCCCGGGCCCATCGTCGAGGAAATCGCGATGCGCTGGATGTAATTGCCCTTCGCGCCCGTCGGCTTCGCCTTCTGCACCGCGTCCGCGAACGCCTTGATGTTCTCGACCAGCTTGTCCTCGGCGAACGAGGCCTTGCCGACGGCGGAATGGACGATACCGGCCTTTTCCACGCGGAACTCGACCGAGCCGCCCTTGGAGGCCGCAACCGCCGTTTTCACATCCATGGTCACCGTGCCGACGCGCGGGTTCGGCATCAGGCCGCGCGGGCCGAGCACCTTACCGAGACGGCCGACGAGGCCCATCATGTCAGGCGTGGCAATGCAGCGATCGAACTCGATCTTGCCGCCGGCCACCTGTTCCACCAGCTCTTCGGCCCCGACAATGTCGGCGCCTGCAGCCTTGGCTTCTTCCGCCTTGGCACCACGGGCGAACACGGCCACCTTGAGCGTCCGGCCAGAGCCGTTCGGCAGGTTGCACACGCCGCGCACCATCTGGTCCGCATGACGGGGATCGACGCCGAGATTCATCGCGACTTCGATGGTTTCATCAAACTTGGCGTTGGCGCGGGCCTTCACCAGTTTCACGGCTTCGGGAAGCAGATAGAGCTTGGTGCGCTCAATGCCGTCCCGGGTTTTGACAACGCGTTTTCCGGTCATGTTCAGCCCACCACATCCAGACCCATGGCCCGCGCGGAGCCCCGGATCATCTGCATCGCCGCTTCAACCGTGTTGCAGTTGAGGTCCGGCATCTTGGCAGTCGCGATTTCGCGGATCTGCGCTTCGGTGACCTTGCCAGCCTTGGCGCGGCCCGGCGTCTTCGAGCCGGAGGCCGGCTTCTTGCCGATCTTCAGGCCTGCGGCCTTCTTCAGATAGAAAGACACCGGCGGCTGCTTCATCTCGAAGGTGAAGGACCGGTCCTGATACGCTGTGATAACGACGGGAATGGGCGTTCCCTTTTCAATCTGCTGAGTCTTCGCGTTGAAGGCCTTGCAGAATTCCATGATGTTCAGGCCGCGCTGACCGAGCGCGGGGCCGATGGGCGGGGCGGGGTTGGCCGCGCCGGCCGGCACCTGAAGCTTCACGTAACCCGTGATCTTCTTTGCCATGATGGCTGCTCCTCATCCACTCCGGGTGCCTGCCCGGAACGGCGGATGACCCGGCACGGGCAGCAAGCACCGCGCGGATCAGGTTTGCAGGGCGTGGTGCGGATCGCTTGATCCCGGCTGGCTGACCGGAGCGCCTCCCACGCATCGTTATGCCCGCGCGGGCGAACCCGTGCTTGCGGGGTGGCCTATGCCATGGATTGGCCGGGTTGGGAAGAGGTTCAGGCGCGCGCGGACCGCTGGCGGGAAAATCCCCGGCGCAGGCGCGAAATCCGCCTCAGCTTGTCGCGCCCGGCGGCTTCTTGGCGCAGCCGGCATAATCAGCGCTGGCAGCGGTTGTGCCCAGCGGCACAGCCACGGCCGTGGCGAACAGAAGGGCGAGAACGACAGCGGCACTGCGGATCATCGTGGGAGCCTCCAGCTGACAGAGGACGCAGCGTAACGCGCCTGCCCGCCACGTCAAGGGCGCGCCTCAGCTGAAGATGCTGAACACGGCCGCAACAGCCGCCACAATCGCCGCCAGCACGGCCGCGACCGCCTCCAGCACGATCTCCAGCAGGCTCGAAAGCGAACTGCCCGCCACAAGCACAAGAACCATGCCGCCGCTGACCACCGCCGCCGTCACCGCATGAAACACCGTGAGCCAGAGCGCGATGAAGAGGATGAGGCCGATGCCGAACGAGCCGGCCAGCCGCCGCCCAAAGGACGAGCCATGCGGCGCCGGGCGAGACGGTGGCGGATTGGCAGAGGGTGAGGAATGCATGTCAGCCTCCCTGATCGGACGGTGCCCTACCCTATCACAAGTCACGGGCGGGGGCATACGGCCATGCGCAAGCCGCGAGGGGCACCCCGCGCTTGCCGCCGATTCAACACAGCCAGGCCGTTCGCCCGCCAAAGGGCGGCACGGAAGCAGAGCGGGCCACCGCACCGGCAGGCGCGATCGCAAAAAAGGAGTGGAAATGGGGTGCCGGTCTGCCGATAACAGCCCGGCCCTGCTTCCATGCACGGTGTTGGAGGCCTGCTTCATGCAATGCCGGGGGGCTTACCCTCACCCCGTTTGTCCCGGCCATAGCGGACCTGCTGCGCCTGATGCGCGCTGCCCATCCGGCCAGGGCTGTAACCCCCCAGCCGCCGCGCAGCCCATCATCGCTTGCCGCATGCCCGCCGCCAGCGCCTGACCCGAGGTTGTCGGACCACATTGCATGACTTGAGCCGCCCCGGACAACAGCGTGCGTGACGCGCCATCCCCCGAAGCCACCGTTCCCCGCCCGCACCGACACGCCGCGCGACGCCCCTTGATGGGCGGAGACGGAGGCAATATAGGAATATATTCAGGAGATGTCAACTTGAAAACTATTGTTAAAAATTCTTGTTTTCTTTAACACGTCAGCTGCATATGTTATCTATTTCAAGAAAATGAAGCATTAGGCGCAAACCAATGTCATTAAAGCCCATATACACTATCCCTGTCCTGCCGCCCTCATCCGGCATCGAGACCCGTCAAATACTAAAAGCTGTGGCCCAAGCGCATCGCCATCTGGCGGAACTTAAAGGCCGCGCAGCGACAATCCCCAACCCGAACATTCTCATTGGGACACTTTCGCTCCAAGAAGCGAAAGCAAGTTCGGAAATCGAAAATATTGTAACGACGCAAGATGAGCTATTCCAGCTCAATCCATTTTCAGAAGGCCCTCAATCTGCTGCAGCCAAAGAAGTCGCGAGGTATCGCGATGCATTGGCTTATGGTTTTGAGAGGCTGAAGGACAACAGCGGCTTACTGACCAACACTGTGATCATAGAATTATTTCGCATACTGAAGGGGCATACGGGAGGCTTCCGTCAGACACCCGGAACAGCACTAAAAAACGATTCGACAGGAGAAATTGTTTACGTTCCACCGCAGGATAGCCGGGAGATCGCGCAATGCATGGGGGCTTTGGAGATATTCATCAATGATGCGGAAGCAAGTGAACTGGATCCATTGGTGCGAATGGCTATTATTCATCATCAATTCGAAAGTATCCATCCATTCCCCGATGGAAATGGGAGAATTGGAAGAATTATAAACGTACTTTATCTTGTGAAGGCAGGCCTGCTCGACAGTCCAGTGCTTTACCTCAGCCGATACATTACAAAAAATAAAGGTGCATATTATCGAGAATTGCAAGCGGTGCGGGATACAGGCGAATGGGAGCCATGGATTATGTATATGCTCAATGGCATTACTGAAACGTCTGTGCAAACACTTCAAATGATTGACGGCATCAAGAGATTGATGGCGGAATACAAAAACAGGCTGAGAACCGATCACGCCAAAATTTATTCTCAGGATTTATTGAATAATCTGTTTCGCCATCCCTACACCAGGATAGAGTATATTGTTGCAGAGCTTCAGATTTCCCGCCAGACTGCCGCGAAATATCTCGACCAGCTTGCCGCTTCAGGTCTCGTAAGCAAGCATACCACCGGCAGAAGTAATTATTACATCAACCGGCCCCTTGTAGAATTGTTTATGCAGGTATCTGGCGGCCGCTGAACTCGTGGCTTGACCCATCTCAAGGCACCCCTGCCCAAAACCACGCATAAAAGCAGCCATACCACTGCCAAGGGGACGGGCGCATCGCGCCCAGCACCAGCCATGAC
>JBOFCU010000066.1:0-5137 GCA_051646285.1 Beijerinckiaceae bacterium
TCACGGTCGCGCCGCCATACAGCGCCCACGGCGTTACTGACGCCGCGCGGAGACGTGGCCGAGAGGCTGAAGGCACTCGTTTGCTAAATGAGCATACCCCAAAAGGGTATCGAGGGTTCGAATCCCTCCGTCTCCGCCACGCACCCCCCACATTTCGTCTTCAGTTGCAGGCGATCTCGCGGAGATTGCGGGCCAATTCGCGGCCGATCCGGTTCTGAGGCAACGGAACGGCTGGATTTTCGCGCGCCATTCGGCTGGCCGTTGTGCCAGGTCTCTGCGTGCTGCAAAGCAGGGTGAGTTTGCCTGACGTTGCCTGATAACAGGATCAGTCGCGCATTTTGCAGGTCAAAACAGGCGTTCTGACGGATCCTTGCATTCGAATCAGCGATATTATCACGCAATATCAATGCCTTAATGTGGGCCAAAGCCGCGGTCATCTGCTTAGCCATAACCGGTGGGTTTAAGGGACATTTCAGGTGAGCTTATGCCTGATCCCCCTGATTTTCAGGCGATAACAGGCGAGGTGTGAGACGTGCTTCCTTGAGGCATTACCGGCCGGAATTGCCGCCACCAAACAGGCGTCGCTGTTGTGACCACAGCAGCGGCATCCGGCCGTCGACGATCTGGGCAAGGGTCAGTCTTGCCTGTTGGCGGCCGGTCAGAATGGCCTGCTGCAGATCCGGGGGCGAGGAAGGCGAGGCGGACCAGACGGGCACGATGCGGCGTGTCGGGTGCGGCTGCGAGGAGTGGCAGTCCAGCGCTGTCACGCCTGATCAGAGCATGGGCGCTGCGAAGGGCACGAACCAGTCTCTCGTCGCTGTTGCGTGAACCCGAGCGGTGGCCAGTGACGATCTGGGTTCTGTCGCGCCGTGTCGAGAAAGTGTATCTCAGGGTCAGACGAACGCGAGCATGATTGGTCGGGTCAGGCACAACTTGTTCGCCCTCGTGAAGACGATCCGCGATGGCGTGAAGGGGCTCGGCCAGCACGGCGATACTCAGAAAGCCCTCGCGGGCACGGTCAGATAAAAATCAGAGTTGCTGAAGATTGGATGGGAGTTGTACGCTCTCAGTGCCCGGTCGCCAGCGCTTCGCCAACTTCTGAGGGATATTCCCTCAAAGTAATATGTCCTTTGCCCAATCGATAGCGATGGGGGCAGCGAAGCCTGAAATGAAAACTTTCCTCTGACAGTGCCGAATGCCCAAACTGATTTTCTGCTGACCGTGAATGACCGCCGCTTAGCGTGGCGCAAGTTTTTTTTCGGCCTGCAGGACATCAGCAAAGACGCGTTCCATTTCGGCCAGTCCGAAGGGTGTGGGTGCAATGCCCGGCGCGCGATCGACGACTGTGGAAAGGCCGAGCCGCTTGGCCATGATCCGCTTGCCGTAGCACAGAATGCCGGGAATGCCGCGCGTCATGAACACAACAAGTGGCAATATCTCCTTGTGGAGCTTCTCTGCCATCGCAACCGCTTTCGAATCGCCGGAGATGAGCGCCTCATACATTGCCACCTGAATGGCGAGGCAATCGGGCGCCGGGATCAGCCCTGCGCCCCCGCTGCGGATCAGCGAAAGAAATTCAAGGCCGCCATGCCCCCCGAAGGCATCCACCGTTCCCTCCAGTGAAGCCAGAACCTTTGCAATATCGACTGACCATCCCTCGGCCTTCAGAAGTGTGATATTCGCATGGCGGCGGACCAGCGCCGCCAGACCTTCGGGCGAAAGCGAGCTGTCGAGATTTACAGGATTGTTCTGGATGGCCACGGGCATGGCGAGCCCGTCCGCTATCATGCCAAAATGCCGGTGGAGATCGGCCTCACTATGGCCCTTGCCCGGCGGCGGCTGAAGGATCACCCAGTCAGCGCCATGCGCCGCCGCCATTTTCGCAAAGGCGATCTGACCCGCCGGATCATGCTCTGCGATTGTGACCGCATAGGGAACCCGGCCTGCAATGGCCGCGCCGACCAGTGCGACAATATCTTGCCGCTCCCTGGTGCTCAGATGATTGACTTCGGTGACGAGGCCGAGCACCGCAATGCCATGCGCGCCTTGCGCGATGCAATGCTCAACCTGCGCGCGCATTGCGCCGGCGTCGATGCGCCCGTCTTGCGTGAAGAAGGCATACAAGATCGGATAAACACCACGAAAACGGCGCTGTTTCATGTCCATTACTCCTGTCATGTTGTGCGGATGAACTGGAACACCGCCTCTTGCGGCTCGACGCCGAGACCAGCCCCGGACGGCAAATGATAGTGCCCGTTAACACACTGCATGTCTCCCGTGACATATTTCAAATTCTTGTCGAAAATTGAGTGCTGATACTCATGATAGGGAACACGCTTCAGCGCAGCAGCCGCATGCAGGCTGGCAGCCTGGAAAATCCCGATGCCGATTGACGCGTGGGGAATTGTATCGACATGGAAGGCGTGCGCCATGCGGCCAATATGCAGGAATTCCGTCACGCCGGTATGGCCCATCTCCGGCTGGATGATGCTCATGCATCGCCGCTCAAACCGCGGGCGATATTCATAGGCGGTCCGCCATTCCTCGCCCAGTGCAAGCGGGCAACCGATTCCGCGCGCCACGAGTTCCTGACCGTCGATATCCTCCGGCTCGCAGGGTGCTTCCGCGAAATAGAGATTGAACGCTTCAAGCCGCCGGATCAGACGAATGGCTTCGCCTGCCGTGAATTTCCAGTGCAGGTCAACCATCAGGTCAATGTCAGGGCCCACCGCCTCGCGCAGCGCGGCCATTTCCTTGACGATGCCATCGTCCGACATTGCGGCGGCGAACTTGATTCCCTTGTAACCTTTGCCAGCCCACTCCTTTGCAAGGTCGCAGCGCTCCTGCAGAGTCGCTCGCGGCAGCCCGGAGACATAGGCGGGCAAGGTCTGATGGCGCGCACCACCGAGCAGACTGGCCAGCGGGCGGCCGAGACATTTTCCAAACAAATCCCAGACCGCAATATCGACGCCGGCGAGCGCATCGACATAATATCCGCCGAAGAACCCGCGGACACGCATGAGGTCATACAAATCCTCATGCAGCACGACAGGCGCGCCGGGATCGCGGCCGATCATGGCCGGGCCGAGCACCTCGTCAATGATCGACTTGACCGCCTGCGGCGCAACGATTCCGTAGGTTTCACCCCAGCCATAGCGGCCGCTCTCCGCTGTCACCTTGATCAGCACAGACATGTCGGTGGTGGGATAGATCGAGCGGTTGCCCTTGCGGATAACATAGCCCTTTTCATTCACGGTCTCTCCATCCCGCAACGGACCGAGATAGGGAACATCGCGCGGAATGGAAATAATGAAGCATTCGACTCTTGTGATCGCGTCAAGCCGGCTCATGCGCTTTCACTTTCACTGTGACGGGATGGATGGCGAAAAGATCCGCCGCTTCGGCAATCAGCGCCGCACATTCGGCTTCGTCGCCCGCATCAAAGCGCGGGCCGGCGGCGCGCGCTGTCATCGAAGCGAGCAGGCCGCGCGCACCGAGCACAGCCTTGGTGAGCCGCACGCGAAAAATGGCCTGAAACAGCAGGAGCGGCAGGCTGCGCGAATACAGCTGCCGCGCTTTGCCTATATCGCCGTGGCGGAATGCCTGCACAATCGCCACATGCACATCCGTCATTTCCGCCGCCGGCATGGTCCCGGCCGCGCCGCGCGCGAGTTCATCCATCAGGTAGCGTGCGCCCGCTCCGCCAAAGACGCCGTCGATCTGCGCGCCAACCATGTCCCGCAATGCGCTGACATGCTGGCCGCAGGGCAGCGTTTCTTCCTTGACATAGCGGATTTGGGGCACTGCGCGCACGATGTCAGCGACTGCGTCCGGTGAAAGGCCGGCGCCCATCGGCTGCGGCGCATTTTGCAGCATGATCGGCAACGAAGTGCCGGCAGCAACGGCAGCATAAAATGCAGCATGTTTGGCGATGTCACTGCCATGAATGGCGGGCGCCATAATCATTGCAGCACGCGCGCCCATGGCACGCCCTTCTTCGGCGCGGGCTGCTGCGCGGGCAGGGTCAGCATCGCTGGCGCCAACGATAAATGGCAATCGTCCGGCCAGGGTGCGCCCCAGGGCCTGCACCATCACCAGCCTCTCTTCGGGCGTCAGCGTTTCCACTTCGCTGGCCATGCCCGGATAGACCAGTCCATCGGCTCCGGCAGAAATGACAAATTCGACCAGCGGCGCCAGCGCAGGCGGATCAATCGCACCATCCGGCGTGAAAGGCGTTGGAAGGACCGGAAAGACCCCTGACAAATTGCTCATTTCACGGCTCCGGCGGTGACGCCCTGAATAAAGGACTTCTGGAGAATGGCGAACGCAATCAAAATTGGCAGCGAGGCGACGAGCGAAGCCGCCATCGCGCCACCCCAGTCTGCATTTGTTTCGTTGAGATAGTTCAGCAGCAGGCCAGGGCCGACCGTGCGCTTGTCATCGGACACGATGAGCGTCATCGAATAAAGCAGATCGTTCCAGGACCACATGAAGGCATAGAGAAACACGGTAATCAGCGCCGGCAGTGAAATCGGCAGCACGATGGTGTGAAAAATCCGCAACTCGCCTGCGCCATCAGCCCGCGCCGCCTCGATCAGTTCACTGGGAACCTGGCTGAAATAGCTGAACAGCATATAGATCGAGACCGGCAGCGCGAACACGATTGATGCCAGAATGAGGCCGAGATGGGTGTCGAGCAGGCCAAGCCGCACCAGCGTGGGATAAATCGTGATGAGCAGGAGGCCAAAGGGCAGCACCTGCGCCGACAACAGCAGGATCATCACCGGGCGACGCCCCGCAAACCGGAATTTTGCAACCGCATAGCCCGCATAGGCGGCGAGCACCGTGTTCAACGCCGCGCTGCCGCCGGACACGATCAGGCTGTTCTTCAGGTTCGCGAACAGATTGCCGCGGCCAAAGGCGGTCTGGAAATGCGTCAGCACCGGGTCCCACGGCCACAGCGTCGGGATTACGCGATAGAGCTCCTGATTGCCCTTCAGAGCCGAAATCACCAGCCAATAGACCGGCGCGAACAGGAACAGGCTGCCAAGAATGGCCACGGTCGCGAAAGCCGCACGCGCCGCCGGGGAGGACAGTTCCAGCATCACACATCCTTCAACAGGTGGCGCAAATAGAA
>JBOFCU010000124.1:0-18667 GCA_051646285.1 Beijerinckiaceae bacterium
TGATCGAGTTCCTTCAGGATCGCGACCGGGCTGACGGGGGTATACAGCGCCTCAAGTTCGGCGATGGTGGTGATCGTGTGGGCGTCAGCAGGCATGGGGCACTCCGTTCTGCTAATGTGCAGGAAAAAATGGCGGCAGGCATCAGCCAATAATGATTTAGAATGCTTCTAAAATAAGTGCTTCCGGTCTATCGTGTGTTTTGCTCACGCCAAAGGATGTCCCATGCGCCCTGCACACCCGGAAATGCACCTGATGGACCGCATCGGCTGGCTGCGCGCCGCCGTCTTGGGTGCGAATGACGGCATCATTTCAACCGCCAGCCTTGTGGTTGGTGTGGCGGCGGCTGCCACGACGCCGGGCGAAGTCATTCTCGCCGGCATTGCCGGAATGGTGGCCGGTGCCATGTCGATGGCCGCTGGCGAGTATGTCTCCGTCTCATCGCAGGCGGATTCCGAAGCCGCTGACATGCAGCGGGAGCGCACCGAACTGGCCACCCAGCCTGACGCAGAGCTGGCAGAACTGACGCAGATTTACATCGCGCGCGGGGTCGCGCCCGATCTGGCGCGCACTGTGGCGGAGCAGATGACGGCCAAGGATGCCTTCGCCACCCATGTGCGCGACGAGCTTGGGCTCAGCGCCCATGCCACGGCCCGCCCGGTGCAGGCGGCATTAACCTCCGCGCTGACATTCGCCGTTGGCGCGGCCCTGCCGATGGTGATCGCGGTGCTGGCGCCTGCACAATGGACAGCATGGGCCGTGTCAGGCGGATCACTGTTCGGCCTGGCCGTGCTTGGTGCGCTGGGCGCAAAACTCGGCGGTGCCGCTATCATCAAGCCGACCATGCGCGTGACATTCTGGGGCGCGTTCGCCATGGCCGCCACCGCGCTGATCGGCGCGCTGGTGGGGCGGGCGGTGTGAGAACAGACGGCGATGGAATTTACTTCCCGCCCCTTAACCACGCCGCCAGCTGCACCCGCTCCTCGCGTTCCATGCTCGTCAGATTGTTCGGCGGCATGGCGTGGGTGAGCACGCTCTGCATGCGAATTTCCGCCGCGTGTTTCGCAATCCGCTCCGGCGTATCCAGCAGCACGCCCTTCGGCGCGATGTGAATGCCGTCCCACACCGGTTCGGCGGCATGGCACATGGAGCAGCGGCCGGTGACAATATCGACAACATTCTGCGGCGGCAGCGCCACGCCCGCCATGGCGCTATTGGGCGTATCGATGGGCTTTAATCCCAGCCGCTCGCGCCCGCCGGGCGAAGCGCTCATGGCGACATAAAAGGCGGCAAACAAGGCCACCAAAGCCACAGCCCACGCCCACCAGGGCGACTTGTCGTGATTGGCATGGCGCACGTTATAAAAATGCCGGATGATCGCGCCGGCGACAATCATCAACGCGACAATCAGCGGAATGACTGCCGCATTGGCCCAGAACATCGGATAATGGTTGGAGAGCATCGTGAATAAAACAGGCAGCGTGATATAATTATTGTGGGCGCTGCGCTGCTTGGCCTGCTTGCCATATTTCGCATCGGGAATTTGCCCTGCCGTCAGCGCCGCGATGACCTTGCGCTGGTTCGGCATGATAATGAAAAAGACATTCGCGGTCATGGCCGTCGCCATCAGCGCGCCGGTGTGAATCATCGCGCCACGGCCGGAAAAGACTTTGGTGTAAAGCCAGCAGGTCAGGATCACATAGCCAAACCCGGCAAGACCAAGCAGCACATCATTCTTGCCGAGCGGTGACTTGCAGAGCTGGTCATACACAACCCAGCCTGCGGCCAGCGATACAAGCCCGATCAGGCTGGCCTGCCATGTGGAAAGCGCCATCACTGACGGGTCAATCAGATACAGCGAGGCCTGCGCGTAATAAATCCACACGAGCAGAAAAAATCCGGAAATCCAGGTCCAGTAGCTTTGCCATTTGTGCCAGGTGATGTCTTTCGGCAGTGTTTCCGGCGCAACGAAATATTTGCGCATCTGATAAAAGCCGCCGCCATGCACCTGCCAGGCCGCGCCGCCCTTGCCATCGGGAATATCCGGCGCCGCCTTCAGGCTCGCATCCAGATGCATGAAAAAGAAGGACGCCCCAATCCACGCAATGGCGGTGACGACATGCAGCCAGCGCAGCAGAAAGCTGCCCCATTCCATCACATAGGCTTCCACGGCATCCTCCTCACATCACGGCAGCATGGGCAGTATAGTGTGCCGGGGATGGCTTGCGCCCCGGGCAAATTCAAGAGTATTTTCAAATTCAATGCGGAAATAGCCGCTGCCCGGATGGCGAAATGCTGGAAAATATCCGCGTGTTCATGCGCGCTGTCGAGAGCGGCAGCTTTTCGGAAGCCGGGCGGGCACTGCGCCTTTCTTCGGCCGTTGCCAGCTACCGCATCCGGGTGCTGGAGGAGCATCTGGGCTGCCGGCTGCTGACCCGCACCACGCGGCGGATGAACCTGACGGAAGCGGGCCGCATCTATTACGAGCGCTGCATCGACGTGATCGAGGCGCTGGAGCGGGCCGAGGCCAGTGTGGCTGACAAGGGCGGCACGCCGAAGGGAGCCATCAAGCTTACCGCCCCGCTGGGACTGGGGCGCGAGGTCATCGCGCCGCTGGTGGCCGATTACCGGCTGCGTCATGCGGAAACGGAGGTGCGGCTGCGCCTGTCCGACCATCTGCTCGATCTGGTGCAGGAGGCGGTGGATGTGGCGGTGCGCATGGCCAAACTGGAAGATTCCAGTTTCACCCAGCGCAAGATTGCCGATGTCCGGCGGGTGATCTGTGCCGCGCCATCCTATCTGGAGCGCCGGGGCGAACCGGCGGTGCCGGATGATCTTTTGCGGCATGACTGCCTGCTGCTGCGCTTTCCCGGCTCGCAGCAATTCCGCTGGACGTTCGGCGAGGGGAAAAAGGCCGTCACGGTGCCGATTGCCGGGCCGATTGATGCCGATGACAGCGATGTTCTGACGGCGTGGGCGGTGGCCGGGCAAGGCATTGCCATGCGGCCCCTTTTCGAGGTGGCGCAGCATGTGGCGGCGGGGCGGCTTAAAATTCTCTTGCCCGCGCATCCCCCGCCCAGCATTGCCCTGTCGATCCTGTTTCCGACACGGCGGATGATGGCGCGGCGGGTGCGCGACCTTGTTGATGATATTCATGCGACAACACGCCATCACCTCACCACCGCATTGGCGCATGTGAACGAAACGGTCTGACACAGGCGCAGGATTGGGGCGCAGGTTGCGGGCGCGGATGATGAATCCGCGCCCATTTTCCTATTCCGAGCCGGGGGTGCTGTCAGCGGCTTCGCGTGCCGCCTCGGCTGCCGACTTGGTGCCGTTGAAGTAAATATTCAGCACCACCGCCATGATGGCGGTCAGCAAGATGCCGGAATGCAGCAGCGGCCCGAGATTTTTCGGCATATATTGAAAGAATTTCGGTGCGACGAGCGGGATCATGCCGAAGCCAACCGAAATCGCGACAATATAAAGATTGTTGCGATTGGACGAAAAATCCACCGCTGACAAAATGCGGATGCCGGTGGCCGCCACCATGCCAAACATCACGATGCCGGCGCCGCCCAGCACGAAGGTCGGCACCGATTCCACAAGCTGCGCCAGCTTTGGCGTCAGGCCCAGCAATATCAAAATAATACCACCCGCCACACACACCCAGCGCGAGCGCACACCGGTGACACCGACCAGCCCGACATTCTGTGAAAATGACGTGTAGGGAAATGTGTTGAACACACCGCCGATGACTGTGCCGACGCCATCTGCCCGCAAGCCCTTGGTCAGATCATCCTGCGTGACCGGCTTCCCGGTCATGTTGCCAAGTGCCAGAAACATGCCTGTCGATTCAATCATCACCACAATCATCACAAGACACATGGTGATGATCGACACCGGCTCAAAAATCGGGGCGCCAAACTGGAATGGCAGCACCAGATCAAACCATGGAGCGGCTGCGACCTTTCCAAAGCTCATTTTGCCAATGGCAAAAGCGACAAGCGATCCGATCACGATGCCCAGCAGCACCGCGACATTGGCCAGAAAACCCTTGCCATATTTGGTAATGGCGAGAATGCAGACGAGGACAAAGGCGGCAATGCCCAGATGCACGGGATCACCATAGCCCGGCAATGTATCCACCGGCGCGCCGGCTGCCCAGTTCACGCCAATCCGCATCAGGGAAATGCCGATGATCAGAATAATCGTGCCCGTCACGATCGGCGGGAAGAAACGCAGCATGCGTGAAATAAAGGGTGCGATCAGCACGCCGAAAATGCCGGCAGCAATGACTGCGCCGTAAATGGTATTGAGCGTTTTATCGGCTGGCGCACCAGCGGCCTTGCCAGCCGCAATCATCGCCAGCATCGGGCCGACAGAGGCAAATGTGACGCCCATCATCACCGGCAGACGGATGCCGACACCGGGAAAACCCAGCGCCTGAATCAACGTCACCACGCCACAGGCGAAGAGGTCGGCATTGATCAGAAAGGCAATCTGCTGAGGACTGAGTTCGAGCGCACGCCCGACAATCAGCGGCACCGCCACAGCGCCGGCATACATCACCAGCACATGCTGAAGCCCCAGCGCCATGAGCTTGGGTGCTGGCAGCACCTCATCAACGGGGTGGACCCCGGATTGAACCTGTGTCGACATAGTTGCCTCCCCGGGGATTATGATGATCTTAAAAATTGGTTGTCCCCATTTACAAGCATCTGCCATCCCAGACCTGCAAGTAAGGGCGGATTTTTCCGATCATCATCAAAATCATTTTCGAAATGGCTTTGCATTGCCGGTGATAGGCTTACACCGAAACGCTACGCGAATGGGGGCTTTGATGGGACGGCTATCCACACATGTGCTCGACACCGCCAATGGCATGCCAGCACGCGGCATGGCCCTGACGCTTGACGTGATCGAGCAAGGCAAGCTGCGGCGTCTTGCCACGACGCGCACCAATCAGGACGGACGGACCGATGCGCCCCTGCTCACCGGCGGCGCACTGAAGCCCGGCACCTATGTGCTGACATTTCAGGTGCGCGACTATTTTCGCGGTGTGATGAGCGAAGACTCGCCGTTTCTCGATGAGGTGCCGATCCGTTTCGTCGTGGCTGATGCAGCCGCGCATTATCATGTGCCACTGCTATGCACACCGTGGAGCTATTCCACCTATCGCGGATCCTGAATCATGCACGCGACCGAACGGGAAAACATTCAGCCGAGCGGCGACATCATCATGGCGCGTGCGGATGCGCTCGCGGCCTTTTCTGCCGACGGGCCGGACATGCTCACGCGGCTTTATCTCACGCCGGAGCACCGCACGGCCGCCCATCAGATCTCGCTATGGATGCATGAAGCCGGATTGCGCGTGCACTTGGATGCGGCGGGCACCGTTGTTGGAAGGCTCGACGGCGCGCGCGCCGATGCCCCCGCCGTGCTGATCGGTTCGCATATCGATACCGTGCGCAATGCCGGCAAATATGATGGCAATCTCGGTGTGCTGCTCGCCATACAGGCCGTGCAGCGTCTCACAGATTCTGGCACGGTTTTGCCTTTCGCCGTTGAGGTGCTGGCGTTCGGCGATGAAGAGGGTGTGCGCTTTCCGGTCACATTGACGAGTTCGCGCGCTGTCGCCGGCATTTTTGATCCCGCAACGCTGGATGTGGCCGATGCGGACGGCATCACGCTGCGCGCAGCACTCACGCAATTCGGCTGCGATGCTGATGGGGTTGCGGCGATCAGGCGCGACCCGAAAAATATTGTCTGCTATGTCGAGGCCCATATCGAGCAAGGGCCGGTGTTGCAGGAAAAAAACCTGCCCGTCGGTATCGTCACTGCCATTTCTGGCGCCACACGCCTGAAGGTGAAACTCGCCGGTGTGGCCGGTCATGCCGGCACGGTGCCGATGGCCATGCGCCGGGACGCCTGCACGGCGGCCGCGGAAATGGCGCTGGTGGTGGAACGCATTTCCCAGGCCAGCGGCGATGTGGTTGGCACTGTCGGGCGTCTGGTCATCACGCCCGGCGCCGTGAATGTCATTGCCTCCGGTGCAGAATTCACGGTGGACGTGCGCTCACCGCTTGATCACGCCCGTCACACGGCACTGACGCAGATGCGCGCTGCATTCACGGACATTGCGGCGCGGCGCGGCATCGGCCTCACCATCGAAGGGTTTTATGATGAAGCTGCGGCCACCTGCTCCGAGCCGGTGATGGCGGCCCTGGCCACATCTGTTGCGGCGCAGGGCTTTTCGCCGTTGCGCCTGCCCAGCGGGGCTGGCCATGACGGGCTGGCCATGAAAGCGCTGTGCCCGTTCGGGATGCTGTTCGTGCGGTGCAAGGACGGTATCAGCCATAACCCGGCGGAATCCGTGACCGCACAGGATGTGCAGGCCGCCACTGAAGTTCTCGTGCATTTTCTCTCGACGCTCGATCCGGCAACCTTCGGGACCGCATAAGGAATCACGCGCATGACCGTCACAATTGATGGCCTGACACTGAAGCCCCAGCATGTGATGCGCGTGGCCCGCCCCACTGCGGCGGGACGCTTTGAAAAAGCCGCACTCGATAAAAAGGCGCGCGCCCGCATTCAGGCGGCCCGTGATTATATCGATGCGCATTTCATGCGTGATGATGCGCCGCTGATGTATTCTTTCAACACAGGCGTCGGGCTTTTCAAAGAGCACCGCGTGCTGATGAAGGACATGGCGGAATATCAGAAAAAGTCCGTCTATGCCCATGCCACGGGCATTGGCGAGCCGCTGCCGGAAGATGCGGCGCGGGCGACGATGCTGCTGCGCGCCAATGCCTTTGCCTCGAATTATTCCGGCCCGCGCGTGGCTGTGGTGGACCGGCTGCTGGATTGCCTGAATGCGGGCCTGCATCCGGTCATTCCCGCCAAGGGGTCTGTTGGCGCCTCCGGCGATCTGGCCCCGCTCGGCCATATGTCCGGCGCCATCTGCGGTTTTGAAGAGGCGGAATTTTTCTACAAGGGCAAGCGCATGCCCGCGCGTGCAGCCTTGGCCAAAGCCGGGCTGCCGGTTGATTTTGAACTGGGCGCCAAAGACGCTTCCGCACTCATCAATGGCTCCACCGTCTCACTTGCCTATGGCGTGCTGGCCATGGAAGATGCGCGCACTCTGCTGAAGCTCGCTGACATCACCATGGCACTGTCGCTGGAATGTCTGCGCGGCGAGCTGGCCGCCTTCGATCCGCGCGTGCATCAGGCACGGCCCCATCCGGGGCAGGCGCTGGTGGCGCGCAATATCCTGAAAATAGCCGGCGATTCCAAACGCTGCGGCGAAGCGGCGCGCCAGCTCATTTATCCTGATGAAGGCCGGGCTCCCGGCGCCAAGGCATCGCCACGGGTGCAGGATGTCTATTCCCTGCGCTGCACACCGCAGGTGCATGGCCCGGTGCGCCAGGCGATGGATTATATTTCCGGCATCATGGCCACAGAAATCAATTCCGCCACGGACAATCCGCTGATCTGCGAAGATGGCGGCGGCTATAGCTGCATTTCGGCTGGTCACTTTCACGGGGCCTATGTGGCGCAAGCGATGGATGTGCTGGCGATTGCGATGACCGATCTCGGATCAATTGCCGAACGGCGGCTGTTCCGGCTTGTCGATCCCACCCTCAGCTACGGGCTGCCGCGCAATCTGCTGGCCGGGCAAAAGGGGCTGAACACCGGCTATGCCACGGTGCAATGCTCGATGTCGGCGCTGGTGATGGAAAACCGCACCTTGTCCATGCCCGGCTCGGTTGATTCCATTCCCGGAAAATCCAACGCGGAAGACCATGTGTCCAACTCCACATGGTGTGCGCGCAAGGCCCGCACGGTGGTGGAAAATACCGAATGGATTCTGGCTGGTGAATTGCTGATGACCTGTCAGGCCCTGTCGCTTGTGGCCGATCTGGCCAAGGATTTTCCGCTCGGCACAGGATCACGCGCCGCGCTGGATTGCGTGCGTGAGGTCATTACCCCGGCCCTGGACGGCGATCGCTGGTATGCGCTGGAAATGAATCAGGCACTCGCGCTGGTGAAGTCCGGCGCCATTGTGCGCGCCGTTGAGGACGCGGTGGGCGCGCTGGAGTGATATGCAACACTCTGCACCTGTCAGGTGCTTGACGTTGCGCGTGAATTGACGAGCATGGCCGTGATGCTTCGCGGCGCATGCCATGTGCCATGCCGCTGTCACGCCGACATGCTTTTCATCGAAGCGACACTTCAGGAGCGGCTTTTCAGGCCGAAAATTCATGCGCCGTCATCGTCATGCGAAAATTGTTGCCACTGTTGGCCCGGCCAGCAACACGCCGGAAAAATTGAAGGCGCTGTTTCTCGCCGGCGTCGATACATTCCGGCTGAATTTCAGCCATGGCACCCACGAGGACCACGCGAAGGTGCATGGCTATATCCGTGCACTCGAAAAGGAAATGAAGCGGCCAATCGGGATCTTGCAGGATTTGCAGGGGCCTAAAATCCGTGTCGGCACGATCCTGGACGGCAAGATCACCGTCAAGGCTGGCGACCGGCTGCGCTTTGTCCTGCAAGGGGCTGATGGGGATGCCAGCGCCATTCCGTTGCCACACCCGGAAATTTTCGCAGCGATCGCCCCCGGCCACGACATGCTGATTGATGATGGCCGCGTGCGCGTGCGCGTCACCGGCCCCGGCACGGATTTTATTGATGCGGAGGTGATTGTCGGCGGCGTCATTTCCAACCGCAAGGGTGTGAACCTGCCCTCGACCGTGCTCGAATTGTCGCCGCTCACGCCAAAGGACCGCACGGATCTGCAATTTGGCCTGTCGCTGGGTGTGGACTGGGTGGCCATGTCATTCGTGCAGAAGGCCTCGGATATGATCGAGGGGCGCGCGCTGATTCAGGACCGTGCAGGGTTGATGGCAAAAATCGAAAAGCCGTCGGCGCTGACGCAGATTGACGATATTATCCGCCTGTCCGATGCCATCATGGTGGCGCGCGGCGATCTGGGTGTGGAAATTCCGCAGGAGGATGTGCCCGGCCGCCAGAAAGAACTCATCCGGGCCTGCCGCCATGCGGTAAAGCCGGTGATTGTTGCGACGCAGATGCTTGATTCCATGGTGAACACACCAACGCCGACCCGTGCGGAAGCCTCTGACGTGGCAACTGCGATTTATGATGGCGCGGATGCGGTGATGCTGTCGGCTGAATCAGCGAGCGGGCAATATCCAGTCGAGGCCGTGGCGATGATGGACCGCATTATCAGCCGTACGGAACAGCATAAATTATACCGCTCGATCATGCAGGCCTCACAGCCGGAAATCGAAAACACCTATGCCCATGCGGTGGCGGAAGCTGCGGCGCAACTGGCGGATGCCATTCACGCCTCGGCCATTGTCGCCTTTACGTCGAGCGGCACGACGGCCGCGCGTATTTCCCGCAAGAGGCCGCAGGAACCCATTCTGGCGATTACACCCGATGTGCAAGTGTCGCGCCGCCTCTCACTGTTCTGGGGAACGCACAGCCTGCTGGCAGACAATATCCATTCCTACGAGGAAATGGTGGAGCAGGCGACGCTGCATGTGCTGGAAGAGGGCTTTGCCAAGCAACATGACATGATCGTTGTTGTCGCCGGAATTCCCTTTGCGCAGGCGGGCACAACAAACAATCTGCGCGTCATCAATATCGGCCGGCACGATGATGCGATGCAGGCGCTGGCGGCGGGAACACTTTAACCGGAACCAGCACAGCTATAAAAAAGCGGCGCATGCTGGCGCCGCATTTTTATTTCACGATGGACATGATTTACCGCACGCTGCCCGTGGTTGTCATGGTTGAAAAATTCGCCGCCTCGATCACGGCGGTGCCCACCATGGTCTTGACCGCAATTTTATAGGGCATCAGCACCCTGGTGCCATTCACTGGCGCAAGCCAGGCTTCCATGTCGCGGTTGTTGGCCATGAATTGCGTGACCTTGCGCTCGGCGCGATGGCCGGCATGTGGCACATAGCGGGCGGAGCAAATCAACACCGGGCCTTCATAGCCCTTGGTCTTGACCTGCTTTGTGCCCTTGTAACTCAACACGATATCATAGCGCGCGGCACCATCGAAAATCGGCAAGGTGCGGTTGCAATTGCTGGCATCCATGCCAGCGGCGACCGTCTGCGGCATGATCAGGGCTGACACAGGATCAAGCACGCCGCGCTTGTGGGCATCCGTCACCGGCACCCGGTCCGGCTTGGCCTCCACTGGCGGGTTGATTTCTGCCCCGCGCACGGACCCGCCCGCCATGGACATGCGCACGGTGCGCGGACCATCAGAGGATTGGGCCGTCATGGCGTAGCCGGTGGAATTGGGGATGACGCCGCCAATGGCGCCATTGGCCTGTGCCCGTCCCGCGCCCTTGGAGACAGAGGCAAGGCCGGCCGTGCGGGCATTGACGTCCAGACTGTAGCGGCCGCTGGAAATATCAGCCGCCACATCAGCCCTGCCAAAGGTCAGGCCAGCCAGCGTGATGTCATACTGAACCGCGACCTTCTCGGCGCGGGCCGCGCCGGCTGTCATGATCGCGGCAAGCGCGAGGCTGACCACAGGCAGCGCGGCACGGGTTGCAGTCATACGCATGGCGTCACTCCAGCAGGAACACGGCAAATTGGGACAGCAGACGGCAAGGACGATTCGCCAGCGGAGCCAGCCTTGCCGCATGTTTCAGGCTCCATCATGGCAAACAAACCCTTAACGGCAAGTGACTGATACGTGATTGACACGCTGACGAAGGGACACCGGCCCTGGCAAAGCAGCCCCGCGCCAGAAAAAGTGATCGCCAGAGCGGAATAAGCTGGCGAGACGCCCGCCTGACGATACATAAGGGACAGGCAGGCATGAGGACAGGATGCGGTTCCAGATTTATCAGGAAAAGGGCCAATGGCGCTGGCGGCTGATCGACGAGCATGGCCGGATCATTGCCGATTCAGGCGAAGGCTATCCGACCGAGGCGGAATGCCGCGCCGGCATCGCCCTGACCAAGCGCTCGCGCACCGCGCCCGTCGAGAGCTGATCCAAACGGCGAAAGGCAGCCACGCGCATGACCTCATACTCGTTCCAGCTTTTTGCCGATTATCATCAAGTTGTTATCATCGATGGCCTTGACCGGGCACTGCCCGATGATGTCACGGCTGAGGATGTTGCCCGGCGTCTTAGAGTCGGGCCTGGCGTGATTGTGGTGCACACGGCGCGGAACATGTTTGTGCCCCTCACGCTTGAAATTGCCGCGCAGGCACCGGACGCAGATGATCTGGCGCGATGGGACCATGTGACCGAGTGTGACCTTGATGTGCGGTCAGGCTTCCTGGTTGTCGCCGGCTTGTTGGACTTGTTTGAAAAGAGCCCGCGCATCGCCGCCGCCAATGGCTCCTACCGGGCCCGCATGTATCATGCCGGTCTTGGCACGCTCAGCCCGGACGGGCTTGATGGCGATGACACCTACCTCGTGAAACTGTGGCCCGGCGCGCCTGCGGGTGTGCATATCCTGAAACAGTACCCCGCCCCGTGACCGGGAGCGGTGCATGACGCCTTGACGGTTTGGCCCGTTTCCCCCATAAGCCCGCAACTTCCATGGAATTGGCTGTGCCGTCCGCAGGCGCATCGTGCGCGCGAACAGGTCCGGCCCTCAGAGACGTCAAGGATTGATCCCATGTCCCGCCGCTGCGAACTGACTGGCAAAGGCAACCAGACCGGCCACCGTGTCAGCCACTCCAATATCAAGACCAAGCACACCTTCAACGCCAATCTGATCAACGTCACGTTGCAGTCGGATACGCTGAAGCGTCCGGTGCGCCTGCGCGTCTCCGCCAATGCCCTGCGCTCGGTCGAGCATCGCGGCGGCCTCGACGCTTTCCTTGCCAAGGCCAACAATGATGAATTGTCGAAGGGCGCTTTGGCGATCAAGAAAGAAATCGCCAAGAAGACCGCGCCGAAGGCTGAAAAGGCCGCCTGATTTCTGGCACAGTCATGGAATGGAAAAAGCCGCCTGAAGGGCGGCTTTTTTATTGTGCCCGTACCACACGCACCAGCAGGCCTGAAGCGAGAATAATTCCGGCAATCACCGTGACGATGCCGGCAAAGGCCGTTGCTGAAACAGTTTCCGCCAGAAATATCCATCCGCCGATCGCCGAAAGAGCAGGCACAAGCGCCGCTGTTGCAGCAACCGGCGCAGGGCCGAGCCGTGCAACCGCCACACCAAAAAGCCAAGTTCCGGCAAAACCACCAACAAGACCTTGCCACACCAATTGCCAGGCGATGTCGGAAAATGCAGCCCCCCATAAACGGCCGCCAGGAACGATAAGCCACATCCCGAATGCCAGCAGCGCTGACCAGAAACTCACAATCGCGGTCAGTTCAAGCGGACTTAGGCCGCTGCGGCGAACCATGACCGTATAGACCGCCCAGAATAAAGCGCCGCACAGGAAAAGCGCATCACCAATCAGAGTTGCGTGACCACCTTCCGCCAGCGCAGGCCCGGCAATCAGAATGACGCCCGCTGCGATGGTGGCAAATCCAGCCTTGCGCCAGCGATCATAGCGCTCGCCCAGCATCAACGCTGCAACGACTGCTACCATGAACGGCATAGCACCCGGCAGGAGTGCGCCCATATGGGCTACAGGCGCAAAAACTGAACCAGACATGACAATGAAGCCGAATGGCGCACCCCCTCCCATCACGAGGGCGGCGGTTTGCCGCCAGCCAGATGCTTTCAAGGGCAGTTTGCCGCTTATGATCCAGGGAAGGAGTATCAGTGCAGGAACGGCATAGCGCAGCACTACAAGATCCAGGGGATGCAAGCCCTTCGTGACACCGTTACGGGTCACAATTTGCCAGCCCGCTGCAATAATGCAGGTGCCGAGGGCCGCGAGCGTGCCAGCCATAATGCCCCGTTCGTGCGCCATGATCGCTTCTCCACCCAGACACAGGAAGAAAGCACCAAAGGCACTGGCATGTCCTTGCGTATTGCCGGCTGTTATGATGATATTTTGGCATTTTATGCTAGCTAAATCCCAAAATGCGAGGAACTATGCCTTATATTGCATTGGATTCTATTGATTTGAAAATTTTGTCTGCGCTCCAATCGGATGGCAGGCTGTCCAATCACCGGCTCGCTGACGCGGTGGGCTTGTCACCTTCACCTTGCCTGCGCCGGGTGAAGCGGCTGGAGACGGATGGTTTCATCACGGGCTATCGCGCCCTGGTGGACCGGTCATCCGTCGCGCTGTCACAGACTGTGTTTGCTTCGATCAAGATAGACAGGCCATCACACGAACGGATTCTGAAACTTGAAGAGGCGTTTTCTACGCTGCCGCACGTTGTCGCCTGTCATCGCATTGCAGGTGATGCGGACTTTATGCTCGAGATTGTAGTGCCAAATATGCGGGGCTATGAGATTTTTCTCAACGAGTCCCTGTTGTCGCACCCAGAAATCGGCGATGTGCGGTCAACCTTTGTGCTATCGAGTGCCAAGGCTGACGCACCGTTGCCGCTGGACCATATCCGGCGTCCGCACCCGGCCCCGCCGCAAGCGAAGCCCGATTGCTGAATGATTGAGATCAGCCGCTTAGTGCCGCCTTCACCAGTCCGCTGGCTTTGCCAAAGTCCATCTGACCGGCATGGTTGGCGCGCAGCACAGCGATGACCTTGCCCATATCCTTCATGCCAGCCGCGCCGGTTTCGGCAATAGCGGACTGGATGGCACCAGCCACTTCGGCCTCGCTCATTTGTTTGGGCAAAAAAGAGGTGATGACCTCCATCTCGCCGCGCTCGACGGATGCCAGATCCTCGCGGCCTGCCTTTTCATAGATGGCGAGCGATTCCTGCCGCTGCTTCATCATCTTTTGCAGGATGCCAAGAATCTCTTCCTCGCTTGCCTGCGTCTTGCCGGCGCCGCGCGCTTCCACATCCTTGTTTTTCAGTTCCGACTGCATGAGGCGGATGGCCCCCAGACGGACCTTGTCCCCGGCTTTGAGCGATTCCTTCAAACCGTCGGTGATGCGCTGGCGCAGCATGGCATGTCCTTAAAAATGGTGCTGCGAGAGAGGATTGAACTCTCGACCTCTCCATTACCAATGGAGTGCTCTACCACTGAGCTACCGCAGCCGACCGGGGCGTTGCGTCACCAAGCGAAGCCGTGATGCGCTTTTTCGCCTTATGCCCGCCAAACGTCAACACATGACGAAACAGCAAAGCGGGCGGACCTTTGCCACAGCCCCCCGTCTCACGCAACCTTGCGGCGGTGAAATATCCGGGAAATCCTGCCAGACAGATTCAGCACCGCCTATCCTATTCGGCGGCAAGGCGCGCAGGGGTGGCAAAAGCCAATCCCAGCGCGGTGAAACTTTCCACCAGCGCATCGCGCAGCCGCGCGATCATCGCCTCATCATGGAAGGGCGATGGCGTGATGCGCAACCGTTCGGTGCCACGCGGCACGGTGGGATAATTGATGGGCTGCACGTAAATGCCATGCACATCCAGAAGCCGGTCTGACAGGGCCTTGCAGGCCTTGGCATCCCCTACCATCACCGGCACGATATGGGTGGGTGTTTCCATCATCGGAATACCGGCACCGGCCAGCAACGCCTTGGTGTGGGCGACCATGTCACGCTGGCGGGCGCGCAGCGCCCCGCCCTGCTGACCTTTCAGCACCCGCACCGATTCAGCGGCAGCCGCTGCAATGGGCGGCGGCAGGGCGGTGGTGAAGATAAAGCCGTGGGCATGGCTGCGCACGGCATCGATGATCACGGCATCTCCCGCAATATAGCCGCCGAGGCAGCCAAAGGCCTTGCCGAGTGTGCCCTCGATCACATCAAGGTCCGCCATGCAGCCGGTTTCCTGCGCATAGCCGCCGCCGCGCTCGCCATACAGGCCAACGGCGTGCACCTCATCAATATAGGTCATGGCGCCATAACGGCGGGCCAGGGCGCAAATCTCGCGGATCGGCCCGACATCGCCATCCATCGAATAGACGCTCTCAAACACGATGAGTTTGGGACGCGACAGAGGCTCGGCGGCCAGCAATGCCTCCAGATGAGCCAGATCATTGTGGTTGAACACGGCCCGCTGGCGGCCAGAGCCGCGCACGCCGGCGATCATGGAATTGTGGTTGCCGGCATCCGAGAGCACAAGACAATCGGGCAGAAGCTGCGCCAGCGTGGCAATGCCGGCCTGATTCGAGACATAGCCAGAGGTAAAGACGAGGGCGGCTTCCTTGCCATGGAGGTCTGCCAGCTCACGCTCCAGCGCAACAATCATATGGCTGTTGCCGGCGATGTTGCGGGTGCCGCCAGCACCGACACCGCAGGTCTGCGCCGTTTCTGTCAGCGCCCGGATCACATCGCCATGGCGGCCCATGCCCAGATAATCATTGGAGCACCAGATCACGATGTCCCGCGCGCCCTTCTCGCCGTGCCACAGGGCATGGGGATAACGGTCGGTGTTGCGTTCCATGGTGTTGAAGGTGCGGTAGCGGCCATCGCCTTTCAGCGTGTCCAGCGTGCCTGCAAAAATGCGCCTGTAATCCACAGGCACGTCCGTCACAGGACCAGCACCGTGCTCCTTGCCGGACGGGAGTGTCGCCTTATCCGCTGTCATGCCTTCTGGCCCGCCGCAGCAGGCCCCCCTTGTGACATGCGCCGTGCATGACGGCCTTCTGCCATTCTCTGACACAGGCCGCACTGCCGAGTCCATTGCGGCGGATCAAGCTTTTCGTCGCACCACTGCAAGGTCTGCCTTGCATGGAAAGCGCTGGCGGGCCTGTCCGGCAGGCCTTGCTGCCGGCTGAAGCGCCTTGGTGAGTGTGCGCCGGGGTGATAGGAACCCGGATCTCTTATCCTGGATAAAGCCACTGTGGCGCACACACCCCCCAATCCCGAGCAGGCCGCCAAGGCCAAACGACTGGCCGCCGCCCTGCGCGCCAACCTGAAAAAGCGCAAGGCACAGTTGCGCGGACGCGATGACGCTGCGCTGGCCGAACAGGACAGGATGACGGCCGCTACTCCCAAACGCCACAACTCCGGCGCGAAGGATGGACAGGACACGCCGTCTTGATTTTATCGCCCGTGAGGGGCAAGGGCATAAGAAGCAAGGGCATGGGCTCGATGCATAACGCCGGGATGCCTTGCCCCGCTATAGGCTGCCGCACCAGACGCCGGGCTTGCCGGCACCGAAAGATTTGATCCATGGACCGTATTCGCATTGTCGGCGGCGCACCGCTGAATGGCACCATTCCGATTTCCGGCGCGAAGAATGCGGCCCTGCCGCTGATGACGCTGGCGCTGCTGACGGATGACACGGTCATTCTCGACAATGTGCCGCGCCTGACCGATGTGATGCAGCTTCTGCGCATTCTCGGCAATCACGGTGTTGATCACTCCATCTCCGGCAAGCGCGTGGGCCAGCAGACGGAAACCGGCCAGACCATCCAGCTCTCGGCACGGCAGATCGTTGATACCACTGCGCCCTATGAACTCGTCTCACGCATGCGGGCGAGCTTCTGGGTGATTGGCCCGCTGCTGGGCCGCATGGGGCAGGCGAAGGTCTCGCTGCCCGGCGGCTGCGCCATCGGCACGCGGCCGGTGGACTGGTATTTGATGGCGCTGGAAAAACTCGGCACCAAAATTGAAATCGAAAATGGCTATGTCATCGCCAGCACAAAGGATGGTCTTGTGGGCGGCGAGATTGATTTTCCCAAAGTCACCGTTGGCGGCACGCATACGGCCTTGATGGCGGCCGTGCTGGCCCGTGGCACGACCGTGATTAAAAATGCGGCGCGGGAGCCGGAAATTGCCGATGTTGCCGCGCTTCTGACGAAGATGGGCGCAAAAATTTCCGGCGCGGGCACCGACACCATCGTCATCGAAGGTGTGACGCGCCTGTCCGGCGCACGCCATGCTGTCGTGCCGGACCGCATCGAAACCGGCACATACGCCATGGCTGTCGCCATGACCGGCGGCGATGTGTTGCTGCAAGGTGCAAAGCCGGAATTGCTGCAGGCGGCGCTCGATATTATCGCCAGGACCGGCACAGAGATTATTCCCGAAGCCAATGGCATCCGCGTGCGGCGCAGGAGCGGAAAAATTCTGCCCGTCGATGTCACCACCGAACCCTTCCCAGGATTTCCCACCGACCTGCAGGCGCAATTCATGGCGCTGATGACGCGCGCTGATGGTGTTTCAAAAATCCGCGAAACCATTTTTGAAAACCGCTTCATGCATGTGCAGGAACTGGCGCGGTTTGGCGCGCATATTAAAATGGAAGGCGATCTGGCCACCGTTGAGGGAACGCCTGTATTGAAAGGCGCACCTGTGATGGCGACCGATTTGCGCGCCTCTGTTGGCCTCGTCATCGCGGCGCTGGCGGCGGAAGGTGAAACGATGGTGCACCGGGTTTATCACCTCGACCGCGGCTTTGAGGCGCTGGAGAAAAAATTGCAGCGTTGCGGGGCGGATGTCGAGCGATTGACAGGCTAAGCAAGACAGCAGGCCGCAGGCTGTTTTTTCGCTGCCTGTGTATGCGTGAAGCGCCATTGACGTCTGCTTCCTTCCTCTTCACGACTTCCGACTGCCTATTCTCGACTGCCGGAGCAACCAATGAACGGCGCTGAAGCTCTTGTCCGCACCATGGTTGAGGCGAACGTCGATGTGAGTTTCACCAATCCCGGCACATCGGAAATGCATTTCGTTGCTGCGCTCGACCGGGTTGAGGGCATGCGTTGCGTGCTGTGCCTGTTTGAAGGCGGCGCAACCGGTGCGGCTGATGGCTATGCGCGCATGGCGGAAAAACCTGCGGCGACATTGCTGCATCTTGGTCCTGGCCTCGCCAACGGTATGGCGAATATTCACAATGCGCGGCGCGCCGGATCGCCCATGCTGAATATCGTCGGCGAGCATACGTCCTTTCACAAGCGCTTCGACGCGCCACTGACCAGCGATATTGAGGCACTGGCACGGCCGCTCTCGCATTTTGTGCGCACCGGCTCGCACGCGACAACCATTGCGCAGGACGGCGTGGACGCCATCATGGCCGCGCGGGAATATCCGGGACACATTGCGACACTGATTTTACCCGCCGACACGGCATGGGGTGACAGCAACGGGCCGGTGAAAACACCGGCACAGCGGCCACGGCAAAAAATTGATGATGCCAGCGTGCGCGCTGCCGCCGAATTTTTACGCAGCGGACCGGCGCTGCTGATGATCGGCGATGTGGCCTTGCGCGATGATGCGCTGATGTCTGCCTCGCGCATCGCGCAAACACTCAATTGCCGTATCATGGCTCCGATGTCGAACAAGCGCATGGCGCGTGGCATCGGTCGCGTTGCCATTGTGCGTGTGCCCTATCCGGTCGATATGGCCGTAGAGCGGCTGAAAGATATTCGCCGCATCGTGCTGGTGGGAGCCAAACCGCCGGTGGCATTTTTTGGCTACCCCGGCAAACCCAGTGCCCTGACACATCCTGCCTGTGAATTTTTCACACTGGCGGAAAACAGTGATGATCTCGCCGATGCGCTGGCGCGGCTGGCTGATTATGCCGGCGCTGGCAACACAACGCCTCTGCTCAATGTCAGGAAAGATATGCCGCTGCCGACAGGCGGCGCGCTCACACCCGATGTGATTGGCCCCATTCTTGGCGCGCTGCT
>JBOFCU010000160.1:0-6001 GCA_051646285.1 Beijerinckiaceae bacterium
CGCAAGGGTTGCCGTAACAGCAGGTTATGCGTGAAAAAAAACGACCCCAGCCGCCTTATCGGCGGCGGCGTGCCCGCGGTTCGGCAGCCCCGCCGCCAAAGCCGACCTGTATTTCCAGATCAGTCCGGCCACCGGGAACGCGGATGCCTGGTTCGATCAGCACAAACTGCGCCTGGTCTGCGCCGCCGGGAATCGTGACGGACGTGCGGAGCGCGCGTGTCAGGAACGGCTTTTCATCCGAATTGACCGAGATCCTCACCGGCACATTATAGCTGCCTGGGCGGCCAACTGGCCCGAGCAGGGCGCGGCCTTCCACGCCCACTTTCAAGGTAAAGCTGCCATCCATGCCAATGTCGGTGCATTCGCGCGCGATCTGTCCCATGGAAAGCTGCAACCGCACACTGTCACCGCTGGCCGCGCCTTGCCGCATGGCAGCGCCACCATCACTGATCGTGATTGGCGGGCAGGTGAAATCCTCATTCACTGGGGTTTGCGGCGGCACATCGCGCGATCCCCATGAGAAAAGACCCGGCGCAAGCCCGCCAGATGCTGGGGCAGGCGCTGATGAGGACGTATTGCACGCTGCGACGGTCAACACCGCCGCCACAGTGGCCAGAAGCCGCACTGCCGTCACTTTCACAGACGCCACCATATTCATCCCCATCCCAGAAGCTGCCTTATGGCAGGCTGTCGTAACCTTTTCCAAACCCGGTGAGAGAGACCGGAATGCCGATTCCCTCCTCAGGCGTTTGGAATACAATAAAGGTTGCTGTCTTGCCGTTGCGCAACTGGCCGACAAGCGTGTCATCCATCACGACTTCGGCAACACAGCCATTTGGCAGACAGCGCACGAAGCCGGCCCGGCCAATGTCGGCATCATCGACCTTGAGGCCAAGACCGGCAGGCAGCAGCACATTCAGCGGTGCGACGACGCGCAGCAGCCGGTTTTTGGCGTCAGAGGTTTTGAGAACCACGACCACCAGTGTCAAATTAGGCTTGTCTTCCGCCGCAACACTTTGAACCAGCGCGCATTGTTCGCGCGCTTGGGTTGTGCCGGCTCCGGCTGGCGCACCGGCGGGCAGTGCAGCTTGTGTCTCGCACCGGACCTGCCAGTCGCCATGGGATTCCTTGAGCTGGCCTTGCGCCTGCGCACCAGTTGCCGCGCCCAAAAGACTGGCGGCCAGAACCAGCGCGGCACAGGACAGCGCGCGGAGAGGGGGCAGAAACAGGCGGGGCGAAGGCAAGGCGGGCTGGTATCCGGTGGGCTGGTGAACCGCATCAGGCAACGCTGCGGTCAGCAGGCTGCAAGTGATGTGTTCGGACCATGCAGACGTCATCCTGTCAAGAATGTGACCCGTCTCCATCAGGCTTATTGACGAAGGCCGCCTGTTGAAAGAAACAGCGGCAACCATTTTGCGCCGAATTGCCGCATGGTGGGCTGCAAATGGGCGGATTGCGCCCGCTGGCGGGATATGTTTTGACGTAGGTCAATGGGTTCATAGGCGCGAGAGTCGCGCTTGACGTAAAGAGATGAACGAGGGGTATTCGCTCATGATGATGTGGCGGAAATTGGCCGTAACGGCTGCCGGTATGATGACAGGCCTTATGACAGGCCCGGCCATGGCGGGCGTCGGCCAGCCCACGGACTGGCAGATTGGCCTGCAGGAGCCTGTCACCGCGCTGGCGCGTGACATGTATGATTTTCATACCGCCCTGAATTGGCTGATCGGCCTGATCACATTGTTCGTGCTGGCCCTGCTGATCATCGTGATCGTGCGCTTTGGCGAAAAGAAGAATCCTGTGCCGTCCAAAACCACGCATTCCACCACGCTGGAAATTGCCTGGACGCTCTTGCCGATTTTGATTTTGCTCGGTGTTTCGATTCCCTCATTCCGTCTGCTGCGCGCCCAGCTCGTGCTGCCGCCGGCTGATGTTGTGGTCAAGGCAACTGGCAAGCAGTGGTTCTGGTCTTACGAATATCCGAAGGATCAGAATGGCGGGTTTGGTTTTGATGCCACGATGTTGTCGGATGAAGACATCAACAAGGCCGTGAAGGAAGGCAAGAAGCCGGAAGACATGCCCCGCCTTCTCGCTGTTGATAATGAAGTCGTTGTGCCTGTGAACAAGGTTATTCACCTGCATGTGACGGCCGCTGACGTGATTCATAATTTTGCGCTGCCATCCTTCGGCGTGAAGATTGATGCCATTCCCGGCCGCATGAACCAGACCTGGTTCAAGGCCGAGCGTGAAGGCATATATTATGGCCAGTGTTCTCGCCTGTGTGGCGCCAACCATGCCTACATGCCCATCGCCATACGTGTTGTGAGCGAGCAAGCCTATGCTGCATGGCTCCAGGACGCGAAAAAGAAATATGCATCGATCGATGCGGAGCCGGCGCGTCTCGCATCGGCTGCGTCTGTCGGCATCCGCTAATTCAACCAACTCACAAGACCATTCAGGCAGAGGACTAGCGAACCATGGCTTACGGTGCCGCCGCTCACGCCGATCATCATGATCATCACGAAGCACACCCGACAGGATGGCGCCGCTGGCTGCTGTCCACCAACCACAAGGATATTGGCACGCTCTATCTTTTGCTGGCGCTGGGCGCCGGTATTTTTGGCGGCTTCTTGTCGGTGATGATGCGTCTGGAATTGCAGGAGCCGGGGCTCCAGTATTTTTCCAATCCGCAGGCTTATAATGTTTACGTGACAGGCCATGGCCTGATCATGGTGTTCTTCGTGGTTATGCCCGCCCTGATCGGTGGCTTCGGCAACTGGTTTGTGCCGCTCATGATCGGTGCGCCGGATATGGCCTTTCCGCGCATGAACAATATCTCATTCTGGTTCACCGCTGGCGGTTTTGTGCTGTTGTTCATGTCGCTGTTCTTCGAGGGCGCGCCGGGCACAAATGGCTTTGGCGGCGGTTGGACCGTTTATCCACCGCTCTCGACATCCGGCCATCCGGGACCGGCGCTCGATTTCGGTATTCTGGCACTGCATACCGCTGGTGCTGGCTCCATTCTGGGCGCGATCAACTTCATCACCACGATTTTGAACATGCGCGCGCCGGGTATGACCCTGCACAAGATGCCGCTGTTCGCGTGGTCGATGCTGGTCACAGCTTTTCTGCTGCTGCTGTCGCTCCCGGTGCTTGCCGGTGCAATCACCATGCTGCTGACAGACCGCAATTTTGGCACCACATTCTTTGATCCTGCCGGTGGCGGTGATCCGGTGCTTTACCAGCATCTGTTCTGGTTCTTCGGCCATCCCGAAGTGTACATCATGATTTTGCCGGCTTTCGGCATTGTCAGCCACATTATTTCGACGTTCTCGAAGAAGCCGATTTTCGGGTATCTCGGCATGGCCTACGCCATGGTCGCGATTGGTGCTGTCGGCTTTATTGTGTGGGCACACCACATGTACACGGTTGGCCTGTCGATGAAGACGCAGGCCTACTTTATTGCCGCCACCATGGTGATTGCGGTGCCGACAGGTGTCAAAATCTTCTCATGGATTGCGACGATGTGGGGTGGGTCTCTCCGCATGTCCTCGGCCATGTATTGGGCATTCGGCTTCATCTTCCTGTTCACGCTGGGGGGCGTGACAGGCGTGGTGCTGGCCAATGCGCCAATCGACCGCCAGCTCCACAACACCTACTATGTGATCGCCCATTTCCATTATGTGCTGTCGCTTGGCGCGGTGTTCATGATCTTCGGCGGCTGGTATTACTGGTTCCCAAAAATGTTCGGCTACATCATTCCGGAATGGATTGGAAAATTCCATTTCTGGGTGTCATTCATCGGCGCGAACATCCTGTTCTTCCCGATGCACTTCTCCGGTCTGGCCTCCATGCCGCGCCATTATGTTGATTATCCCGATGCGCTGCGGCACTGGAATTATGTGTCTTCGATCGGTGCCTATATCTTCGCGGCCGGTATTATCTTCTTCCTCGTGGCGATGTTCTATGTCGTCTTCGTGCGCAAGGAAAAGGCAGCGGGCAATCCTTACGGCGAAGGTGCCAACACGCTGGAATGGACGCTGTCTTCACCGCCGCCGTTCCACCAATATGAAACGCTGCCGCGCATTGCGCCGGGCGATCATCACTAAACAGTGCAGCGCCCGGCATGACCGGGCGCTGATCTGAACGGCACTTCTGGTGCCGGTGTCATTCATCATCAGGCATGGTTGCAAGACAATGAGCATGGGCAGCGAACATCAGGAGAGCATCGGCAGCTATCATGCTGCCATGCGTTCGGATGCGCGCCCGTCGCTGGCGTTGCCGGGCGATTATTTCGAGCTGCTCAAGCCGCGCGTCATGTCGCTGGTGATTTTCACTGCCTTTGTTGGCATGCTGATGGCCAATACGCCGGGACACCCCGTGATCATGCTGGCATCCCTGCTGGCGATTGCGGTGGGCGCTGGCGCATCAGGCGCATTCAACATGGTCGCGGATGCGGATATTGACCGCATCATGCGCCGCACGCAGGGGCGGCCCATTCCCTCAGGCCGGGTCACGCCGCGCGAGGCGCTGAGCTTTGCCACACCGCTCGCCATTGGCTCCGTTCTTGTGCTTGGCCTGGTCGCAAACTGGCTGGCGGCCGGTCTGCTGGCTTTCACGATTTTCTTCTATGCTGTCATTTACACCCTGTTTCTCAAACGCTCGACGCCGCAGAATATCGTGATCGGTGGTGCGGCAGGGGCTTTTCCGCCGATGATTGGTGAAGCCGCGATGACAGGCCAGATTGGTTTGGCCGGCCTTGTTCTGTTCGGCATTATTTTTCTTTGGACGCCGCCGCATTTCTGGGCGCTCGCGCTGGTCAAGTCTGAGGACTATGCCCGTGCCAATATACCGATGATGCCGAATGTGGCGGGGCACGATTCCACCCGCATGCAAATTCTTGTTTACACCGTCATTGTCTCTGTCTTTGCGCTGCTGCCATATATCTTGAAGTTTGCGGGTGTGGCTTATGCCGTCACCGCAGCCAGCGGCGGGATGGCGATGCTTTATTGCGCATGGCGTGTGTTCCGTGACCGTGAAGGGGCTGCCGCGATCAAATCAGCGTGGCGACTGTTTGGTTTTTCCATCTTGTATCTGTTCGGGCTTTTTGCCGTGCTGCTGGTGGAACGGTTGTGGGTGCCCTTTTTTGCGATGCTGGGGCGATGGATATGAGCGTGCCGCCTGACATGCGCCAATTAACACCGGAAGAATTGCGCAGCCGCCGCGCGCGTTCGGTAGCGCTTGGGTTGACGCTGGGCGCACTGTGCATTTTCTTTTTCGTTGTAACGATTTTCAAGCTCGGCCCCGCTATTCTGGTCAGGCCGCTGTGATGGACAGACTTGCGTCCAGTCCACAGGTTGATCGCGATGCGCTGCAACGGCGGGTGCGCCGCACGATGCTGGTTTGCGTTAGCGTCGTGACGGCGATGGTTGGTCTCGCTTACGCTTCAGTGCCGCTTTACAATCTGTTTTGCCAGCTCACGGGCTTTGATGGCCGTCCCATGTTCACGGCGACGGAATCACGCACCGTCGGCACGCGGTCGTTTGTGGTGCGTTTTGATTCCAATGTCGCGCCCGGCCTGCCATGGAAATTTTCCGCTGATACCCTTCAGGTGAAGGTGAAGCCGGGTGAGACGCAGACTATCACCTATACCGTGCAGAATGTTTCTGATCGCGAAATCATTGGCCGGGCCAGCTATAATATCGAGCCGAAAATTGCGGCTCAGTATTTCAACAAGCTGCAATGCTTCTGTGAAACGGACACGCCCATGAAGCCTGGCGAAAAACGGGAAGCATCTGTGGTCTTTTTCCTCGATCCTGATCTGGAAAAAGACACCGACATGAAACGCATCGAATCTGTAACGCTGTCCTACACATTTTTTGCAGCCAAGGGCGTGAAGCCTGTGGCTGCTGCAAATGACCGTTCAGCGCCCGACAAGGCCACAAACTGACTGGAATTGATGCAGCGCGGGCAGCGCTGTATCCAAGACGACGAGGAGAAC
>JBOFCU010000173.1:0-8585 GCA_051646285.1 Beijerinckiaceae bacterium
TCCATGGTCATCATCGGGGCCGCGATGAACCATTGGTATCACGCTGACATGAATTACCGCGGCGTGATGAACATGCTCATCATGTGCGGCTGTGTCGGCCAGTCCGGCGGCGGCTGGGCGCATTATGTCGGGCAGGAGAAGCTCAGGCCCCAGGCCGGCTGGGCCCCGCTCGCCTTCGCGCTCGACTGGGGCCGCCCGCCGCGCCAGCAAAACTCGACCTCGGCCTTCTATGCCCACACCGATCAGTGGCGCTACGAGACGGTGAAGGTCAGCGAGCTTCTGTCTCCCACCGCGCCGGAAGGCCCGTGGGACGGGACGATGATCGACTACAACATCCGCGCCGAGCGGATGGGCTGGCTGCCATCGGCGCCGCAGTTGCAGACCAACCCGCTGCAGGTTGCGAAGGACGCTGCCGCCGCCGGCATGGAGGCGAAGGATTACGTCGCCAAAAGCCTCAAGGACGGTTCGCTGAAACTCTCCTGCGAGGACCCGGACAATCCGAAGAACTGGCCGCGCAACATGTTCGTCTGGCGCTCCAACCTGCTCGGGTCATCGGGCAAGGGGCATGAATATTTCCTCAAGCACCTGCTCGGCACCACCCATGGCGTTCTCGGCAAGGATCTCGGCACCGAGGGCAGGGCGCGCGCGACCGAGGCCGTCTGGCACGAGCATGCGCCGGAAGGGAAGCTCGACCTGCTGGTCACGCTCGATTTCCGCATGTCCACCACCTGCGTTTATTCCGATATCGTGCTGCCGACCGCGACGTGGTACGAGAAGAACGACCTCAACACATCGGACATGCACCCCTTCATTCACCCGCTGACCGGTGCGGTCGATCCGGCATGGGAAGCGCGCTCCGACTGGGAAATATACAAGGGTATCGCCAAGGCGTTCTCCAGGGTGGCGCCCGAGGTGCTGGGCGTGGAAAAGGACGTGGTTCTCAACCCGATCAAGCACGACACCGCCAACGAGATCGCGCAGCCCTTCGAGCCGAAGGACTGGAAGAAGGGTGAGTGCGATCCCATCCCCGGCAAGACCATGCCGGTGGTGATGGTGGTGGAGCGCGATTATCCCCACACCTACGAGCGTTTCACCGCACTGGGCCCGCTGATGGATTCCATCGGCAACGGCATCAAGGGCATGGCGTGGAAAACCGGCCATGAAGTGCAGCATCTCAAGGAGCTGAATGGCGTCCATCTGGAGGGGGCCAACAAGGGTCTGGCGAAGATTGTCACTGATATCGATGCCACCGAGACCATCCTGATGATGGCCCCGGAGACCAACGGCGAGGTTGCAGTCAGAGCCTGGGAGGCGCTCGGCAAGATCACCGGGCGCGAGCACGCCCATCTGGCGCTGCCGAAGGAGGACGAGAAAATTCGCTTCCGCGATGTGGTGGCCCAGCCGCGCAAGATCATCTCGGCGCCAACCTGGTCAGGTCTGGAGAGCGAGAAGGTCTGCTACAACGCCGGCTACACCAACGTGCATGAGCTGATACCGTGGCGCACGCTGACAGGCCGTCAGCAACTCTATCAGGACCATCTGTGGATGCGCGCGTTCGGTGCATCACTCTGTGTCTATCGTCCGCCGCTGGACCTCAAGGCGACAGCGCCCGTCATCGACATGAAGCCGAATGGCGAGAAGCAAATCGTTCTCAACTTCATCACGCCGCACCAGAAATGGGGCATCCATTCCACCTACACCGACAACCTGATGATGCTGACGCTTTCGCGCGGCGGCCCCATCGTCTGGCTGTCCGAAACGGACGCGGCCAGAGCCGGTATTGTCGACAATGACTGGGTCGAGGCCTTCAACGCCAACGGTGCACTGGTGGCCCGTGCCGTTGTCTCCCAGCGCATGAAGGACGGCACGCTCTTCATGTACCACGCGCAGGAGAAAATCGTGAATGTGCCGGGTTCGGAAATGACCGGCAATCGCGGCGGCATCCACAACTCGGTGACACGCATCGTCACCAACCCGACCCACATGATCGGCGGTTATGCCCAGCTTGCCTACGACTTCAACTACTACGGCACGATCGGCACCAACCGTGACGAGTTTGTGGTGATCCGCAAGCTCAAGACCGTCGATTGGCTGGAGCGGCCCTATGCCGAAAAAGCCAATGCCGCACCCGCCCAGGCAGCCGAGTGAAAAGGACTGGAACAATGAAAATTCGCGCTCAAATTGCGATGGTGCTGAACCTCGACAAGTGCATCGGCTGCCACACCTGCTCGGTGACCTGCAAGAACGTCTGGACCAACCGCGAAGGCATGGAATACGCATGGTTCAACAATGTCGAGACCAAGCCCGGCATTGGTTATCCCAAGCAGTGGGAGAACCAGGACAAATGGAAGGGCGGCTGGCGGCGCAAGGCCAACGGCAAGATCGAGCCGAAGATCGGCGGCAAATGGCGGATTCTGGCGAACATCTTCGCCAACCCGAACATGCCGGAAATCGATGACTACTACGAACCTTTCACCTTCGATTACGAGCATCTCCAGAAAGCGCCTGAGCTTGAGGCGTTTCCGACCGCACGCCCTCGTTCGCTGATCACCGGCGAACGGATGGAAAAAATCGAGTGGGGCCCGAACTGGGAGGAAATCTTGGGTGGCGAATTTGCCAAGCGCTCGAAGGATGTCAATTTCGAGGGCATCCAGAAGGAAATGTACGGCCAGTTCGAAAACACCTTCATGATGTATCTGCCGCGCCTGTGCGAGCATTGCCTTAACCCGGCTTGCGCGGCGGCCTGTCCATCAGGCGCAATTTACAAACGCGAGGAGGACGGCATTGTTCTCATCGATCAGGACAAATGCCGCGGCTGGCGCATGTGCGTTTCCGGCTGCCCCTATAAGAAAATCTATTTCAACTGGTCGAGCGGCAAATCCGAAAAGTGCATCTTCTGCTATCCGCGCATCGAGGCGGGACAGCCGACAGTGTGCTCGGAAACCTGTGTCGGGCGCATCCGCTATCTCGGTGTGATGCTCTATGATGCCGACCGTATCGAGGAAGCGGCCAGCGTGCCGGACGAGGGCGATCTCTACGAAGCCCAGATGAAAATCTTTCTCGATCCCAATGATCCAGCGGTCATCGCCCAGGCGCGCAAGGACGGAATTCCGGAATCGTGGATCGAGGCCGCCCGTAACTCGCCGGTCTGGAAGATGGCGATGGAATGGAAGGTCGCATTCCCGCTGCACCCGGAATACCGGACGCTGCCCATGGTCTGGTATGTGCCGCCGCTCTCACCGATCACGGCTGCCGCGCAAGCCGGCAAGATGGGCATGGATGGCGCCATGCCGGATGTGAAATCCCTGCGCATTCCGCTCAAATATCTCGCCAACCTGCTGACGGCAGGCGATGAAAAGCCGGTAGCCGAAGGGCTGGAGCGCATGCTGGCCATGCGGGCCTATATGCGGGCCAAAACGGTCGATGGCGTCATCGATGAGGCCGTGGCGAAAAAGGTCGGGCTGACACCGGCCCAGATCGAACAGATGTACCACATCATGGCCATCGCCAATTACGAGGACCGTTTCGTCATCCCGACGACGCACCGCGAAGTGACGCAGGACGCCTATGAGTTGCGTGGCCAGTGCGGCTTTTCCTTCGGGGATGGCTGCTTGCCGAGTGACGACAAGCTCAACCTGTTCGGCGGTATCAAGGTAAAGAACGACAAGCCGAAGGCGGGGGCCTATTGAAATGAAAACGCTCAAGGTTCTCTCAGCCCTTCTCACCTATCCGACAGCCGAACTTGTGGCGGCTGCCCCTGAATTGAAGGCGGTTCTGTCTGCCGAAAAACTCCTGCCTGCCGCCCATCTGGCAGCTGTCACACGCCTGATTGATGACATCGCCGATGGCGACCTGATGGACCGGCAGGAGCGCTTCATCCTGTTGTTCGACCGGACGCGCGCGCTCTCCCTGCATCTGTTCGAGCATGTGCATGGCGAAAGCCGTGACCGCGGGCAGGCCATGGTGGATCTGATCAAGGTTTATGAAGATGGCGGCTACACGCCAACGGTGACGGAGCTGCCGGACTTCCTGCCGCTGTTTCTGGAGTTTGCGGCCACCCGCCGGCCAGCCGAGGCGCTCGATCTGATCGGCCAGCCGGCTCATGTGCTGGTGGCGCTGCGCGAGCGGCTGGCCAAACGCTCCTCACCTTATGAAGCCGTCTTTGCAGCGCTCGTTGTGCTGGCGAAAGCCAAGCTCGACGAAGCCGCGCTGGCCAGACTCAGGGCTGAGCCTGATCCGGAGCCAGATGATCTTGAAGCCCTCGATGCTGCATGGGCCGAGGAGGAGGTTCTGTTCGGGCCGGGGGCTGCGGCTGACGCCTGCGGCAAGGATGGCCTGTCGGCCAAGCTGCGTCAGGCACGCCGCCCTGCGCCTGGCCTTGAGCCAATTCCGGGTGCCGGACCGCGCACCACCTTCACGGCTTCGCCGTCGCCCCGTTCCTGAGGATTCTCATCATGCGCGACACCATCTTTCACATCCTGTTTGTCTGGTACCCTTACGTCTGCCTGTCGGCCTTCATCTTTGGCTCGATCATCCGGTTTGACCGGGAGCAGTATACCTGGAAGGCCTCCTCCAGCCAGATGTTGCGCAAGAAGCAGCTTACCTGGGGGTCAAACCTGTTCCACATCGGCATCCTGTTTCTGGTGCTGGGCCATTCCGTCGGGTTGCTGACGCCGGCCTCAATCTACACCCTGTTGATCACACCTGAGCAAAAGCAGCTCATAGCAATCATCGCCGGGGGCGTAGCCGGGATCATCTGCTTTGTCGGACTGACGCTGTTGTTGCACCGCCGTCTGCTCGATGGGCGCATTCGCCAGACCTCAACTTACATGGACCTGTCCGTGCTCGGCATTCTCTGGGTCCAGCTTGTGCTGGGTTTGGTGACGCTGCCCTATTCGTTCAGCCATGAGGATGCCTCGGTCATGCTCGTCCTGTCGCATTGGGCACAAGGCATCCTGACGGTGCAGCCGGTTGATGCGCAGACCCTTCAGGGCCTTGATTGGCCGTATCTGGTCCATCTCGTGCTCGGGATGACGATTTTCCTGATCTTCCCGTTTTCGCGGCTGGTCCACATCTGGTCCGCGCCGGTCTGGTATCTGGGCCGCAAGGGCTACCAGGTTGTCCGCACACGGCGTGACCTGTCCAAGCCAGCCTCGCCAACCCCACACCTTCCGGCGGAGTGAGATCCATGAACAATGCTGCGTCTGATGCATCCTGCACCGTCAAGCCCGCCATCACAGCGCGCCCCCGGCCGGTTTCGGTCAACGGCGTCACAATCTCGCGCGACGCCATCGCGCGGGAAACCCAGAACCACCCGTCAGCAAAGCCAATAGAGGCCTGGCAGGCGGCAGCGCGGGCACTGGTCGTGCGCGAGTTGCTGATGCAGGAGGTGCAGCGGCTTGGCATCACAGCGGTGCCGCAGGCAGATGATGAAGGCCGCCGCGAGACGGATGAAGAGGCAGCCATGCGGGCGCTGATCGAGCGGGAGGTGGTAACGCCTGTGGCCGATGAGGCGGCCTGCCAGCGCTACTATGACAACAACCGCGCCAAGTTCCGGACCGCCGATCTGTACGAGGTCCGGCACATCCTGTTGCCGGTACAGCCAGGGGATGAAAAGACCCGCATGGCGGCCCGCGACATCGCCTGTGCGGCCATCAGCGAACTGCAACAGGCACCAGAGCGTTTTGCAGCCATGGCTGCTTCCATGTCGGCCTGCCCGTCGGGCCAGACCGGCGGCAGCCTCGGTCAGATCGGTCCGGGCCAGACAGTGCCGGAATTTGAAAAGGCGCTGGCCACAGCGCCCCTTGGCATGGTGGCTCCCGAACCGGTGGAGACGCGCTACGGGTTCCATATTGTCTGGGTCAACCGGCGCATCATGGGAGGCGAATTGCCCTTCGCCGTCGCACGCAGCCGCATCTCCGGCTGGTTGAACGAAAAGGTGCGCCGCGTCGCCCTGCAGCAATACCTCGCATTTTTGACCGGGCAGGCCACCATCGAAGGGATCGAGATGATCCCGGCACCATCATCTCAAACCCATTGAGAATATAGCTATGCAACTCGGCGCACTCATTCGACGGCTGGAAGACGATAATGATGCTGCTCATGCCATGGAGGCGCTGGGCAATGTCATCCTGATGTTCAGGGTGCAGCAGATGGGGTTGCAGCATGATGAGACGCCCGGCGCCTATCTGGCGGGCGCCGCGCGCCGCTTCGCCAATCAGGGCAGCGATGAGGACTGGCTGGCGCTGATGACAGCGATCGAAAAGACGGACGACCCCGCCCGTGTGGTTATCAGTAAAATTCTGCATTGGGCGCTCGACAAGGACAATACGGCACACTCAGCGGATGCGTGCGGATGCGGATCAGGCACCGGGGCGTGCAATGACCACACCTAGTCTGCCGCAGCCTGACCGATTGTTGATGGACGTGGTGGCCACGCCAATTCCGCCCAGCCTGTTGGCTGCGCCACTGGATTATCTGCTCGCGGAACACATGCGGCTGCGCGCCGTGTGCTCACTGCTTCGCAATGCGGCAGAGGTCGGCCACCTTAATGCGGAATGTGCATCTGTTGTGACCCTGTTTATAAAATCAGCGCTGCCTGTGCACCGAGAAGATGAGGAGCGCGATCTTTTTCCGGCGTTGCTGAAAAGTGCACGATCTGCCGATGAGTTGGGGGGCACGATCGAAAATCTCAAGGCTGATCATCGTCGCATGGAAAAAATTCAAGCCGAGGTTGTTGAGGCGCTGGCATGTCATCACCCCAATTCGCCTCTCATCATTCCCCGCATGGTGGCGCAATTGCTGCGTGATTTTGCTGATGCTGAACGGCGCCATGTTGCGATTGAAAACGGCATTGTGCTTGCCATCGCACGGGCCCGTATCGGCGCGAAAGGGCTTGGCGGCATTGCCGAATCGATGAGCGCCCGCAGGAGATTATCCGCCTGATGTCCAGAATCCTGAATGACCTTTTTGATCGCAATGTCGCCTGGGCCAATTCCAAGACCAGGCTCGATCCGCACTATTTTCTGCGCATGTCAGAACAGCAGGCGCCGCGTTATCTCTGGATTGGATGTTCGGACAGCCGGGTGACGGCCAACGATGTGCTGGGCTTGGACCCCGGCGAAGTGTTTGTGCATCGTAATATCGCCAACATGGTCCACACCAGCGATATGAATATTCTGTCAGTCCTCGAATTTGCGATTTTCCGCCTCAAGGTGGAGCATATCATCGTCTGCGGGCACTATGGCTGCAGCGGCATCAACCGTGTTCTCGATAATGAAAACAGCGCCATGGTCGATCATTGGCTGCAGCCGATTTCGATGATGTACCGCAAGCATCGCGCCGTTTATGATTCCATCCGCGATCCGGCGGAGCGGCTCAACCGGTTATGCGAGTTGAATGTCGAGATGCAGGTGCGGCGCGTGGCTGCCACGCCCATGGTTGAAAATGCGTGGCTGGCCGGGCAGACATTGCATCTCCATGGCTGGCTCTACGCCATTCATGACGGGCTTTTGCGCGATCTGGGGCCGCAATTATCCTCGATCGGCGAACGCGATGCCCTGGCGTCGATTGATCATCGCGCCAGCCATCCGGTCGAACCCATCAGTTCCATGCGCCAGCAGGCTTTATCCGTATTTTCGGCCGTTGGGGATGCGCAAAGCCTGGACGCGGGGTGTTGTGCCGGTTTGCCATCAGGCAAGAGCGAATGAAAGGGCACAGTCCGTGAAATGGAAATATGACGGAGCGCCCATGACGGCGCTGATTTATTCCGACAGTGCCCTGGCCGATCAATTGCTCAGGGACATCGCCTTGCACCTGATGGAGCAGGGCTGGTCCCTGGCTGGTCTGGTTCAGCACAATGCGCCACGCCCGGGCCGGTCCCGCTGCGACATGATTTTGGAGGAGCTTTCCAGCGGCGAGCATGTCAGCATATCACAGGATCGTGGCCCTCATGCGCGTGGATGTGCTCTCGATACCGGTCAATTGTTGAGCGCCATGCAAATGGTCCGTCAATCAATCAGCCATAAGCCGGATCTTGTTATTTTGAACAAGTTCGGAAAATCCGAAAGCGAGGGCGCAGGATTTCGCCCGCTGCTGTCGCAATTGCTGGAGGCAGAGATCCCTGTCCTGATCGCCGTGCCATGGCGCAACATCGAAAGCTGGCGTCTGTTTGCAGGCGAATATGCGGTTGAGCACCCTGTCGATTCAGCCCCAAATGATGCAGCGGTGCTATGCCGGAAGCTCGGATTGCACCCGTCAGAAAAATATCCTGATACGTGTCATCCCGCATTATAATCGAGGCATGATGCGATCCGCAAATCGCTTCCTTTCAAAATTCATGCAAGGGAACAGTGCAGACACGGGGGTCTGCATGTCGGAACGGCGTTGCCGATGCTGGCGAGTTGCAGACGCTTGGCGCGGCAGGCATCGCTTCGATTTTGTTGACGCGCAGTGATGTCACCGGCACAAATGCCGGGCATGATCGCGGCTTTCAGAGCAATTTCACGCGCACCAATGGAACAACAGGCACGGCGGAAACGATCTATTTCCAGACCGGCCGGCGCACGACGCAGGATAATACGCCG